>CAIJXG010000118.1 GCA_903824505.1 uncultured Pseudomonadota bacterium | reverse complement strand
CCTCGATTACCTGCGCCGATTGTTCTCAAATTCAAGCCTCCCCAAAATAATAACCACACTCGCCCGTTTAATATTACCCGGAACGAGCGTTAACATATTGGTATTGCTGAATGTTAAAAAATGAGTCCGGTACTATGCCGATGATGATTAATGTCGATTTTTCGACTCTCAAAGATACAGCGAAAAAGCCAAAAGCCTTTGTCCTTAGCTTTGTCGTAACATGGCTGGTAATGCCTTTCAGCATGGCCATGCTTGCTGTTTTCTTTTTGCAGCATGTTTTTACTTCATTCATTTTACCGGAAGATGCCAAACAATATGTTGCGGGACTTATCCTGCTCGGCACTGCGCCCTGCACCGCGATGGTTTTTGTTTGGAGTCGATTGGTGAATGGCAGCCCGAATTATACCTTGGCACAGGTGGCGCTGAATAATGTGATTATGATTTTTGCCTTTGCGCCCATTGCGTCTCTGCTACTGGGAGTGGCAGATATCTCCGTGCCGTGGGAAACGCTTTTGCTTTCGGTCGTTCTGTATGTCGTGATCCCGATTGTAGCGGGATATTTCACGCGCAAACAAATGCTGACGCGCGGACAAGAACGCCTCGCAGCCTTTCTCAACCATCTGAAGCCTTATTCGGTTCTTGGACTGCTGGCTACTGTTGTCTTGTTGTTTGGATTTCAAGCGGAAACCATTCTGCAAAAACCCTTGGTGATTGGCATGATTGCGGTTCCTATATTCATCCAAAGCGTGATGATGTTCACGCTGGCTTATGTATGGATGGGCAAAGCGAACATACCCCATAATATTGCCGCACCCGCAGCGCTTATCAGCAGTTCGAATTTCTTTGAGCTTGCGGTCGCCGTTGCCATTAGCCTTTTTGGGCTGAGATCTGGCGCAGCACTCGCAACGGCAGTTGGCGTTCTGGTCGAGGTTCCGGCTATGCTCTGGCTCGTGTCGATTGCCAATACAACAAAACACAAATTCACTTTAGAAAAATAATCGGGCTTCAGCACTTTGATTTCTCAATCTATACTCGGGCCCCTTCGGGCCCCGAACTTTTTGTCCGCGCAAAAGGCGCATCAGCTGCGCTGCGTCCGTGTTTTGCACGGAATCGCATCCTCGGCTTTCCAAGGAAACCGAGTATACTTTCAGAATTTTTCTTTCCTCTGCTGTCTTATTGATCCCCAAGCCTTTCCTGCTATGCTGCGAACGAGTTAGCTTTTCGGTGTCGCATGTCTTCTCTTTCCTTTCGCGCGTTTCTTCTTCTCAGTCTTCTGCCGATTGCCGCCTGTGGCGAGCTACGGCAGGATTTAGGGCTTGGCCGTTCTCCGCCGGATGAATTCGCGGTGATGGAGCGTGCGCCTTTGTCGATGCCGCCTGATTTCACGCTCGCGCCGCCGCGCCCAGGCGCCCCACGCTTACAAGAAATCGATACAACGCAACGCGCCAGCAGCCTTCTTTTTGAAGGAAAAGAGCCCCCCGTTGGGGGATCTGCGTCTGAGGCTGAGAAGGCTCTGTTGATTGCAACCCAGGCCTCTAAGGCGGATCCCGCCATTCGAGAGCTTGTGGATCGCGACTCTACCCAAGTAGTTGAAGCCTCGCCCCATTTAGTCGCGCGTTTGCTTGGGAAAGAAAGCGGAACTCCCGACACGGTTGTCGATGCGGCGGCTGAGGCGGCACGAATCCAAAAAGCAAAAGAAGAAAATGTGCCCCTTTCGCAAGGTGCGACACCCGTGATTGAGAAGGGAAAAACAGGCTGGCTGGGATGGTAAGGCGGCGACACGCACTCTTCTTCTTTTTTGCGCTGGTTGGGCTTTTCGGAAGCGCGTCCGCGCGCGCAGCTGTTTTTTCGCCCACAAGCTTTACCCTCAGCAACGGACTACAAATCATTGTGGTGCCGAATCCCATCGCGCCCGTTGTCAGTCAGATGGTTTGGTACAAAGTAGGATCCTCTGACGAAAAGCGGGGCGAGTATGGCCTCGCCCATTATCTGGAACATCTGATGTTTCGGGGCACGACAACGATTCCGCCGGGCGACTTCAGCAAAATGATCGCCGCGCAGGGGGGAGAGGACAACGCATTTACCTCCTATGATTACACTTCTTATTTCGAAGAAGTTGCGGCCGATCGTCTGCCCATGATCATGCAAATGGAAGCCGACCGGATGCATAATTTGAAGATTATGGCCGAAACGGCTCTGCCGGAACTTCAGGTCGTTTTAGATGAACGGCAACAGCGGACAGATAACAATCCGGAAGGCCGTTTTATCGAAAAACTCGATCACCATTTTATGCCGCATCATCCTTATGGTCGGCCCGTCATTGGGTGGAAAAAAGGGATCGAGAAATTCACGGCTTTGGATGCGCAAAAATTTTATAAAGCCCATTACGCGCCGAATAACGCCGTTGTGGTTATCTCGGGCGCCGTGAAGGTCGAGGATGTCATGCGTCTGGCCGCCGCGATTTATGGCCCCCTCCCGCGCCGCTCGATAGAGCAGCGCCCCCCTCTGCCCCCCGCGCCATTGCCCAAAACAACCCGCCTAGTCGAAACGGATGCAGGAATTGACCAGCCTCAGCTAATCTGGCGTTTGAGCGCCCCATCTTATGCGACACAAAAGGGCAGCGAAGCCTATGCCTATGAAGTGCTGGCCGAGGCGCTGGATGGCGGCGATTCAGGAGTTTTGTATCAAAAACTGGCTATGACAAAAGGGTTGGCGAGCCTGATTGAGACTTCTTATGACCCCGATGCGCGGGGGGGAACTAGCTTTACCATCGCCGCCTCGCCCCAGCCCGGGAAGTCTCCCGAACTTCTTGAACAAGCCTTGCGCCAAGAAATCGCGGCACGCGCTGCCACAGGACTTGAGGCGGAAGTTGTGGAGCGCGCGAAAAAACGTCTTGAACGGTCGGCCCTTTTTGCGCGAGAGGGGCTTTTGTTTCCGGGTTATGCCTTCGGAATGGCCGTGACTACGGGCCATAAAGTTTCCGATGTGGAATCATGGCCCGAGCGAATCCGCGCGGTCACAGTGGATCAGGTGAATACTGCCCTGCGGGATCTTGCCTCAACCCAGCATCAAACGCTGGGACTCTTGCTGCCGGATCCTCACGCGCCCCCACCGCCGCGCGAGTCCCAGCCCCCTTCTCTGCATCAAGGGACGGGGGTGAGGTAAAAATCTTATATGCGGCTTTTCCAACGAAAACAGCGTATATTTACTCGGTTACATAAGGCTCTTTCGCCTGTGCCCAATGGGCAAGGAATTGTTGACGGAAAGATTCGGCGATTTCGGCATTTTCGATCAGAACGACTTTCTGAGGCGGTCCCCACAAGAAAATCGCGTATTTATTGTCGAAAACATAGGTCGGGACAGTCGGGAAAAAAGCCTTGCTGATCCAACGGTAATGTTCGATGGGCTCGATAAAATCCATATCCCCTTCACAAGACAACAGCTTGGTCTTGATCTTGTTTTTTACGCGCCGATCAATTTCGGCCAGAAAACGGTCGCCGCCCCAATGGCGGTATTGCCCCTCTGCGATGCCGGAAATAAGCAGTTCTTTGTCAGTTCCTACTAACGTGTCGAAAATGAGATGCGACAACCGTATGAGCGAATCGGACCCCTCAAAAACCTGAGTCTTTAAAACGCCACTTTGCAGTTTTACGCCCGACCCGTCTGTGAATTCGACGCCTGCTTTTTCCAAAGCGCGTTGAAGCGCGGCAAGCGTGTCGACCTTCGGATTGGCAAGTCGCCGTTCCAATGTGTTGATCATCGGCTTGGAAAGCCCCGCGGCTGCCGCCAATTCTTCTTGCGTCCAGCCCAACAAGGCGCGCGCGGCTTTGATTTGTTCGATAGAAAGCATGAAAAATCAACGGGTTTGAAGGTTAAAGCTAATCTTCTGCGACAAAAACGTCATATGCAATGAAAAAAACGTTTTTATTTTCTAAGTTTTATGCTAAAAGCGTAACAGAGAATGGTTTAAACATCTTTAATGGTGGGAAAAAATGTCAAACACCCCTGTTCTTATGCAAGAAATGAGAGAAGCCGCAATTCTAGCTTTAGGGATTTTACTCCCTGAGCAGGCTGAAGTTTTTAAACTTAAATACGGGATTGAGGATAGCCCTCCAAGAACGAATCATGAACTTATGGAAATGTTGCGGCTTTCCGCGGGAGAATTGTACAAGAGATGGGCGGGTGCAAGAGAGCTTCTTGCAGAATCTTCTCATGTCGAAGAATTCAAAGCGTTGAGACCATTTATCTATCCCGGTCAGACAGAGGAGAGGCGGTTAGAAGCAATGGAGGAGATTAAAAAAATTTGCGCCTCCGATCCCAATCTGGCCAAAGGTTTAGAAATTCTCGCGCTGCTCTATGGCATTCAGGAGTCGAAAAGATATTCACATAACGAGGTTGCAGCGCGACTTGATATGCGCGGCGGGGGTTGTCGTGTGGGGAACCTTGCTTCAGGAACGATAGAAAACTTAAAGGATAATGCTGAACAAAGGGATCTATGGAATACGCTCCAGCCCTTTCTGCCTTCGAAATGGACAAGAGCACCCAAACTAGACAGGAGATACCCATGAACATCTTTAAAACTTTAGCTCTGCTCATTGGCGTCGCGCTGATAGCCTATATTGGAAGCCACTATGCCTTGTCAAAATCCGGCATGGTCGCTCACGAAACAGCTTACGAACGAGTCTTACGTACAGGAACCTTGCGTTGCGGGACTTTTATCGAACCGCCTTTCACTATTTTGAACACGGATAACACCGAAAAAGGCATTGCCCATGATCTTGCCTTACAGATAGCCTCCGAATTGAGTTTGAAGGTGGAATGGGGGGAAACAAATTTTTCAACACTGGCCGACGATTTGAAGATGGGGCGTTATGACGCCATCTGCGCCAGTGTTTTTGTGTTACCGCGTGGAGGACGCGTTGATTACACCATGCCTTACGCCTATGTGCCTGTTTATGGCTATGTGAATGCCAAAGATGATCGCTTCGATCGGCCCTTCTCGGAAATTGACTGGTCAAAGGTCACCATCGGCGGATTGGATGGCGAAGGCGCGACGCTGGCAGCACAGAAGATTTTGTCCAAGGCTAAATTTGATATTTTGCCGCAATCTCTTCAAATCGCCGATATGCTTGGGGCCGTTGTCAGTCATAAAACAGATGTCGGCTTTGTGCAGCCGACTGTGTTTCAGACTTTTGATGCCTATAACAAGGGGGTTTTGCAAAAGGCCTTTCTCGGCGCGCCCCTTTATAATTACGCGGTCGTCTTTGCCGTTTCTCCCGAAGAACAAGGTCTTAAAAGCCTTTTGAACAACGAAATTTTGAGATTAAAAACCTCAGGAGAGTTAGCAAGAATTATGGATGTCTATGACGCCGAAAAGTTTGTCACGCGGCCTTGATATATACTCGGTTTCCTTGGAGAGCCGAGTATTCGCAATATGACATAATTGTTTGGTTCCATTGTCTTATGGTGTAGCATATGCTGACACCAAGGAGGTTGACTTATGGGCCATCTACACCACGCTAATGCCACGACAACGGCTCGCGTTCGAAAAGAAATTCAGGACAGTTCAGAGACAATCGCTGCGCTAGCGCAGCGACTG
>CAIJXG010000117.1 GCA_903824505.1 uncultured Pseudomonadota bacterium | reverse complement strand
TTCCTGTTCCCGCAGGGCTTTCTCACGCTCGAGCTTGAGTAGATCGCCCTGCAAGGTCGAGAGGCTTTGGCGGAGGGCGGTTTCCTGCTCAGCCTGTTGCTGTTCATGAGCCCGAAGCTGTTCGTCGTGAAGGCGGGTTATCTCGGCTTTCTCCTGCTGAAAGGCTGCAAGCTGTAAGGTTTCTTGACCCTCTATCTGGTCAAGCGATGAAAGGCGGGAGAGAAGCTCTTGTTCGCGTGCGGCAAAAGCATGGTTGACCTGTTTGAGTTGGTCTAAAAAGCTGTCGGGGGGATTGCTCATGCCGTTTGCTCTAAAGTTAAGGCTTTTTCGGGATCAATGCCCCAGAATGAAGGGGCCCTTTTAGTTTCGGCTTCCGTTGTTTCCGCCCTATAATCGACGAGGATGCTTTCAAGGCCAAAACCAAGCAAACGCCCATCTAATGAGTCGCAATAGGCTTTAGGGCTTTGAAGGTCCGTAATCTCAAAATGGATTTGAAGAGAAGGAGCCGCCACCCTACAGTCAAAATAAATCTCTACAGGATCCATGCGGGACGAGCGGAAAAAAATAAACCCTATATCTTTTTTGTCTGTTGAAAGACGCAGAACCGGCGCATTTGCCATGATGCCATCGTAAACTTTGATCCTGAGTTTCAGCCTAAGATGTGCAAAATAATCTTGACGCACGGTCACAGGAATCGTGAGGCATGATGTGCGTGCAGAGCTCCACACGCCCCATGACTCCGGCGCATGAAATCCTTGGCTAAGATAAAAAGCCCCTTCCGGATGAATAATGGGTAATTCTCGACGTTCAGATGGGGCCAAAGGTGGGTCCAGAACGTAAAGATCTATCCCCCGTCCGCGCGCGCGGTCTCGCAGGTCAAAAATTGTAGGGTTTGGCGTCTCGTTGGGGCCACAACAATCAGTTGCAAGCTCGACTATGCGTTGTGGAGTGGCGTGGCGCGAAGGAGTTAGCTTTTTAATCGACGGCTCAACCACAATTCCTTGCCGGAGTGATCGATAAGCCCATGAGTCCAGACTGTCGCGGAGAAAGTGATCTCCCAGAAAAAAAGAATTCGTTTCAGGAGATATTTGTTTCGGAGAAGAGTGATCGCAGATCCCGCGCCACAACGTCGCATCGAGCAGGATATGCCCCATCATGGGAAAAATGGGCTGGTCAATCTCTGGAAGCAGAAATTTCGCGCGGGGATCCGACAACAAATAATCCGTACTGCACCCGAGGGCCTGAGCCTCGGCCCCAAGCGAGGAGGATAGGGTTATGGTTTGTAGCGTCGCGCGGTTGGAGAAGATCACGCCATAGCTATTGCCGCGAACGGTGATAACGTTTTTCCCCAATGAATCGCGCAGAAACTCGACGGTACGCGGCGCGATGGATTGATAAGGATGCTCCAGAAAGGCAACAGTATCGAAAGCCTGAAGCCGCGGCGCTAAAACCGTTTCATAGTCAGCCCAATCTGCAAACCCATTCGCGTGTATCAGGGCGCTGTCCTGCGCGGTTTGACCGATCAGAAGGGGCGCGTTCCTTGGCAAAGCGCAGACCGGCAGATTCAAGCGTCTGAATGCAGCAGTCCAGCGCTGGGCTTGTTGAGTGACCTCCTCTGCGCCGATCGCGTGGGTCTGAAGTGTCTGGGCAATCAAGGGACAATTTGTGGTCGCGCCGAAGGCAAGATCCCGCAGGAAACGAAGAGGGTGTATATAGAGATTGAGATAACGCTTCTCATGCTCGTGTAAAAGTTTTTTAAGCGCCGGGGGCATTTCGAAGCCCACAATAAGGTCTTGATGATAAAGTGCCTGTACAAGCGGTTTGAAAAGCTTTTTGTCCCATGCATGGTATCGCCGCGCCCAAGCCAAAGCTGGATCGGTCGTGTAGTCATCCGGAATAGAGGCCTTGCCAAGGGCGCTTGCAAAATCGCCAAAATTTTCGCCCGCCGCGATAAGAGAGATTTCCAATTCCGGCATCGCATGGAAGGGGATACGCAGCATTTCCGCGAGCCACACTAGATTACGATTTTGGAAGTTTATAACGGCCTGTCCTTGGGGAACAAAGCGCAAGAAATCGCAGGTGAGGCCGATACGAAAAGGACGGTGTGGACTCATAGGTGCATATCCAACTTCTTAGGCCTTAACGTGTGGCATGTGGGCATGTTTGGCGCGCAGAACTTTTCTGTGAAGCACGATGATCCCTATTCGTGAGAGAGAAAATGGCACAGACTGTCCCGCTGTTCAAGTTCGGCCCGATGCGCAAAGATTCTCTAACTGCTCACCCTATTAGGCATACTGTACTCCGTGAGATATGGTAGTCCCACGAGGATAATCGTCATCTGGCCGCTCAGGTATTTGATCGGCAAGGCTTACAAATCGCGCCGCTGAGAGAGACGATCCCCGCGTTCGCTACGCTCACGTGGGGGGGGGGGGCGTCTCTCTTGGCAGTACCTGCGCTACATTGTAATCCTTGTTACACAGTCAAACTGCTTCTGTTGCACTTCGGAGTTAAATCGACGTCCTGTTTTAAGGGCCGTGATCCAGTCAATGCCGCCGCGCCCTTTGATCTCGTCAAGGACCTTTTGCGAGATCATGCCTCGATCGCCGACGATCACGAATCTGTCGACTTTGAAATCATCCGACTTAAAACTGGCGAGTGCCAAAATGGCAGGAGCGAAGGGGCGAGAATTTCAGGCTGAGACGACGCTTAAGCACTGTATAGATTCACACTTTTTTGATCTTGGGAATCCCTAAAATGTTATCCCCTTCTGGGGGGTTACAATCAAACAGCATAAGGCAAGAAAAAGATGCAAAAAGTTGCGTTTCATATTCTATATTCCCCTATGACGCGCATTAGGCTAGGGTCGGTCTTCTTCTTGGCTCCTTTCCGGTGTTTTTCATGCACGAAACGTTGCGCGACCTTTATGCCGTTTTTCTTCACCTTCTTGAGACAAATCTCGATCTCGCGCAGCCGGACAAGGCCGAGCTTATTCACAGCGGCCCCTTCCATGCCGCCCTCTCGGCGGCGCAGTTGGACGAAATCACGCCCCTGCCTTACGAAAATTTGCCAACTTTATTGAAACAACACGTCGAATCTTTAGCCTTTCCAACCTATGGACGTTTCTTTCTTGGCGCGGTGTGCGCCGCCGCCGCTGCGCACGTCCTTACAAAAGGCGCGAACGAGATCGC
Organism: uncultured Pseudomonadota bacterium; assembly: GCA_903824505.1. GTDB lineage: Bacteria > Pseudomonadota > Alphaproteobacteria > UBA9219 > UBA9219 > CAIXLI01. Next base: position 3,132 of record CAIJXG010000117.1, on the reverse strand, counting down.
GCTAACTCTCGCTGAACGTGCGATCGATCAAAACAGGTTGGATTTGTTTCCTCAAGATACGATTTTGGAAGCGAACCATCGCCTCAACCCCGCTTTTCGGGGGCCCGAGGAAATTCAGGAATGGCTTAAAACTCGCTTTTGCCTCTATCCCTTCAACTGGGTCGAGATTGTGGTGGATGAGAAAATTTACTCCTGTTGCACGACTTTTTTGCCTACCCCTTTATGCAGTTTTGAAGATGTGGCGCGCGATGGGGTCGCGGCCGTGCGTAACTCGCCCGCTGCGCAAAAGATCCGCGATTCGATCATGGATGGAAGCTTTAAATATTGCAGCAAGATGCATTGTACAGCGATTACCAACAAATGGCTGATGTCGCGAGAAGAAGGCTTGGCCCATTTGGCCCAAGAGAGAAAATGGCCCGAGCATTTGATGCTGGCCTATGATCGCTCTTGCAACCTTTCCTGTCCTTCGTGCCGCACAGAGCCTTACGCCTGCCCGAAGAGCGGACAAGGAACTTTTGATATGTTGAAGGAGAAGCTCATTGATCCCTTGCTGCCGGATGTCAGCAATCTTTATGTAACCGGATCAGGAGATCCCTTTGCCAGCAGCCATTTTCGTCGCCTTTTGACAGAGTATTGCCATAGGACTTCTCCTCCCATACGCAAGTTGATTCTCGAAACGAACGGCGTTTTGTGCGACGATCGGGCGTGGCGAGAGATGGGGTTGTACGGCCATGTGAAAGATGTGCTGGTTTCGATCGATGCCGCAACCGAGCCTACTTTCAACATTCTACGGCGGGGTGGAGACTGGAAACGCCTTATCAAAAACATGCGATTCTTAGGCAAATTGCGGCGCGAGGGTGAAATTCCTCATTTACTGCAACGCTACGTCGTTCAGGTAACGAATTTCCGTGAAATGCCCGATTTTGTGCGGATGGGACTGGATTTCGCGGTTGATTCGGTCGAATTCACACTGATCCGAAACTGGAACACTTTTACGCCCGAAGAATTCGCACGCCACAATATCGGCTCGCGCGATCATCCGGACTATGCGGAATTTCTGGAGATTCTGAAGGATCCGATTTTCGATCATCCTGTCGTTAATCTGTCCGGCATGCGCAATCTTCAGCCTCAAAAACCAAAATCTGTGCCGGACCCCGGAACCATCACAGCTCAAGAATTGGTTCTGCGGCTGTATAAAGGCTTTGCCGAAACGCTGATGGCCACTCTAAGCATGGCGCAGGAAGGGCAGATTGTGAACAGCGAACCCTTCGCGGATGCAGTTGACGGGCTTGCGGCCGCGCTTCTGCCCTGTGGAGGCGTAACGAACGTCACCTCCATTCTGCGTAAAACATGTGAAGCGATAGGGCTGACCTCCCACAGCGATTTGTTCATCGGCGCGGTCTGCGCGGCAGCCGCGCGGCAAGCATGGCGACGCGCTTGCCCCACTCCGGCGCAAGAGCTGGCGGAAGAAGCCGTGGGGTTAAACCCACGCGATCTTTTCGCGCGTCTGATGCTGGAAGCGGCAACGCCGTGGGAAGAAGCGGCCTGACCCATGCGCGATCTTTTTCTAAAACTTCATGCGCTTTTCCTGCGCGTTTGGGGCGAACATCCGGAATGCGTGTCGTGGAACGGGCATAATCTGAATGATTCCGGCTTGTTTGAAGAAGCGGCACGTCTTCATATAAAGATCTTGCTGCCCGAGGCCAGAAAAGACGGGTTTCCCGCATGGGTGCGTCAGGAAGTCCGTACGGCGGGTCTGACTCCGGGGGGGCATGTTTTTACCGGCGCTCTTTACGCCGCGTGTGCCGCCGCCCTTTTGAATACGGGCGAGGCGGCGCAGGCACGGCTTTTAGCCGAAGAAGCCGTCTCCTGCAGTCAGTTTGATCTTTTTGCTCAAAATCTGATTCTGAAAGCGACGCATCTGATTGATCCTGCCGCACCCAACCTTGAAGAAACCGATGCGTGGTTGCAGACTCGTTTCTGCACACGCCCTTTTACGATGATCGAGACGACGACATCGGAGGAATTCTACCGCTGTTGCCCGTCTTATTTGCCGCGCTCCATCGGCACATTCGACACAGCCAAGAAAAAGGGGCTGGAGTCCGTTTTAAAATCACCCGCCGCGCAGGCGTTGAAAGACTCGATTCTGGATGGGAGTTTTCGTCACTGTAGCCGCCTTTATTGCCCCTTTATCGGGGCACGGACTCTGCCCTCACGCGAAGAAGGTTTAAAAGAGATTGAAACGACAGGCATCTTCCCAAGCCAAGTCTTTTTTAGTCATGATTTGTCGTGTAATTTGTCTTGTCCTTCTTGCCGCCCTGAGAAAGTCGTCGCGGCGAAAAGCGAGCAGGAACGGTTTGACTCGCTTGCCGATGATATTTTGGTACTCTTGATCGCCCACGGGGAAAAAGTCAGTATCTGTGGCAGCGGCGACCCCTTCGCGAGCATTCATTTCCGGAATTTGTTGATTCAATACTGTCAAAACGCGCCCGAGAAAAAGCGCAAGCTCGCTCTGCAAACCAATGGCGTTTTATGTGATGCGAAGGCGTGGGCATCCATCGGGCTTTATGGACATGTGACGCGCGTGTCGGTCTCTGCCGATGCGGCGACACCCGAAACCTATGCGATTGTCCGGCGGGGAGGGAACTTCGGGCGCATGCGCGAGAATATGGAATTTCTTGCAGGCCTTCGTCGTCAAGGGGAGATTGACACGCTCGGGCTTTGCTTTGTCGTGCAAGTGCAGAATTTCAAGGAAATGCCCGCCTTCGCGCAGTGGGGAAAAACCCTAGGTGTGGACGAGGTTTTGTTTACCCGGCTTCGCAATTGGGGGACGTTTTCAGCCGACTCTTACAAAAGCCAAAACATTACCTCGCCCGATCATCCTGACCACACGGCGCTTTTGGATGTTTTGAAAGATCCGGCTCTGCAGGACAAGAGGGTCAATCTGGGGGATTTGGGGAACATCCTATGACTTATCTGTTTGGTTCCACGGTCTTATGGTGTAGCATATGCTGACACCAAGGAGGTTGACTTATGGGCCATCTACACCACGCTAATGCCACGACAACGGCTCGCGTTCGAAAAGAAATTCAGGACAGTTCAGAGACAATCGCTGCGCTAGCGCAGCGACTG
>CAIJXG010000116.1 GCA_903824505.1 uncultured Pseudomonadota bacterium | reverse complement strand
CTTCGATCACTTCAAGAGAGTGTTTCATCCCTCGATTCTAAGCCGCCTATTTCTCGCCGTGAATCCTCAAAATGTTTCCACATTGTTCTTTTCTAAAACCTGCGGCAAAATAGATTCACTTATTCCCTCATGCCTCCTAAAGCCCCAGCAACACCACTGAAGCTAGCCCAATCAGGAACAGATCATAACAAGGGAAAGGCTTGCCCAGCAGCATAATGGATCCCGAAAGCCCGGGGGCTTGAGGCCCCAGCAAATCCTCCGGCCCCCAGAGATGCAGCGTCGCATCTTGGGCGACCAGCACCAGCGCGAAAGTCGCTAAAAGCTGGAAAAGTTCGGGCGCTTGATAAATGCGACGCAGCACCAGAAGCTCGACACCCGCGCCGATGATCCCTGTCCCGATTGAAGCAAGAGCTAAAGACGCCCAAAAACTGATGCCCTCGCCGCCCAAAGTCTGGGTCAGGCTATAGGCCAAATACGCGCCCAGCATATACAGACTGCCATGCGCGAAATTCAAAATGCGCGTCACGCCAAAGATCAGGCTCAAGCCGCTGGAGACCAGAAACAACACCGCCGCAGTGGACAGGCCGGTCAAAAGCTGGATCAACAGAAAGGACATGGCGCGAATCCGTCACGGGGGAAGATTTTGGGATATACTCGGTTTCCTTGGAAAGCGGAAGGATGCGATTCCGTGCAAAACACGGACGCAGCGAAGCTGATGCGCCTTTTGCGCGGACAAAACCTTCGGGGACCGAAGGTGCCCGAGTATAATGCAGAAAAGGGGGAGAGCCATAGGGAAACTTGCGGCTTCTTCAGGGCGATTTAGCGTTAGGGGAAGGCATGGCTCCCCCTCCCATCAGAATTTTCCTGATTTATTCCCCCATTTTTGCTATGGGTTAAAAGATGGATGTTCATCTTAACCCTCTTGCCCCTTTGACCGCGTCCCCGGATGCGCCGCGCCCGCGTCTGATGCGCCAGTACGAACTGGTCGAGCGTGTGCGCGCCTATGATCCCGATGTGAACGAGGATCTTCTCAACCGCGCCTATGTTTTCTCGATGCAGGCGCATGGGACTCAAACTCGTGCCTCGGGTGATCCGTATTTTTCGCATCCGCTAGAGGTCGCTGGTCTTTTGACCGAGATGAAGATGGACAGCACGACGATTGCCACGGCGCTGCTTCATGACACGGTTGAGGATACCATCGCTTCTCTTGAGGATATTCAAAAGCTTTTCGGCCCGGGCGTGGCGCGGCTTGTGGATGGCGTCACGAAGCTCTCGCGGATTGAACTGCAAACCGTGCAGGCTAAACAGGCGGAGAATTTCCGCAAGTTGGTCGTCGCGATGTCCGAGGATATTCGCGTCTTACTGGTCAAATTAGCGGATCGTTTGCATAATATGCGGACTCTTCATTATCTGAAGAATCCGGAAAAGCGCCACCGAATCGCGCTGGAGACGATGGAGATCTACGCGCCTCTGGCCGACCGGATCGGCATCAAGAAGATGCAAGAGGAGCTGGAAGATCTGGCTTTTGCCGAGCTGAATCCCGACGCGCGAGATAGTATCGTAGCGCGGCTGAATTTCCTGCGCACGGCAGAAGGCGGCGTCGCGCAAAAAATCTCAAACGAATTAACAGAAGTTTTGGGCAAGGCCGGAGTCCCCGCGCAGCTGGAAGGGCGCGAGAAAACGCCTTATTCGATTTGGCGCAAGATGCAGCGCAAGAATGTCGGTTTCGAGCAACTGTCTGACATCATGGCTTTTCGCGTGGTCGTCGACACAATCGAGCAATGCTATCAAGCGCTTGGCATTATTCATGGCCAATACCACGTCATTCCCGGGCGTTTTAAGGACTATATTTCAACGCCCAAACCAAATCAGTATCAAAGTCTGCACACCGGAATCATGGGACCTCAGCGTCAACGGGTCGAGATTCAGATTCGCACGCGCGACATGCACGCGATTTCAGAATTGGGCGTTGCGGCGCATTGGGGTTATAAGGAAGGCGTCTCTCCTCGTACCGATGGGATGCAATATCGCTGGCTGCGCGAATTGTTGGACATTGTTGAACACGCCCAAAAACCCGAAGAATTTCTGGAACACACGAAGCTTGAGCTGTTTCAGGATCAGGTTTTTTGTTTTTCGCCACGCGGCGATTTGATTGCCCTGCCGCGTGGCGCAACACCTGTCGATTTTGCCTATGCCATTCACGGTCGCGTGGGCGATGCCTGTGTTGGAAGCAAGGTCAATGGGCGTATGGTCCCGCTCCGCACAGAACTGCGTAACGGAGATCAAGTCGAAATCGTTACGCAAAAAGGGGGGACACCCTCGCCTGCGTGGGAGCGGTTTGTCGTTACGGGCAAGGCGCGCTCGTGCATCCGCCGTTTTATTCGCACGCAGCAGCGCACGGAATATATGATTCTTGGCCGGTCAATGCTGGACAAATTGTGCAAGCAGGAAGGGGTCGAGTTTTCTGAAAAAGCCTTCGAGTCGATTGCCAAAAATTTCCAAAGCGCGACTTTCGACGATCTTTTGGCCAATCTCGGTGCCTCGCTGCAGTCCGCACGTGATATCTTTAACGCCGCCTATCCCCAGCATAAGATCAGCCCACCCCCTAAACGTGCAGAAATGCGCCCGCGTCCGACGGGCGACTCTACGCCGGTTGCGCTTAAAGGGCTAATTCCTGGCATGGCCGTGCATTACGCCCGATGTTGTCATCCTTTGCCCGGGGACCCCATTGTTGGCATTGTGGCCACGGGGCGGGGCGTCACGATCCACACGACAGATTGCGAGACCCTCCAAAGCTTTGCCAATGTGCCGGAACGCTGGATCGATGTTGGCTGGTCAGATGAAAAAGACAAAGCCGATCATCTGATTGGTCGTTTGGATGTCGTTGTAATCAATACGCCCAACAGTTTCGGCTCCATGACGACCATCATCGGCAAAAACAATGGCAACATCACGAATATCAAAGTCACCCACCGCACGCCGGAATTTTTTGATCTTTTATTGGATGTCGAGGTTCGCGATCTCTCTCATCTCACCAACATCATTGCCGCGCTTAGGGCCAGCGGCGCGGTCAATTCGGTGGAGCGCACAAAGGGGCGGTAGGGTCTCCCGAAATATCCCTGTCTTCTCGATTAAATCCTGTTTTCACAAGCCGAGGGGTGTGTTAAGACTCTTTGCCTCTCCTTACTGCTTTCAGATAAAATACCCATGCCTTACGTCTATCGCGATGCCAACGGACTGATCACGAAAGTCAGCGCTCGGACCCTTGTGGGGGGGGAGTGTTTGTCTCATACCCATCCGGATATCACGACTTTTTTGCGTCAGCGGGGGCAGGATCCCACACATGTTGAAAAGGCGATTGATGAACTCCGCCGGACAGATGGAGAGATGTCGCGCGCGATTGAGGATGTCATTATTGTTCTGTTGAAAAAGAATCTTTTTAAGATGAGCGATTTGCCCAAACAAGTTCAAGACCGCATGGCGCACCGGATCAAGCAGCGGGTGTTAATTCAAGATTTGTATGACCAAGCCTCGGGGACGAGGTCGACGGGGGGATGAGCGCGGCGATTGTCATTCCCGCTCGTTATGGCTCATCCCGTTTTGCCGGAAAGCCGCTGCACAAGATCGCAGGCGTGTCGATGCTGGAACGAGTCTGGCGAATCGCTCAAACGGTGCAAGGCTGTTCACGCGTTGTGATTGCAACAGAAGATCACAGGATCATCGACCATGCCCGTTCTTTTGGCGCAGAAGCTGTGGTGACTCCGGAAAGCTGCGCCAATGGCACCGAGCGCGTTTTTGCTGCGCTAGACGCGGCCGTTATCACGCAAGATGTTATTTTGAACCTTCAAGGCGATGCGGTCCTCACGCCGCCTTGGGTGCTAGAGGCGATGATCGAGGCGTTGGCGCATACGCCTGACGCCGATCTGGTGACTCCGGCTGTGCGGTTGGACCGCGCAGCACTAGAGGCTTTAACCCACCACAAAGAAACAAACCCCGCCAGCGGCACAACGGTTGTTTTTGATCGCGCTTTGAATGCGCTTTATTTTTCAAAACATATTTTACCTTTTTGCCGGAACCCCGGGCCTGTGCATCGCCATATCGGGCTTTACGGCTATCGGCGCGCGGCTTTGGCGCGTTATGTTGCGTTGCCCCCCTCTCCGTTGGAGGAAGCCGAAGGGCTGGAGCAGCTGCGCCCCCTTGAAAACGGCATGAAAATCAGGGTGGCGCTGGTGGATTACAAAGGCCGCACGCATGGCTCTGTCGATGCGCCCGCCGATGTGCCCGTCATCGAGGCGATCATCGCCCGCGAGGGGGAATTACTGCCGGATCTTTTAAGCGCAAAAACATGAAACCTCGCCTGATCCTCGCGCGGCATGGGAATACTTTTGCGCCGCATGAAACGCCGGTCTGGGTCGGGGCGCGCAGCGATTTGCCGCTGGTGCCCTCCGGTTTGGCCCAAGCGGAATCCTTGGCGCAGGCTCTAAAAAAAGCCTCTTTCCAGCCGTCTGTTCTTGCCACAGGCCCGTTGCAACGCACGCGCCAAATGGCTCAGATTGCGGCGCAGAGGCTTGGTTTTCCGTCTGATCAGATACGCGTGGATTCGCGCTTGAAAGAAATCGACTATGGCGCGTGGGAGGGGAAAACCACGGCTGAAACGGAACAGCTATGGGGCAGGGAGGCGGTCGAGGCATGGACTCGCAACTCGCTTTTTCCCCCCGGAGCAGGATGGCAGCCTAGCGCCGCGCACATTGAAGAAAAGGCACAAGAAATCCTTAAAGAATCAGTGGCTGAACGGGCCTTGTATGTCACCAGCGGAGGCATTCTACGCTTTTTTGGGCGGTTGGCGGTCAATACTCAAGATTTTCCAGACCTTAAAGTCGGCACAGGCCACGTCTGTGTGATGGAACCTGAAGGTAAGGAATTCTGGCGGATTCTTGCATGGAACCAGTTGCCTGAATTTTTAAAGCCACTAGATTTT
>CAIJXG010000115.1 GCA_903824505.1 uncultured Pseudomonadota bacterium | reverse complement strand
GCTTCGATCACTTCAAGAGAGTGTTTCATCCCTCGATTCTAAGCCGCCTATTTCTCGCCGTGAATCCTCAAAATGTTTCCACATTGTTCTTTTCTAAAACCTGCGGCAAAATAGATTCACTTATTCCCTCATGCCTCCTTTATGAATCGGCTTCAATGGTTTTTCCCTTTCTTTTTATGATGCCCAGCTATTTTTCTCCGGATAGTAAGCAAACTTATGGTGAGGTTATGCAGACGGTAAATGTCTATCATAGATCCAGAATGTCTTTTGATTGGTTCGGCTGGAACCAAGAAAATTTAATCCGATTGAAGGCCGCGTTGCAACGCTTGAATGGCTTTTTGAAGGATTGCGAGAAACCGATCGACTCGACTTGTAAGCTGCCTGTGTATCAATCGGATCAAAGAGTTAATCTTTCTGTCGCAGGCTTAATTCTTCAAAAACCCTCTGTGGAACAGGTGAAAAGCAGCTCCTCTTCACGCGACAACGACCCGTTGCTTTGCGGTGATATTTTTTTCCGGCTTCAAGGGGGGGATCGGTTGGTTTTGCTCGGTGAATCCGGCTGCGGAAAAACGACCCTGTTCAAAACACTCGCGGGCATCGCGCCTTTCCAAGAGGGTGAGGTGATCTATACAGGCGTTGCGCAAAGAAGCAGCGATGTTCTTTTTGTGCCTCAAGATCCCTATATTCCAAGCATTTCCCTGCCTCAAACGCTCGCTTACCCCAAAACAAATGTTCTTTTTGATGCGGCAGCAATGAAGGAAGCTTTGCAAAAGGTCGGCCTTGGGCACATCATTTGTCATTTTGACGATGGAACTCTTGCTGATTCATGGAACCTGTCGGGCGGCGAGAAACAGAGGCTCAATTTTGCAAGGCTCTTATTGCACAAGCCGCGCGTCATTGGCCTTGATGAAGTGACATCGAGTTTGCCCGACGAAGATGGCGTCGCTCTCTATGAGCTTCTTTTCAAGGAATTGCCCGAAAGCATTATCATCAGCATTGCCCATCGACCTTCAGTCATCCCTCTGCACACCAAAATAGGAAGAATCTCCAACAAGGCCTTCTCTTTGGAAGATCTTAAAACAAAACCCTGCGTGCCACCACCCCCGCAGGGAGCCAGCAAACTCTATGACCGCCTCTTCCGCCGTAGTCTGAAGGCCGTACCCTAAGAGTTTTGCTGTTTTCTTTTGTTTCCGAACTTGTCTTTCTGGGTTTGTTAAGCATCTGTTAACGAGACCTTAGTATGCTCGATGCCGCGAGGTCGTCTTGCAGGCAACTTAAGGTTTTTGTTTCTTTCCATGCTTCAGCTTTACGCCCAAACATCTCGGAAGCTTTCCGGAAAAGGCTCCGGCTTCTCTGGCCGTCCGGCCTCTTACGCGCTCTATGCGCTGGGCGCGACGGTAGGGTTGGGCTGTGTCGCGCTGATTGTCCCGCATCTTTTCTCGGGCAGCGCAGAGATTGTCGTCAGTCTGTTGACGGGTGTTCTTTTATGCGGCTCTGCCGGGACGGCCTCTTTCTTTCTTTTGCGCGTGCGGGGCGAAACGCCGGAAGAATCTCTGTTGCGCGAGGCGTTTCATAGTGTTTTGTCTCCCCAATTGATCACCGACGCGCAGGGTCACCTGATTTTGGCGAATCGCGCTTTTCAGGGATGGGTTGATCTGGGAACGGGCAGCAACGCCGTTGCCGCCTTGGCCGCGCGTTTCTCGGCCACGCCCGCCCTTTTGGGTGAATTTAACCAGCTCTGGGCCTCGGTTCAAAAAGGCCATACCGGCATTGCCGAGCTGCCCGTCGTACGCGGCGGCAAAATTGTCGAATGGCGGCGCATTGTCGCACGCCCGATTGATGGCGTAACGGGGCGTTATCATTGGCGGCTTGAGGATATCAGCGAACGCCGCCGCATGGAAAAAGCCATGCGGGATGAACAATCCAAGCTGATCGATTTCATGGCGCATGCGCCGGTGGGCATTTACTCGGTCGATCAACACGGTTTATTTCGTTTTGTGAACAGGACGTTGGCGGAATGGCTGCAAGCCACGCCGGAAGAGCTGGTCAAAGGCGATGTGCGGATCCACGATATTTTGCGGGATGCCTCTCAAGGCATTGCCCCCCATGCGGTGGTCGCGGGACCTCATGGTGATTTGCGGGGTGAGGTTGTCATGCGCCGCCGCGACGGGACTCTGTTCCCTGTGGCGATTACCCAAACCGTTGTGGTGGGGGAGGATGGCAAGACGCTCCGCACGCGTTCGATCGTGCGGGATCAATCTCCCGAGCGCGAATGGCAGCAAGCCTTATCGGTTTCAGAACATCGCTTTCAGCGGCTGTTTGCGGAAGCGCCGATTGGGATTTTACTCGTGGACAACAAATGTATGGTGATGGAATGCAACTATGCGTTCCACACCATTATCCGCCGCCCGCGTGGCGGGATTATCGGCATCGGCATGGCCGAGTTGATTGCGCCTGCCGATCGCAAGGACATGATGGCTAAACTGGGGGAGGCTCTAAGCGGAGTCGATCAGCTTAAGCCGTTAGAAGTCCGTTTGGTCAGCGATCGCGAGATTATCGCGCAGGTTTTCGTCAAACGTTTCGGTCTGGTCGGCAAGGAGCCGGAAGATCAAGGTCAGACAGGCTTAATGCTTTATTTTATCGATGCGACGGAGCAAAAACATCTACAGGTTCAATTCGCGCAATCGCAGAAAATGCAAGCGATCGGCCAATTAGCCGGAGGCGTCGCGCATGATTTCAATAATATCCTGACGGCGATGATCGGCTTTTGCGATCTTTTGCTTCAACGGCACAAGCCGGGCGATCAGGATTTCAACGATATCACGCAAATTAAGCAAAACGGCAACCGCGCGGCGACTCTTGTGCGGCAGCTTTTAGCTTTCTCGCGTCAACAGACCTTGCAGCCCCGAGTCCTCAGCCTTGTCGATGTTTTGTCTGAACTCACCCATATGATGCAACGTCTGATAGGAGCTCCGGTCAAACTAGATATGATCCACGGGCGGGATGTCGGGCTGGTCAAGGTCGATCCCGGGCAGTTAGAGCAAGTCATTATTAATCTGGTTGTGAATGCCCGAGATGCCATGCCGCAGGGAGGCGCTGTTACCCTTAAGACTCGTAATCACCGTCAAGAAACCCGTGTTGTGCGGGGCCAAGATTACATGCCCGCCGGGGATTATGTCGTTATTGAAGTGGCGGATTCCGGCTGCGGCATTCCGGCCGAGAATATACAGCGCATTTTTGAGCCGTTTTTCTCGACCAAAGAAATCGGCTCTGGCACAGGGCTTGGCCTGTCGACCGTCTATGGCATCGTGCGCCAAACGGGCGGGTTTATTGCGGTTGAAAGCGCAGTCAGCAAAGGGTCAACCTTCACGATCTATCTGCCGCAGTACAAAGATGAAGACGGCGCGGAAGCCAGCAAACCCGAAGAGGTGCGTGAAGACAAACCGGGCCCCGATTTGACAGGGGCGGGCACCATTCTGTTGGTGGAAGACGAAGACGCCGTGCGGCTTTTCTCGGCGCGGGCGCTGCGAAATAAGGGCTATAACGTCCTCGAAGCCCGTAGCGGGGAAGAGGCGTTGGAGGTTTTGGAGAAAGAGGGCGAACACGTCGATCTGATCGTCTCGGACGTCGTCATGCCCCAAATGGACGGGCCGACGATGTATAAACAGGCGCATGTTAAATGGCCTAATATCAGCGTGATCTTTGTCTCGGGCTACACCGAAGACCGTCTGCGCGAGCAATTTACCTCCGGCGAGACCATCTATTTCCTGCCCAAGCCTTTTACCCTTAAGCAACTGGCCGGCAAGGTCAAAGAGGTGATGGAAGAGGCGGTTGGCACCAAAACACCGCCCTGAAAGTAATTCCGTCCTTCCCAAAGGCTCCGTTTTCCGTTACAAGAGCGCTCATTCGTATGACCCTCTTAACCAAAAAGGAGCCTTCCCCGCATGTCCAACACGCTCGCCGGAAAAAGCATCGCTATCCTCGCCGCCAACGGCTTTGACGAAAACCAGATGACCGAGATCCAGCGCGCCCTGACAACGGCGAAGGCTAAATTCAAGACGGTTGCGCCTGAAAATGGCGTCGTGAATGGCTGGCAGAACAATCATTGGGGCCATTATTTTCCCGTCGATGCGCCGATTGGCGAGGCGCTTGGCTCGGACTATGATGCACTGGTGATCCCGGGGGGCGAACGCGCCATCGCCAAGCTGAAAACAAATCTTCATGCCCGCCGCATCGTCAATCACTTCCTTGAAGCTGAAAAGCCCATCGCCGCCATTGGGGCGGGCGTTTCATTGCTTGCGCTCTCGCCCAAAGCCGCTAATCTTTTGGTTTCTGCCCCTGCCGAATGCCATGATGAGTTGAAAGCCGTTGGCGCGATTCCCAGCGAAGATCCTCAAGAACTCTCGGGCGTTGTCCTGACCTCAGACGGCACGGACAGAGCCGCTTGGGTCACAGAGGCGATGGCCTTGTTCGATCAGGACGAGGTTACAGAGACGGAGCTTCAAGCCGCTTGACAGGATCTTCCGTTCCCCTGCCGGATCTCGATGCAACCCGTGCGCTGGCCGCACGGCTCGCGCCGCAGCTGAAAGCAGGGGACTTTTTAGCCCTGATAGGGGAGCTTGGCACAGGAAAAACGACCTTTGCCCGTGCCTTGATCGGTGCCTTAGGGGTTACGGATCCGGTCCCCAGCCCGACCTTCACGCTGATGCAAAGCTATGAGACCCCCGCGTTTCCCATTGTTCATTTTGACCTCTATCGTTTGAAAACGCCGGACGAGCTGGATGAGCTAGGCTGGGAAGATATTTTGCCCGACTCTCTGACTTTGGTCGAATGGCCAGAACGGGCGGGAACGCGCCTGCCGCCGCACAGGCTGACTCTCCACTTTGCTCTGTCCCCCGAGGGCATTCGTTTTTGCCAGATATACCGCACCCCCCCATAAGTTAGCCTTTTGTGCCCCGAGCGGTTGCGCGCGGTGTCGAGCAAAAAGGTCAACCTCTAACGTCTCGCAGTATAAATAGCCTTGGAGTTTGGGCCTATCTCTTGATCCGCTTTCATCGACGAGATAGGCTGCGGACAGCCCTAACCAAGGAAGGGAAAAGTGCCCCATCATCAGGAAATCCGCGAGCTTCCTTACAGCGCGGCGCAAATGTTCGATCTTGTCGCGGATATCGAACGCTATCCCGACTTTTTGCCGTGGTGTTTAGAGGCGCGGATTGTCTCGCAAACAAAAAGCCGCGTGCGCGCCGATTTGGTCATTGGCTATAAGTTTTTTCGTGAGACGTTTTCTTCCGAAGTCGCCATCGACAGACCCCATCGTCTGACGGTTCATTACCGTTCGGGGCCTTTGTCCCATCTTTCCAATCAGTGGATTTTTACACCCAAGGGGCGCAAGGCCTGCGCGGTTTCTTTTCAGGTTGATTTTGATTTTCATTCACCGATTTTGCGCGCGGCGATCTCGCTTCTGTTCGACAAAGCCTTGAAACGTATGGGCGAGGCTTTTGAAAAACGAGCGAAGGCGCTGTATGGATAAGGAAACATGTTTTTGCCCCCGCTAACAGCCCCCGCATGAAAATTGACGGCGCAGAGTCAAAAAGCTAGGGTCTAGTGCCCTGCGTCACCTAAAAAGGAAGGAGAGGACGCTGAGATTTTTCGCCGAGACAAAATCGAAAACCGCACGCCTGTATTGGACATACAGGCAAGGTTTTTGATTTTGTCTCGGCGAAAAAGATCAAGTCAAATCCTTTCTTTTTAGGTGACGCAGGGCACTAGTGATCTCAACCCCTGTTTTGCAAGAACTTCCATGCACCCTTATCGTACCCACACTTGTGGCGAGCTTCGCCTGTCGCATAAAGACCAGATCGTTCGGATTTCCGGCTGGGTTCATCGCGTCCGCGATCATGGGGGGCTTCTTTTTATGGAGGTCCGTGACCATTATGGCTTGACTCAATGCGTCATTGATCGCGAAAACCCCCTTTTGCCGCAGGTTGAAAATATCAAAAACGAAAGCGTCGTGACGATCACGGGCCAAGTCGTGCAGCGTCCGGCCGAAACCGCGAATGACCGCCTGCCAACGGGGGCAATTGAGCTGGACATTCAGGAATTTACGCTTCAAAGCGCGGCCGATCCGCTGCCGCTTCAAGTGAATGCCGAGCATGACACGGAGACGGGCGAAGCTGTCCGGCTGCGCTATCGCTTTCTTGATCTGCGCCGTGAGTCCATGCAGCGGAATCTTAAACTCCGTTCGGATGTGATTGCCTCGCTCCGCCGCCGCATGTGGGAACAGGGATTCCGTGACTATCAAACGCCGATTTTGACCTCTTCCTCACCGGAAGGCGCGCGCGACTTTTTGGTGCCAAGTCGTCTGCATCCGGGCAAATTCTATGCCCTGCCGCAAGCGCCTCAACAATTTAAACAGCTTTTGATGATTGCGGGCTATGACCGCTATTTCCAAATCGCGCCGTGTTTTCGGGACGAGGACGCGCGCGCCGACCGCAGCCCGGGGGAATTTTATCAGCTTGATTTCGAAATGAGCTATGTAACACAGGAAGACGTGTTCAATACGATCCAGCCTGTATTGCATGGGATCTTTGAAGAATTCGCGGGAACGCGAAAAGTCGCCCCCGATTTCCCGCGCATTCCCTATGACGAGGCCATGCTGACCTATGGCTCGGATAAGCCGGATTTGCGGAATCCTTTGCGGATTACGGACGTGACGGAGGTGTTTCAACGCGATGATGTCGAATTCCGCGCCTTCCGCAGCATCATTGACAAAGGCGGAGTCGTGCGTGCGATCCGCGCGCCAAAAGTTTCTGATCGTCCGCGCAGCTTCTTCGACAAACTGAATGATTGGGCAAAGGAGTTAGGTGCCCCCGGGCTTGGTTATATCACTTTTGAATCGGGCGCGGGTAAAGGACCCATCGCGCGTTTTGTCGGCGCGGAGGCACAGATTGACTTGCGCCGACTGACAGGCTGCGAAGACGGCGACGCCGTCTTCTTTGTCTGCGATGAAAAACTGAAAGCGGCCAAAATGGCGGGCGCGGCGCGGACGAAGATCGCGCAGGACATGGATAGTATCGAAAAAGACGCCTTCCGCTTTTGCTGGATCGTTGATTTTCCGATGTATGAATATGACGAGGAGCGGAAGAAAATCGACTTCTGCCATAACCCGTTCTCGATGCCGCAAGGCGGGCTCGAGGCGTTGAACACGCAAGACCCGCTCTCGATTAAGGCGTTCCAATACGACATCGTATGCAACGGCGTTGAACTCTCCTCGGGCGCGATCCGGAACCATTTGCCAGAGGTTATGTACCGCGCCTTTGAAATCGCGGGCTATAGCCGTGCCGAGCTGGAATCCCGCTTCGGCGGCATGTTGTCCGCGCTGAAACTCGGCGCGCCGCCCCATGGGGGCTCGGCCCCGGGAATCGATCGCATCGTGATGCTTTTGGCCGATGAGCCGAATATCCGCGAAATCATCGCCTTCCCGCTTAACCAACAAGCGGAGGATTTGATGATGCAGGCGCCGAATGATGTGCCGCCGGAAAGGCTGCAAGAGCTGCATATCCGACTCGCCCCACCGCCTGTGAAAAAATGAGTGGGGTCTTTCAGGTAAAAAGTCACAGTGCCAAAAGAGCGGTGGGATTCCCGCCCCCTCGTCGCGCTTGACGCGCAGCGTCGAGGCCGCAGGCTGATGGGAGTGGGCAGGAATTCCGCCGACTCTTCGGCGCGGTCATTTTTCTCCTTTTAGAATTGATGGAAAACCCGCGTCACCCCTGTCTTTTTCTGCCTGAAACGCGTATCTTCTTTGCTTTCCGAGGATTCCGGCATGAAGCAAAAAACCGACCTGACTTTTATGGATGTGCTGCGCTTTGTCGGCGGCTATTGGCGGCGGCAGCCTGTGCGGCTGGGCGTGTCGGCCTCTTTATTTATGGGGGCGGCTTTTGTCGAAACCTATCTGCCCAACGCCCTGTCAAGCTTTTTGGGAGTCATCAAGCAACAGGCCTCCAGCACAACCATCTGGCTTTATCTGGCCTTTTTTTTGGGAATCTATTTTCTTCAAATCGGGCTGCGCGGCACGGGCTTCTTTATCTACAACAAGTTTGAAACGCGTCTTTTTAAAGATTTTTTCGACGAGGCCTTCATTCATGTGCACAGCCTATCCGAACAATTTTTCCTGAATACTTTTTCGGGCAGCCTCATTTCAAAAATTACACGCGCCAGAGGAAGTTTGGAAAGTCTGGAAGATCAAATTTTCCATCGTATTCTTCCAACCTTTGTCATTTTTCTTGGCACCGTCTTCTTTCTCGGGCTTCGTTTTCCTTCCCTTGCGTTACTGGTCACGCTTTCTGCTGCCGTTTTGTTTGGTTTGACGCTGAGTATGGTTGTTTGGCGTATGCGCACCTACCGACTTGAAGCAGCGGCGGCGCAAGACGCGGCTGTCGCGAATCTTGCGGACAGCCTATCCGGCATTGCGACCAGCAAAGCCTATGCACAGGAAGAAAGTGAGATCCGCGCCTTTAAAATCAACACAGAAACTTTACGGCTCAAGACTTTGGTAAGTTATCACTGGGCCAATATGATATGGGTCGCCCAGTGTGTTCTTGTCGGCGCCATCGTGGCGCTTTTGTTGGGTGGCGGCACATGGATGTTGATTCATGGCAAGGCAACCATCGAAGATCTCGCCTATCTGACTTTGACCTACACCATTCTTCAGTCTTATTTGCGCGATCTTGGATACAACATCCGTCAGCTTGTTTATGCTTCCTATGAACTTCACGGCGCGATGGAGCTGATGCGCGAGACGCCTCATGTCGTCGACGCTCCGCATGCGCCGGAGATCACGGTTTCCTCGGGCGCGATCCGTTTTTCGGGCGTGCGTTTCGCTTATCCGGGCAAGGAAACCCCTGTCTTTCAGGATTTTTCTCTTTCCATTCGTGGGGGCGAGCGCGTCGCGCTGGTGGGGCCCTCGGGCAGCGGAAAGACGACTTTTCTACGTCTCCTTCAACGCGCCTACGAAGTCCAAAGCGGCACGATCACGATCGACGGGCAGAATATCGCGACCCACACGCAAAAATCGCTGCGGAGTCTTCTGGCGCTGGTGCCGCAGGATCCCATTTTGTTTCACCGCAGCCTGCGCGAGAACATTGCCTATGCGCGGCCCGACGCGCCGCTGGAGGCAATCCGCGCGGCCGCTTCCCACGCGCATATCGACGCTTTTATTATGAGCTTGCCCGACGGGTACGACACGATGGTGGGCGAGCGCGGCGTGAAGCTGTCGGGCGGCGAGCGGCAACGCGTGGCAATCGCGCGGGCGATTCTGGCCAACCGTCCCATTTTGCTGTTGGATGAGGCAACCAGTTCGCTGGACTCCACCAGCGAAAAAGCCATTCAAGAGGCACTGCACACGCTGATCCAAGGCCGCACCTCGATCATGGTCGCGCATCGGCTGTCAACGATTCTGGATGCCGACAGGATCCTCGTCTTCGACAAGGGCAAAATCGTCGAAGAAGGGACGCATGCCGAGCTGCTGGCCCAAGACGGCCTCTATGCCTCCCTCTTTCATCTGCAATCCGGCGGGTTTATCGGGGGGAGTTAAGAAGGATCCTTCTGTCTGGACTTCTGGAAGGACGGGGTCTCTGAAACCCTATTGAAGAAGCAGAAAGACTCCGGCATCCTTTGTTGTGTCTTTTTCTTTTTGGATCCTTACCATGGCGTTGCCGGATTCCCTTTTTTCCTTCGCTTTTCGCCGCCAGCATTTGGGCCGCGCGTTCGTTTCCGTGGTCGGGATGATGGTGTTCATCGCCAGCTTTGCGGCGGCGGCGGAAACGGCTCTGTTGATCCAAGGGTTCCTCTGGGGCCGCGCGGTTGAATCGCGCCTCACGATCCAGATTCCTGCCGTCGGGGACGAAGCGCCCACCAATCAGGCTGAGCGCGTCAAGCAGGCGATCAGCCTTTTACGCGGCCTGCCCGAGGCCGCTTCCGTGACGCCTTTGGCAGAGTCCGATGTGCTGAAACTTCTCCAGCCTTGGTTTGAAGAAACGGGCCTGTTGAAAACCTTGCCGCTTCCGGCCTTGATTGATGTGGAGCGCAAGCAAGGCTCTCTTCTGACGGCAACGCGCATCCGAGAGGTTCTGCGTGGCACGATTCCGGACGTGCGCGTGGATGATCATGGAGTTTGGACGGCCGATGTGTGGACTCTGATAAGGGGCTTGTCTCTTCTCGGCGGGGCGACAATTTTCCTGATGGCCCTGACGCTTGTGATTTCCGTGACCCTGATTTGTCGAACCGTCGTGACGGCCGAGCGCGACACGATTGGCCTTTTGCATCTTTTAGGGGCTAAGGACAAAGACATCGCCAAACATTTTCAAAAGAAAATGCGGCGTCTGTCCTTGGGGGCCGCTACGTCCGGCTTTCTGGCCGCCTGTTTGTCCGGCCTTGGGTTGTTGGCTCTGGCTCATCCTTTGTTGCAGCTCTCGACCCTCAGCGAAACTCATTGGCTTCCGGTTTTGGGCTGGGTTGTGGTGATCCCCCTTGGCGCGATTGCCCTTTCCTCCCTGACTGTGCGCGTAGCGGTCTTGCGCCAGCTGCAGTCCTTTCCATGAAAGCGGGGTGTCTTGCAGCCGGATTTGGCGCGGCGCTTGCCCTTTTGTGGTTTGTCGGATTCCTTCATTTTGTGCAAGATATCAAGGCGCTGGAGGCGGACAGTCCCGAAACACCCGTCGACGCGCTGGTCGTCTTGACGGGCGGGAGCGAGCGCGTGGCGACAGGCCTGAAACTTCTGGAAGCCGGAAGCGGACAGAAGCTTTTCATCTCCGGCGTGAATAAAAAGCTGACGCGTGAGAAAGTCCTGAGCGGCACCCCTCTATCTGAGGCCAAACGCGCCTGTTGCGTTATCCTTGGTTATGAGGCCTACAGCACGGCCTCGAACGCCCAAGAGGTCAAGGACTGGATGGCGTCAGAAGGGTTTCACTCCCTGCGGCTTGTCACGGCGCATTACCATATGCCCCGCAGCCTGCTTTTGTTCCGCGCTGCCCTGCCAGAGGCGGTTATTTTGGCCTATCCTGTCACGCCGGATCGCCTCAAAAGCGAAACATGGTGGCGTGATGAGGGAATGCTGGAGTTGCTGATTGGTGAATACAATAAATATCTTTGGGCCCGCATTCAAAGTGCAGCACAGGGTGCATCAAGCGCCCTCTGAATCGGCCCCCATCTTTGGAGGGGTCGAAAAGATTGATTGCAATCGATTCTTCGGTGTTGATAGAGTTTCAAGCAGAAGGAAGCGTAGGGTTTCTCTTCTTCTCTTTTTTACTCCCGAAAGGGCCGCAGGCGCATGACCAAGAGAAACCGCGAAAGGACAAAACGGCACGCAGAGGGCAGGCATGGGGCCTTTCCTTTTGGTTGGCGCCTTTTAACCGCCCTTATTCTTTTTTCTTTTGCTTTGACGGGGATGCCTTCGGCCTCTTTCGCGGCTGCGCCTCTCATCGCCGTGGTTGACGTGCAAAAAATTATGCAAGAGTCCTTGGCGGCTCAAGGCGTCAAGAAAAAACTGGAGGCGCAACGAGTCAAATTCCAAAGCGAGATCGAGCGCGAGGAAAACGATCTTCGCCAAGCCGAACAAACACTGACCAAGGAACGCGCTTCCGTTTCTCCCCAAACCTATGTCGATCATGAACAACAGCTCCGGCAACGGTTCGCGGCGGTCGAAACCCATGTGCAGGCGCGACGGAAAACGCTTGATAAATCTTATGCCGACACGATGGCGCTTGTCCGGACGGCAATTCTTGGCATTGTCGCAGAGGTTGCCCATAATCACGGCGCGATGCTGGTCGTAACCCAACAAGAGATTCTGTGGGCCGATCCTCATTTGGATATGACCGATGAAGTTCTCAAAAGGCTGGATCAAAATCTGCCGAAAATTGAGGTCGTAGCCCCTGTCGATGCTGAATAGCCTGAACGTTTCCGCCGATACCCCCCTTGAAAACACGCGGGCGATGCCATGAAAACCTACGTTATTAACCTTGCGCGTAACAAAGAGCGCATGCAAAACATGGAACGGCAATTAGGGATTCTGGCCGTTCCTTTTGAACGATTTGACGCCTGCGATGGATACGCACTCCCGGAAGACAACCGTCATGCTGCTGAAAAAGCCCGTCCCTTAGGGGTTTGGAACACGCCGGGCCATATAGGCTGTCTGTTCAGCCATAGGGCGCTATGGAAGAAAATTGCAGAAGGCGCCGAGGCCTATGCCTGTGTTCTTGAAGATGACATTCATATTGCACGCGCCGTCGCGAAACTTTTAAAATGTGACTCAAACCTGCCAAAAGATTTTGACTTGATCCGGTTGGAATGGACGGAAAACAGGGTCCTTTTGGGTAAAAAACCGCTCTTCACAGAAGTCGAAACAGGCGTGAGCCTCTATAGGCTGTATTCATCAAGTTTCGGGACAGCCGCCTATATCATCAGCCGCACATGCGCCCGCAAAATGATGGAACTGCCTGAAAACAAGCAGCGCACATCTGACTATATTCTTTTTGATGTGAAGGCCAGCCCTGCGGATCATCTCGTGATCTATCAATTTTCGCCAGCTGTTGTTATTCAAGACAAGTGCCTTGCCGACCAAGAGCGGAGGTTGAATTTTTCATCCAATCTGGATGATAACGCGCCCCCGCGCCCGCGTATGGGAATTCTTAAGGCTCTTTGGAAAGGGAGATTCAGTTACGTCCTGCGCATTCTTCGCGGGTACAGGGACCTGCCTTATCTTATTGAAAATTAAGAGATTATTCGGATGAGATCGTTTGTTCCCCCTCTCCCCTTCGTTTCCTCGGGCGGGAGAGGGAGTTCTCGCGGCACCGTTTGTTCTAAAATCTGAAGCGGTTATTTTCTTACGAGTCCATAGCCTCAGTCAGAATCTGTGAAAGAGGGGAAACGGCGTCTTTTACAGATTCAATTTCTTCTCATACAAATCAGGTAAGTCGTTTTCGATCAGGACGCAGTCTCCCGCTTTCACGTGCGATTGCATCCACAAACGCGCGGCGGCGAAGGTCGGAAAGGTCAAAAGAGTCTCGCCCAGTTTACAGGACAGGCCCTGAACAAAGCTCGGAATACGTTCGGGCTGAACGACCAGCGCGATATCGACGCAAGAGGCCGCCTTTTCCGCCACAAGCGCATGCTGAGCATCATGCGCCGCGCCCAATTCGGCCATGCCCGGAGTTACTAAGATGCGCCGTCCCCCTGCGGGGCATAAAAGGGAAAGAACCTCCAACGCACTGATAAAGCCTGTTAAGTTGGAGTTAAAGGCATCATCCAAATAGATCGTGCCATCTTGTTGGTGTTTCACCTCTAGCCGATGGCGGGTCTGCGGTACGGTTTTCAGCGCAATTTCCACTTGCAGGGGAGAGATCCCCAGAACCCCAACGCACAACGCGAAAACAAGGGCGATATTCCCCGCTTGATGCGCTCCCCAAACAGGGGCCGTCAGGCAATAGGTTTGGCCCTGCCAGCCAAGCGTTACTTGTGTGCCTTCCATCCTTTGGGTTGCTTCCAAAATCCGCAGATCGGCAGAGGCAGAGTCTCCGCACACAAGAAAAGACTCGCGGTGCTGCGCAACAAATTCTCGCGCCCAAATTTGGGTGAGGGCTTGCTCGGCAATGACCATTTTGCCTTTCTGGGCAAGAACGGCTTCCGCCAATTCAAATTTGGCTCGCGCTACCGTTTCCAGACTTTTGAAACGCTCATAATGAGCCTCGCCTAAAGCCGTGATCACGCCGTGATGGGGGGGGGTCAGGCGGCACAAACGGGCGATGGATCCGCGCTGATAGGCCCCCATCTCACCGATATAATAACGACAATCGGGCGCAAGCTCCGTGCTTAGAAAACGGCTGGTTCCCATAGGGGTATTGATGCTGCCTTTCGCAAAACAGGTGCGGGCGTGAGTTTGCAACACATGGCCGAGCATCTGCTTGACAGAGGTCTTTCCAAAAGATCCCGTGACCCCGATGACGGTCGGATTAACGGTGCGAAGTCTTGCTTGTGCCGCCGTCCAATAGCGGTGCTGCACCCAAGCCTCGACAGGCTTCAGCAGCAGATTAGCCAGAGGCAGAAGCAAAGGCAGCGCCTGAACCGCCAGAATCCAGCCCCAGAAAGGCGCGCGCAGAGCAACAAACGCACAGAAAGAAAAAACAGCAGCAAGGCCCCATGCCAGTCCCAAAACACGCTTCGCACGCGCCGTCAGGACCAACGGTTTTTTGGCTGAGTGGCAAGGATTGGCCTCGCGCCCTGCGATCACGCCAAGTCCTAGGATTGCGCCCAAATGTCCGATAGATAGAGGCATAAGGGCGCAGAGCAGCAACCCCAAGCTAGCCTTCTTGTCAAACGCGGCGCTTCGAATAAGCCACGGCAGAAAACGCGACGCGTCATAATCATCTTGCTGATAGATATGCAGATAGGTCATCAAACGCCGCAGCGCGAAGCCCAAGAAGACAAGCCAGAGGAGCCAGAGGAGAAGGAGAATCATAGGAAAAAGCGGGGGATGAAGAAAACGATCCCATACATGTTTTTTGCCTGAATATCCATCATAGGCTTAGATCATCAGGGGGATTCCGTGAAAAAGTGAGAGGAGTTTTAAAGCAAACGCCCTAATAATACCAAGTCGGATGCGGCCGTCTCTGTGCGTGTGATCTCGGGCGTTGAGAGTGTAGGCGACACAGAGTCCGTCCCCTTGGGGCTGGATATTCAACTGGCCGAGGGCTGGCATACTTATTGGCGGTCGCCATGCATGGCGGGCTTGCCGCCTCAACTGGATTCCAGTTTATCCGGGTTCAAGCTTCGACCTATCTTTTTTACGCACCCCGTTTTAGAAACTTCCCTGCGGAGCGCCTGCACTTCCTCCTCAAATGTCATCTTGGTTATCATAGACTCATCTGAATCGTCAGCATTTAAAAGAAAACCCAAGACTTCTTTGCTCTGTCGAAGAAGGGAGGAAACCGTTGTATCGTTCTCAATAAGATCATGAGTTTCAAGATATGTCCCAATCCGACTCTCAATATCTTGCCAGAAACCTTTTATTTTTCCACCGGGATCTTCCATTTTCCCATCGGAGTCAAAGTCCATATACTCTTCAAGACGCGTTGCCCCATAAGCCAAAATCAACAGGGCTAGATTCGACCCTATATGGCACATTTTCCGAGCCCACGAAGTGAGAACGCAAACGCTGTTCTTTGGTAAAGGGCGGAAAGTCATCTCGCAGCCGCTCAAGCGCATCAAAAACTTTTTGGTGTTTATCAAGTCGGGAAAGCACTTGCCCAGCTTGGTGAATGATTTTTGTGCCCGCAAGTGTTAACTTTATAATATCTTTATCATAATTCACGGGTTCCATTCTTCTCTCCTCAAATTCCATTGTCTCCGGACTGGCGTGGGTCCAGAAATATGCGCCACTTTGGGTATGGTTACACATAACATCCTCAAAAGTCAATGGAATCTTATATGCCTGATCATTTTTCTGGGAAATGTTTTGCATTTCCAAACACGTAACTTGAGCTCTATAATTCCGTTCCTTTTGGCTCTCTCCCCCCGTTCTGCCCATGTTCCGCTTTCTTGCCAGCCTGTTCCTCTTTTGTTTCCTTGCCCCGTCTGCCTTCGCGTTATCAAGCGATTGGATGTCGGATGAGGCCGTCTCTGTGCGGGTGATCTCGGGCGTTGAGGGTGTAGGCGAGGCAGAGTCCGTCCCCTTGGGGCTGGATATTCAACTGGCCGAGGGCTGGCATACTTATTGGCGGTCGCCCGGCATGGCGGGCTTGCCGCCTCAACTGGATTGGAGCCAAAGTCAAAATGACGCCAGCAATCTGAAATCCGCCACGCTGGGCTATCCTGCGCCGCGCCGCTATACCGCCTATGGGCTAGAGACGATCGGCTATCGCGACCATGTTGTTTTTCCCCTTGAGGCCCATCTGATCCAAGCGGGGAAGGCGCTGAAGGCGACAGGGACTCTGGATCTTTTGGTGTGCAGTTCTTTATGCGTGCCCAAACATTTCGATCTTTCTTTGACGATTCCGGCGGGCGAGGCGCGTCCGTCACCCGAGGCTGATCTGTTGGCGCAGGCGCAGGAATCTCTGCCCAAGGATTCGAGCGCTGCAGGGCTTTCGATCAAAAAAATGCGTTTGGACGGAAAGAATCTGATCTTCTGGATCCGGGCGCAAGACGCTTTAACCGCGCCGGATCTTTTTGTGGAAGGCCCCGAGGGGGTGAGTTTCGGCCCCCCTGTCATTGATCTCACCCCTTCAGGGCAAGAGGCCCAGCTGACGGTGCCGCTGGTCGATCAGCCTAAAGACATGGCTCTGACGGGACAGAATCTGACCGTCACCCTTGTAGATGGCACGCGGGCGGCGGAGCTACACATAACAGTGCCAAGCGGCGAGGGAAGCCCGCAAATTCCCTTTTGGCTCGCGCTTGTCTTTGCGCTTTTGGGCGGCGTGATTCTGAATCTCATGCCCTGCGTTTTGCCTGTTCTATCGCTGAAGATTCTTAGCATTATTACGCATGGAGGGGGCGAGGGTATCCGTGTGCGCCATAGTTTTCTGACCACAGCTGCGGGGATCATCTTTTCTTTTTTGGTCTTAGCGGGGGTGGCTGCCGGATTGAAAGAAGCGGGGGTAGCAGCGGGGTGGGGCGTGCAGTTTCAGCAGCCTATTTTCCTGATTTTCCTGATTGTCATCCTGACTTTCTTTGCGGCCAATCTGTGGGGCTTTTTTGACATTCCTCTGCCACGTTTTCTGGCAGACCGCATGGATCCGGCCTATCACCCAAAACTTGCCGGAGACTTTGCGACAGGAGCCTTGGCGACCTTGTTGGCAACCCCGTGCTCGGCGCCTTTTCTAGGGACGGCCATCAGCGTCGCGCTGGCGGGCTGTGTCGCGCAGATTTTCGGGATTTTCCTTGCGCTGGGAATCGGGATGGCCTTGCCCTATCTGGCGGTCGCGGCGTTTCCGCGCCTCGCCACTTGTTTACCCAAACCAGGGAAGTGGATGCTGACTCTGCGTCGTTTTCTGGGCCTCGCTTTGGCGGGAACGGCGGTGTGGCTCCTGTGGGTGCTGGCGGCGCAAATCACGGCGTTTCAGGCGACGCTCTTCGGGCTTTTGATGCTTGCGGTTATTTTGTTTCTAGGATTCCGTAAGCACGGCGTTGGGAGTAGTTTGGTGCTCACGCTGCTCATCGAGATGTTCGTGATCGTCGGGATCGGGAGCTTTGGCGGCCTGACTCCGGCCGCCCTGCGTGACGCGGATTTTTTGTGGGTTCCCTATAGCGCCCAGACGCTTGCCAAGGCGCAGGCCGAAGGCAAAACCGTGTTTCTGGACGTCACGGCCGATTGGTGCCTGACCTGCAAGGCCAATATGAAATTCACGCTGTCGGATCCCGAGCTTGTTGATCGGCTCTTTCACCAAAATGTGATTGCCATGCAAGCCGATTGGACAAATCCGGATCCCGAGATCACCAAATTGCTGCAAAGCCACGGGCGTTACGGGATTCCCTTTAACGCGGCCTTTGGCCCCGCCGCACCCCAAGGCATTGTGTTGCCTGAACTTTTAACGGTTACAGAAGTCCGCGAGGCGCTTGATGCGGCGGAGGGTAAAAAACAAGAATAACGAGGGGACAGAGACGCTCATGAAGGCGGTTCAAATATCATACGGACGCAAGTGGATTGCACGAGACTGGTGACGTAGTTTTCTGAGTGCGATATCTTGAATTTGTTGAATTCTTGGTATTGAGAGTTCCATAATCTTACCTACTTCATCGAGAGTGAGCGAATCAGGGTGTTGATTGCCTATAGTGTCTTCCGTTTGTTCCTCTGTTAGTCCAAAGCGTAATGTAAGTACCTGTTGCTCTTGGGTTTTGAGCGTTTTCAAAACTCCTGGTATTATATATGAACCTAGCTCATCTTTCTCAACTGAATCATAAGGATCTGTCACGTGTTCTGGTGGGTTTATCCCTAATAGGTTAAGTCTAGTTTCCTGATTCAGAATCGCGTCCCCTTCTGCGGAAAGAACACCCAATTTCTTAAGCGCCCTTTGCAAAGGATCCCCCCAAAGCTGCTCGGGGAGAACATCCAAAAAAGCAGCGACCTCATAAGCTAGGTCTGAAAAACGGCCCTTGCCCGTAACCGGGCTCAAGGAACCGTACACTAGCTGGCAAACGGTTGATTCTTTTTTGTTTGTTGTAGTTAAAATCCCTCTTAAAAGATCAGGTGGCGTTACTCCAATCTCCTTAAGAGCTGCCTTAAATTGATTGTGAAGGGCTTTGCATGCAATTTGCTTTTTTGCGCTTTTAGCTGCAACCTTTTTTTCCATTGAATTCCAATCCTTTCTATGTTTTTGCCAACAGATCTCAGTTCGGTTAAGCGCCCTATAACGCACAACAATTGTTTTCGTCAAGTTGTTTCCTTATTTTTTGTGCGCTCCTCTTTTAGACTTATGCGGCCCCACTTATTTCTTACGCATTTTCAACCATAAAAAGATTTCTCACATTTTTTGAAAAAACATGTTGACTTTCCCATTTTGCTGAGTTATATATCCCTCACGCTTCTTGAAAGGGAAGCACTGGCTGGATCTTCTTCCCCGGGTATTCGCGACCCTGCTGGGATCCGAGAATCCTCCATCCAGAAGGGCGGCATGCCGCCCTACACAAGACCCCATGCGCTGGAAGCTTGACAGG
>CAIJXG010000114.1 GCA_903824505.1 uncultured Pseudomonadota bacterium | reverse complement strand
GCTGATGCGCCTTTTGCGCGGACAAAACGTGAGGGGTTCCGAAGGGGCCCGAGTATAGAGGTTGAAATTTATGGCCATTGGTGTGAAGAGGCTTTCTTTTTTTCTTCTCTTGGGTATGGTTAATCGCTTTGCCGTTTTGGAGTATCCTCATGACATCCTCTTCCCAAGAACCCTGCTGTGGCGTGTGCACCTGCGGCGCGAAAACAGATCAGAAGGGGCAAGATCGGCGTGAATTTCTGGCCTATACTGCTGGCGCCATGGGCGTAGCGGGGGCGGCTGCGACCCTCTGGCCGATGATCAATTCCATGAATCCGGCGGCCGATACGCTGGCTCTGTCAACCACGGAAGTGGATGTGTCGGGCGTGAAAGAGGGCGAGGCTCTGACCGTCATGTGGCGCGGCAAGCCCGTTTTCATCCGTCGCCGCACAGGAGCAGAGGTCGAAGAGGCGCAAAAGGTCGATCTAACGACGCTGCGCGATCCGCAAAGCGATGCCGAGCGCGTGAAAGCCTCGAGCTTCAACGGGCAAGAAAGACCGGAATGGTTGGTGGTCGTGGGGGTTTGCACCCATTTGGGCTGCGTCCCGTTGGGGCAAAAAGCGACGGATCCGCATGGCGAGTTCAATGGCTGGTTCTGCCCCTGCCACGGCTCTCAGTATGACAGTTCGGCCCGAATCCGCAAAGGCCCCGCGCCCCGTAATCTGGACGTCCCGCCTTATGTGTTTACGGATGCAACGCATATTCGGATTGGGTAATCCATGACTAAAACCCACACAGGGCTTGTCGTTTTGATCGCCTTTCTTGCCGGACTTTTGGGCGCGTGGGTTTTCACAGCCAAAAAAACGGATCATGAGGGCGTTGTCATCGCAGCTTCCATCAAAGAAAGCGCCTATGACCGTGTGATGCGAACCAAAACCTTCCGTTGTGGCTATGTCGTGCATCCGCCGCACGTCATCAAACTGTCGGGGAGTGATAAGCCTTCGGGCGTTGTTGTTGATGTGATGAATGAGACAGGACGTTTGTTGGACATCAAAATAGACTGGGCTGAAGAATTGGGCTGGGGTACAACGGTCGAGGCGATGCGAAGCGGACGTGTGGACGGCATTTGCACAGACTTTTTTGTCAATCCGATTGAAGGGCGTTTTGTAAATTATTCGATACCTTTTTATTACGAAGCGATGGGTGTCTATGTCCGGGCAGACGATCATCGTTTTGATGCCAATCTTCAGACCTTGAATGATCCTGCCGTTTCTTTCTCGGCTTCGGATGGTGGCTTGAATTATTTCATTGTGACTCAGGACTTTCCGAAAGCGCCGATTCATTCTCTACCCAACATGACGGGGTTGGGGACTAATCTGCTGGATGTCGCGACAGGTAAAGCAGATGCGACCATCTCAACCACGCTCGATGGAGTCACCTTTGATCGTTTCAATAAGGGCAAATTGCGCAACCTAACGCTGGAAACGCCAATCCGCGCCTATGCGGCGACCATTGCCCTGCCTCAGGGAGACGATGCGCTCAAAACCATGATCGACTCTGCCCTTATCCAACTGTTGTACGGTCAGTTCGTTAACCAAACGCTTGACAAATATAACCTTCCGCCCGAGGGGATCTATCGCGTCGCAAGGCCCTATGCCCTGCCGCGTTCTTGAATAGGCTCAGATTCCATTCATCTTCATTCGAACCGGATTAACCTATGACAAAACACACACCGGACTCGTTGTTCTGATTGCTTTTCTCGCCGGACTTTTATGAAAGATGCTCATGTCTGCTCTTGCCCTGACCGATGACCTTTTCTTTGCCCAGACGGGGATGAACCGCGCTTCGGTGCAGCGCATCGTAGATGATTCCCTGCGCGGGGCCGAGGATGGCGAGCTTTTTCTGGAATACCGCCAATCGGAAAGCTTTCACTGGGACGATGGCAAGCTGAAAAACGCCAGCTTTAATACAACGCAAGGATTCGGCTTGCGCTCGGTCTCGGGCGAGACTTGCGGCTATGCGCATGCGGTGGATTTGACGGAAAAAGCCCTGCAGCGGGCGGGCGAGACCGTGCGCGCCGCACAAACGGGACAAAGCGGCGCGATGAGCCTTCCGCCTATGGGGACGAACCACTTGCTTTATACGGATGCCAATCCTCTTCAGGGGACAGGTTTTGCCGAAAAGATCGCTTTGTTGCAGCGGATTGATGCGTATCTCCGCGCGCGTGACCCGCACGTGCGGCAGGTAAGCGTTGCGCTGGGCGGAAATTGGCAAGCGGTTCAGATTCTCCGCGCCGGAGATTTTCGCGCGGCCGATATCAGGCCGTTGGTGCATTTGCATATTTCTGTTGTTGCGGAAAAAGATGGGCGGATGGAAACGGGCAGCACGGGTGGAGGCGGCCGCGCGGATTATACAAGATGGATGGATCCCGCCACATGGCAAAGCATGGCGGATGAGGCGTTGCGTAAGGCTTTGGTGAATTTAGAGTCGGTCGAGGCGCCTGCCGGAGAAATGACGGTTGTGCTGGGATCCGGCTGGCCCGCCGTCTTGCTGCATGAAGCCATCGGGCATGGGCTTGAAGGTGATTTCAACCGCAAAAAGACATCCGTTTTTTCCGAGCTTATGGGGCAGCGGATTGCAGCGCCCGGCGTGACGATCGTGGATGATGGAACGCTAGAGGCGCGGCGCGGCTCTTTGTCCATCGATGATGAAGGGACTCCGACACGCTGCACGACATTGATCGAAGACGGGATCTTGGTCGGCTATATGCAAGACAGGATGAATGCGCGGCTGATGGGACGCGAGGCCACGGGCAATGGGCGGCGCGAAAGCTTCGCGCACCAACCCTATCCACGCATGACGAACACTTTAATGCGGGCGGGCAGCGCAACGAAGGATGAGATCATCGCCTCGGTCAAAAAGGGCATTTATGCGGCGGATTTCGGTGGGGGCCAGGTGGATATCACCTCCGGCAAATTCGTTTTTTCAGCGAATGAGGCTTATGAAATTAACAATGGCGCGTTGGGGCGGCCTTTGAAAGGCGCGTCGCTGGTTGGTTCAGGCTTTGAATCGCTTCAGCGTATCACGATGATCGGTTCGGACATCGCGCTGGATGGCGGTACCGGCACCTGCGGCAAGAACGGGCAAAGCATCCCCTGCGGCGTTGGCCAGCCGACCTTGCGGCTGGAGCGTATGACGGTGGGGGGAAGGGGGTAACGGTTTTTCATGCCTCCTTCATACCCCTCTTTCTTCTCTGGTAAAAAAGTCACCCTGCTTGGGCTGGGGCTGTTGGGGCGCGGCGTGGGCGATGCCGCTTTTTTAGCGCGGCATTGCGCGCAGCTGCAGGTCACGGATATGAAAAGCGCGGAGGAATTGCGCCCCTCTCTGGAGGCTTTGACGCCCTATGACAATATCTCGTTCACGCTGGGGCGGAATGATGCGTCGCTTTTTGACGCTGTTGATTGTGTCGTTAAAGGGAATGGAGTCCGGCTCGACCATCCCTGTATCGAACGGGCGCGAGAAAACGGCATTCCCGTTTATATGAGCACGGCGTTGTTCGCCCAATTCAGTCCCATCCCTTTGATCGGCATTACAGGCACGCGCGGCAAAACGACCGTCACCTGCATGATTGCCGAGATTTTGCGTCGCGCGGGAAAGAAAGTTCTTCTGGGCGGCAATATCCGCGGCGTCTCGACCCTCGCGCTTTTGCCCGAGGCCGCGTCTTATGATGTCGGCGTGTTAGAGCTGGATTCATGGCAGTTGCAAGGGTTTGAGGATTTGAAACTCAGTCCCCACCTATCCGTTTTCACGACCTTTTATCCCGATCACATGAATTATTATGACGGCGCTATGGATCGTTATCTTTTTGATAAAACAGCTATTTTTCGACATCAAAAGCTCGAGGATACGCTTTTTCTTTCAGAACAAGCCGCCCCTTTTTTACAGAAAGAACAAACCGAGCATTCAGGCGCGTGGATAACCGTCCCGCCTTTGCCGCCGACGTTTGGGCTTCAGATTCCGGGCGCCCATAATCGGCTGAATGGCGCCCTTGCCAAAGCGGCTTCTGTACGTTTCGGTATTGGTGAAGAGATTGCGGATGCCGCCTTGCGGGCTTTCACGGGCGTGGAGGGGCGGCTGCACGCGCTGGGAACCTATAAGGATCGCCTGATTTACAATGATAATAACGCAACAACGCAGGAGGCGACTCTGGCCGCGTTGGATTCTTTTTCGCCGGAGGCAACTGTGCTGATTTTTGGGGGCGCGGATAAAGGCCTGCCGATTGATCGGCTCGCTGAAACGCTTGTCACCCGAAAAATCCGCTGTGTTTTGTTGGCGGGCACAGGCAGCGACCGGATCTTACCTCTTTTGCCGACCGTCCCTCCCCGCGCCGCTTCTATGGCCGAGGCGGTGGATCTGGCTTTTTCTCTGTCAAAACCCCGCGATACTATTCTTTTAAGCCCCGCTTTTGCGTCTTTTGGGCTTTTCCAAAACGAATATGACCGGAATGATCAGTTTGTGGCGGAGATTAAAAAACTTCCGGGGTTTTCCTCTCTCTAAAAGAACGGTAGAAGGGATCCTCTTCTTTGCTGTTCGTCGGTTCCATGCGCTTTCTCGCCGCTCTTTTGTCGTTTGTTTTGTTCCTGCTGGTCGTGGGGGCTTTGGGCGTTGCCGCGCTGGTGTCGCATTACAGCCAAGACTTACCCGATTATGCTTATTTAAAAGATTATCAGCCCTCTACGCTCAGCCGCATTTACGCCGATGATGGGCGGATGATGGCCGTGGTGGCAGAAGAACAACGCCTTTTTGTGCCTATTGAGGCGATTCCGCCCCGCCTGATCAACGCCTTCTTGTCGGCCGAGGATTCCGATTTCTATCATCACGGCGGCATCGACTATATGGGCATTGCGCGGGCGGGCATCGTGGATGTCATGAATCTAGGGCGCGATAAACATCCCATGGGGGCATCCACCATCACGCAGCAAGTCGCCAAAAATATGCTGCTCTCGAACGAAGTGTCGATTGACCGCAAAATCCGCGAGGCAATTCTGGCGACGCGGCTAGAGAAAACCTTAAGCAAAGACCGGATTCTGGAAATTTATTTGAACGAGATTTTTCTGGGCAATCGCGCTTATGGAGTCGCGGCGGCCGCTTTGAATTATTTCAATAAATCCTTAAATGAATTGACAGTGGCTGAGGCGGCCTATCTGGCTGCGTTGCCAAAAGCACCGAATAATTATAACCCCGTCCATGCCCATGATGCGGCTCTGGCGCGGCGTAATTGGGTTATCGCGCGGATGGCGGAAACGGGGCGGATTTCGCGCGAAGAAGCCGACAGTGCCCAGAAAGATCCACTTGAGATTCGTGCGCGGGATGAGGAGGAAACCGTCACGGCGGATTACTTCTCGGAAGAAGTGCGCCGGCAATTGATCGACCAATTCGGCGAGGATGAGGTGATGGAAGGCGGCCTTGCCGTCAAAACAAGTCTGGATCCCAAGTTGCAGACTCTGGCGACAAAGGTTTTGCGGGATGGGTTGATTTCCTTTGATCGGCGGGAGCGCGGCTGGCGCGGCCCCGTGGCGCATCTGACCAGTTTCACGGATTGGCAAAAAACACTGACCAAAATCGCGCTTCCTGCAGGGGGCGATGGTTGGAAATTGGCGCTTGTCACAGGGCTGAAACCAAATGAAGTGGACATCCGTTTCGCGGCATCAGATTCCTTCGGGCATATTCCGTGGGCGGAAATGAGCTGGGCGCGCCGAGAACTCGCGGATGACCAATTCGGCCCCCCCATCCACAAGCCCGAAGATGTGCTGCAAACGGGCGATGTCGTGATGGTCGAAGCCGTCAAAGAAAATGAACAGGGAAAGCCTTATCCTGACAACACCTATACGCTGCGGCAGGTGCCGATTGTGCAAGGCGCGTTGGTCGCGCTCGATCCCTATACGGGGCGCGTTTTTGCGATGAGCGGCGGATTTAGCGCGAAAATCAGCCAGTTCAACCGCGCGACTCAGGCCTATCGGCAGCCGGGATCGTCTTTTAAACCCTTTGTTTATATGGCGGCTCTGGACAAGGGCTTTACCCCAGCCAGCCTGATTTCCGATTCGCCCGGCGCGTATCCGCAAGGACCCGGGCTTCCTTTGTGGCAGCCGGAAAATTACGGCGGCGAGGATTTTGGGGTCATTCCGCTTCGCACGGGGATCGAAAAATCGCAAAATGTGATGACGGTGCGTCTTGCCAACGCGATTGGGATGGATCAAGTGGTGGCTTATGCCAAGAAATTCGGCGTGGTGGATGACATGCCCGAGCTTTTATCTTTTGCGCTGGGCGCGAAAGAGACAACGCCTCTGCGTATGGCGGCCGCCTATGGGATGATCGTCAATGGCGGCAAGAAGATCACGCCGACTCTTGTGGATCGCGTTCAAGACCGCGACGGCAAGACCGTTTGGCGGGCGGATCAGCGCCCCTGCGCGGGGTGTCAATCTGCAGGATGGGCGCCGTCTTTGACTCCGCCGGATGTGCCGGATACGCGCGAACAAATTGAAGATCCCCGCACGACCTATCAAATGGTGCATTTGCTGGAAGGAGTCGTTCGGCGCGGCACGGCAGCGCGCCTTCATGACATCAATTTTCCCTTGGCAGGGAAAACGGGCACGACGAATGACAGCAAAGATGCGTGGTTCATTGGCTTCACGCCGGATCTTGTCTGCGCCGTCTATGTAGGCTTCGACAACCCCGTCCCGTTGGGATCCAAAGAAACGGGCGCAAGCGTTGCGGTGCCCATCTTCCGCGCCTTTATCACCGAGGCGATCAAGGGCAAGCCCCCCATCCCCTTCCGAGTCCCGCCGGGTCTGCGCATGGTGCGCGTCAATGCGGAAACCGAGCTTCTCGCCCCGCCTTCCGACAAAAACGCGATTTGGGAAGCCTTCATCCCGGGAACCGAACCTCAGGAAGGCCAAAAACGCCCCGTGTTGGATGGCAGCCTGATCGGAGTCCCAACCGCCGAGACTGTTTCTCCCTCGCCCGAAGAGTTCCCTGTGTTAAACAAGGACGCCCCTGTGAGCACCCCCCTGCCCCCGGCTGTTACGGGGACAGGAGGGTTGTATTAGGCCCGACAAAGAACTTTATATCTCCTTTGTGATGAAAGGAGGCTTGCGGGAGATCCCTGAAATGGCGACTTTGTAACCTCCCTGTTTTGTTTGAGACACATGGACTTTCTGTGTATTCGGTCCGGCACTCTCCACTGCAGCGCATTCAAAAGCTTGAGCCGCTTGTTGATTAGGAAAACCGAAGACAATCAAAACATTCGACCCCGCCTTGGCGTGACTGACTTTTGCACGATGTGTTCCGGATTCTTGTCCGAAATTAAACCCTGTGCAAACAACCTTGTGGCCTGTTGGAGTCGAAGATATGTGTCCATCGTCTGTCTTTCGAGTAACTTCGCGCATCGCATCCCTAAAAACTTCAGCTGCCTCTGTTGATTTGAATCCAAAAACAACAGTCACCTGCCGTCCAGATTCTATTGGAGAAAAGTGAACCGAAAAAGGATATTTAGGATTCTGTTGATCTGAATGTTTCATTATTTTTTGCGGATACCCCGCCTCCCTATTGAAAATTTAGATTTCCTTTCCCTGCGGACACACCTGTGGCCTGTTGGGAAAAGAGGTTCAGTTTTTTGGGGGTTGGTCGCGAGTCTGTTCCTGCCTACGCAGGAAGGAGGAGAAGGACGGACAGCAGAACGGAAGCCGCTTGGGGGTGAGGCCCTGCTGCTTCATAGGCTGTGAAAGGAACATCGTCTCTTCTCATGTGGGCAATATACAACACTGAGTTCTTTTATGTCAAGAAAAAACATTTCTGCGACATTTTATACTCGGGTTCCTTCGGAACCCCTCACATTTTGTCCGCGCAAAAGGCGCATCAGCTTCGCTGAGCGCGTGTTTTGCGCGGAATTGAATACTCGGCTTTCCAAGGAAACCGAGTATATGCCTCTTTTTTCGAATCTTTACCAAAATTTCATCTTAAGATGAGAGGCTAACAAGGGCTCTCTACAAAGAGCGCGTAAAATATGAAAAATCCAACTGCCCGTGTTCAGGATTGCCCCGTTTGGATAGGTCATTTGTCAGGGACCTGCAGAAGGGCTTCCCTGATGGGGAAAAATCTCTATAATGCCCCTTGTTTTTCTATACGTGCGCGACCCATGAGGCGAGTCAGATGAATCAGGAGTCTCCAGAAATATCGGATCTGCAAGCGCGGTTGGCGGCCTTTCGGCAGCTGGGCGTGCCCTTGTTGCAAGCCGCCAGCGGTGGGCAAGGCGCGAACGCGCCCAAGCAGCTGGATGCCGCTGTGCTAGGCTCGTTGGTCGATTCGACCGTGATGCTCAGCTCGAAACTGGCGGGCGAATTGGGCGCAAGCGAGGATCAGGTGGATGCGTGGGTTCGCTGGGCGATGGCCGGCGCGGCGGCGCAAGCCGTTGGTGCTGCGTATAAAATTGCTGGCCGTCCGATGACCGAGGAAGAAGCCTCGCGCATTGCGGTCATCGCTGTGGATCTTCAGTCAAAATTTAAGGCGCAGATTCCGGCCGGACAAGAAGATGTGCCCAATACCATTGCCACCTTCCGCGCCAAAATGCTGGAAGCGATGGTGCCTGTCGTCGGCGCTGTGGCGCAGTATTCCTTTGGCCGCGCGGAACACGCGCTCTTGGCGGAAGTCGCCGAACGGCTGGTGAAAACAGCCGATCAGATTACACGGGCACTGGCCCCCACCGGAGCCTCCCCCGAGGAATGGCGGCTTTTATGCTGGCATGTTGTGAAGGCTGCCGGTCAAGTCTATACGGAGGCTCACTTTGCCGAGGCCGACCGTCTTTTGTATTTGGACCCCGATGAACGCGCGGCCTATTTCGCGCAGCACGGGCAAATCGTGCCGATGGTTCAAGTCTGGCAATCGTTCAATCAACGCATGGCCATGCTGGCGACCTTGGCAACCTATCTCGAGGTGCCGGAATCCGCGCGTCTCGATGGCAGTGGGTGGTAAGAGATATGCTCACCGCCAAGGCCTTTGCCGCTTGTCTTTTGCTCGCCTCCAGCACCTATCATGTGCCTCCTGCCGTGATGATCGGCATTATGCAAGTTGAAGGCGGGCATATCGGGCAAGCGGCCGGGCCGAATATCAACGGCACCTATGATCTTGGCCCGATGCAGGTGAATACGCGCTGGCTGCCGATGCTTCAAAAGAACTGGCATGTCGATCAATCCACCGCGATGCGCTGGGTGCGGGATGATGGCTGTGTGAATGTGCATGTTGCCGCATGGATCCTTCGCAAAAAGATGGACGATCAAGGCAGCTTGTGGGGCGGCATCGCGGCCTATCATTCCGCTACGCCCTCTATCGGCGGGCCTTACGCGACAAAAGTCATTGCCGTGATGGATAAAAAGGGATTGGTCAAACACGATGCCCCCTTATCATCGGCCTATTCGCGCTATGCGCAAAGGTAAGCCCTGATGAAAAGATATATGATCTTAGGCGCCAGCAGAGGGCTTGGGCATTCTTTCGCGCATGGATTACCAAAGGGCGGAGACGAGGTCATTCTTGTTTCAAGAACCGAGCCTGATATGTCTTCCTTGCCGAAGGAGATACACCCTCAATGGATTGGCGCGGATTTATCCAAAATAGAGTCGATAGATGCTTTGAAAAAAGACGTGGGGGACAAGCCGATTGATGTTTTGATCTACAATGCCGGAATATGGGAAACGAAAAGATTTGAAGAAACGTCGCGGGAAGATATTGCCGCTATATGCAACGTAAATTTTGTCTCAGCCCTTTATGCGGTGCAGCAGTTTATAGGAAATATCAAGGCCTCCAAGCTGAAGAAAATCGTGCTTGTGGGATCGACGGCCGGACTGGAAAATGAAGGGGCAAAGTCTGTGACCTACACCGCAACAAAGTTTGCGCTGAGAGGCATGTGCCATTCTTTAAGAGAAAATTACCGCGAAGACGGGATCGGCATTACCGTGCTGAATCTCGGCGGAATGGCGACAGACATAGCCTATACACAAGGCGCTCAAGAAGCCTTGAGTCAGTATAAAAACACACGCATTCCTGTTGACGACGTCATCAACCTCGTGAAGTGCCTTATTTCTCTTTCCCCGGCGAGTACAATCAAGGAAATCGATATGCCCGCCCAATTTGATGCAGATTCATAAAGAATCTATACTGCGAAACGTTATATACTCGGGCCCCTTCGGGCCCCGAACGTTTTAAACTTTTTGCTCGACACCACGCGCTCTGCGTCCTGAGGACCGCTGGCTGGACCGAGCCATTATTTTGCTTCATCTTTTCCTGTCCGGCGCGCGGCAATCCTATCGCAACCGCTCGGGGCACAAAAGTCTAACTTATGGCGTGGTGCGGTATACGCCAATTCCATCGCTTCAGGCCGAGATTTCTCCCTCTGCGTGGATTATGGGGGTAGGGGCACTGCCGTCATGTGTCTGTTGGCCTTTTCCATTATTTCATGCCGTCATCCTGTTCTTTCTTTTGGTTTTGTTGATCCTTGATAACGTGGTAACAAGGAAAAGCCGCGCGGCTTCCGTCTTCCGGAGCCTCTTCACACAAGGCCGCTTGCGTTCTGGGCCTGTCAAGCTTCCAGCGCATGGGGTCTTGTGTAG
>CAIJXG010000113.1 GCA_903824505.1 uncultured Pseudomonadota bacterium | reverse complement strand
CATCAAAATCTCGAACCAAGAACTCCGTGCCGTCAACATCAAAAAGCATGACTTCCACGGCGAATGGAACTACACCATCTCTCCGTCCCTCGCCGCTTAAACAGACGCGGTTATTTCCTCGTGCGCTCAAAGACTCGCAGAGGTTAAAATTTAGGGCCCTTGGTATAAAGCTCAGGCTACCTTCGTCGCGATAGTCTGTTCGCCGCGTTTAGCGGTCCAGCTGTCTGTATCCCTGTCGCCATAAAGGGCCATCTGAGGCAGATCCGCGGCAAGAATCTCCAGCATTTCCTGCGCGATAGGCCGCAAA
Source organism: uncultured Pseudomonadota bacterium (assembly GCA_903824505.1). Classification (GTDB taxonomy): domain Bacteria; phylum Pseudomonadota; class Alphaproteobacteria; order UBA9219; family UBA9219; genus CAIXLI01. The sequence goes on along the minus strand of CAIJXG010000113.1, from coordinate 1,749 downwards.
GACGGGTGGACCGTTTTGCTCGACCGCAACTCGGCCACATAAACCGTCTGCGGCACCGAATAGGCGACATGCACCAAAGCCTGCGTGCCCATGGGGAAGAGATACTGATCCAGCAGCGGTGTCGTCTTAATGCCCGCGCGGGGCAGCGCCGCAATGGCATCGAATTGAGCTTTGATATCCGCTGTCAATTGAGCGTAGGCCTCCGACCCAAGATGTTCGGCATACTGGCCGAGATACCACGGGTTCAGGCCAAACCGCCCATCCACAAGCGGAATTTGGCACACGCCGTTCCTGTGGCGCTGAATGTCGCGGAAAGAGCCAAAATCAAGCAGAAACAGGAAACTATACCGCCCGTAGGATTCCAACCGCCACGGCAAGGCGGCGGTAGAGGGACGCGAGGTCAGCGTTTCACCTTCGCAGCGTTTCAGCCCGTCGAGATCTACCGCCGTGCGACGCGTGACGATTTTACCCTTTGTCAGCCTATCCATATCTGTTGGAGTCAGCGCGAATTGCGTCGTTAAATCTTCCGGCGTTACGCAATGGGTGCGCCGCGCGGTCTGCGTGGCGTAGGAATCGCGCGGCGAATCTGTCGCGTCCATTTCAGTGCCGGTGAAGCTGTGCGGATATTTTTCGCGCAGCGTCGCAAACATTTTCTGCGCGATGTCCCTGATTTCAGGGAGCGGGTGATGTTTCAAACGGCGCAGATTGTCTCGCGCGGCGCGCAAAGAGGTTGACCAGCTCAGCAAGGTTGTCGTGCCGATGGGCAGTAGGGCGCGCGCAATGTCAAAAGCGCGGGCGTTCAGCGCATTGGACCAGATTTTCTCGCTTTTATACGAAGTCGGATCAAAGGGATAACGCAATTTAAGCCCCTCGATCAACACAGGCAGGGTGCGGTTGTAAATGTCCATCCAGCGGCTTTGGATCGCTGCGCTGGCTTCTGTTTGATACGGATCGACAATGGCTTGTTTCGAAAAATCAAGATAACGGGTCGAGGCTTCCTGTCCATTATACAAAGGGTTATCCTGAACCGCCTTGGCGACCAGCATCGATACCTGTTCGATAAACAACGTCGTCGTACCGCAATCCCCGATCGAGGCATGGCCATAACCGACATAATATTGGCTCATGAACTGGCCGCTGCCGGACTGTTTGAGCTTATCCAGATGAGTCACGACGCTCGCTGGACTGCGCGAATAAAGCGCCTGCAACATCGCTAAATCTTCGGGATGCTGATCATCAATGACAAAAATATCGGACATGGGAACTCCGTGGGAGGGCTAGAGAGAAACGACGCAAGAAATCTTGCATAAGGCAGGCGGGAAGGGCAAGAGGGTTCTGAAAAATCCATTCTGTTGTTTCAGAACAGACAGAAGGGAAATTTTCAGATGAGGTTGTTTTCTTTTTTTCATCACAACTCGGAGATGGAGTAGGAAAAGTTTTTTGTCTTCATTGCCCTCAGGACGCGCTACCTTACGATCCAGCGCGGGCTTGTTTTGTCCGCGCTTTATCTTTGGAAGCCTTATATAATCTCTCTCTGTAAGATGGGGAGCCCTTTTAGAGAGTGGAGCTATGATGTAATTAAGACCTGTTAATTCTGTGCACACCCGACTGCACGGATCATTTTTCCCTATACTTGGGTTCCTTCGGAACCCCTCACGTTTTATCCGCGCAAAAGGCGCATCAGCTTCGCTGAGCGCGTGTTTTGCACGGAATCGAATACTCGGCTTTCCAAGGAAACCGAGTATATAT
>CAIJXG010000112.1 GCA_903824505.1 uncultured Pseudomonadota bacterium | reverse complement strand
TACCGCCTCTATCGCCACCCTCGCCTTAAACTTCGCGTCGTGCTTCTTGCGTGTCTTTGACATCTTGTTTCCCTTCCGTTTGCTGCTCTTACGGGAAAGGACTCTCTCTTACCACCTGTTTCATTTTCGGGGACCAGCATATACATAAAAGAGGGGGCGCGCTGGGAAAGACGCTTCCTCCCGGTCAAAAACCATGGGCTTCTTATTTGTAAGATTGAAGATCCAAACTCTGTTAGCCTTTTGATATCAGAACATCCGTTTGAAAATGTAAGAAACGAAGTTGTGCCCGGTGTTGAGAGTCGGGTGGTGAACAAAATAAAATATATCGACAGCTTAGTTCTCCAAACAGAAAAAGAGGGAAAAGACGTTTGGGTAGATACGGGGGGCAAGATTTTTTGTATCGTGGAGCCACCCTTTGAGTGTCTGCAAGCTCAACAACATCTTCTCTTGAGGCTGGGAGGGGATTATATCAAGATGCAGAAGGGTGATAATCTGATAAAGCGAACAAATAAACCTAGTGAAATGTTTGTAGTCGGGGCATTGGAAGAAGATGGTGCACCGCCATCCGGTTGGGTCGCGTGTGCCGAAGGGGGGAAGTCGTATGAATTGCCCCCGCATCCCGTTCCTATGATGCCCCTTCATCAGTTTCTAGCTCTTAAGAGAGGATAGAGAGCGTATTTTCTACCGCGTCTCCACAACCAACCATGGCGCGGTCGGTTTGTCGGTGGCGCGGGCGAAGACCCAAATGTCAGAGACTTCCGCAATTTTACCCACCCCGCCGCCGATGAGTGCGTTTTCAGAATCACGCAGGATATTCTCCTGATCGCTGAGAAAGCGCAGGGTGATTAAGGCATGACCGCTTTCGACTCGGGCGGCCATCACTTCGGTTTCTCTGATCCTTAGAATCCTGGTTTGCGCCGTTTGGCCTGCCGCGTGCCGCGCCTCAATCGCTTGCATGAAAGACGCAAACAGGGCCGGGGAAAGATGCGGGGCCAGAAGCTCTGTTTTTTCACTGGCATAGCCTTGAACGACATCTTCAAAAACCTCCCGCGCTTTTTGCACGAAGGCCTTTTCGTCGAAATCGGACAGCGCCTTGGCCACAGAGGCAAGCCCCCCCGCGAGCGAAGCCGGCGGCGGCTCTAACAAGGGACGAAAGGGAACAGCGCCCGAAGACGGCGGCGGAGTCGCGGCAGGCGGTTTCGGCGGCGGCGCGACGAATGGGTTCTGGCGGCGCGGCTCTCCCTCGCTGCGTTTGCCCAGAATCATCCACAGCCTTCCCAGAAGCAGGATGGCGACGACGGCATAGACAAGGATATCAAGATCAAGGTGCATGGGGACCCTTATAGAACTTTTCTCGCGTTGCAGAGAAGAGGAATTCGTGGCACAAGCCGTGTACCTCTTTTTTATAGGGAAACGCTCTATGACCAACGATTCGCCTGCGCCGCCTCTTTCTGTGAATATCCAAGTCGGGATGGGCGCTCAATACATTAAAGATTTCTCTTTCGAAAGCCCCAATGTTCCGCAGCTTTTGGGCGCGATCACGGCTCAGCCTCGCATGGCGATGGATGTGAATGTCCTGTCGCGCAGCCTTGGGAACGGGACGTTCGAATCCGTCCTCAAACTGCGCCTTGAAACCAAGATCGACGATAAAACGGCCTTTATCGCTGAATTGGCCTATGCGGGTCTTTTCACCCTGCCGACGAATCTGCCCGAAGAGCAAACCAAGCTGTTCCTGTTGATTGAAGCGCCGCGGCTTCTGTTCCCCTTTGCCCGCGCGATTATCGCCAATGCGGTGCGCGAGGGCGGCTTTCCGCATATCATCATCCAACCGATTGATTTCCTGTCTCTTTATGGAAATCAACAAAACGGCGCGCCAATGGCAGGGACAGCCTAACGATGCCCCAACCCTCTTCCGTCTTGCACGATCTGTGGCAGCGCGGCTGCGCTTTTCTGGGCACGGATCTTGCCATCATGGGCGGCGCGATGAGCTGGGTGTCCGAGCGTCATTTGGTCGCGGCGCTGTCCAATGAAGGCGGATTCGGCACGATTGCTGCGGGATCAATGACCCCAGATCTTTTGCGGAATGAAATTCAGGCCACAAAAGCTCTGACGCGCAAGCCCTTCGGCGTTAACCTCATCATGATGCACCCGCAGCTCGACGCGCTGATAGAGGTCTGTTTGCAGGAAAAAGTGACCCATATTGTGCTGGCGGGCGGGATTCCTTCGGCGCTTTCTATTCAAAAGATCAAAAACGGCGGCGCGAAGGTTTTGACTTTTGCGCCCACGGCGGCAATGGGCAAAAAACTGGTGCGGGCAGGGGCGGACGCTTTAGTGATCGAAGGGATGGAGGCAGGAGGGCATATCGGCCCCGTCAGCACCTCTGTTCTGGCGCAAGAAATCCTTCCCGCGATCCGCGACGTGCCGATTTTTGTCGCCGGAGGGATAGGGCGCGGCGAAGCCATTGCCTTATATCTTAAAATGGGCGCGGCGGGGGTTCAGCTGGGCACGCGCTTTGTCTGCGCCACGGAATCCGTCGCGCATCCGCATTTCAAACAAGCCTTTATCCGCGCGGCGGCCCGTAATGCCGTGCCCTCCGTGCAGCTCGACACGCGTTTTCCGGTCATTCCTGTCCGCGCGATTGAAAACGAAGCCTCTAAACGCTTTATGACAAAACAACGCGACACCATCGCGCGGTTTGATCGGGGCGAATTGACCAAGGAAGAGGCCCAGCTAGAGATCGAACATTTCTGGGCCGGAGCGCTGCGCCGCGCGGTGATCGAGGGCGATGTTGAAACAGGCTCGATCATGGCGGGACAAAGCGTCGGCATGGTGACGCGCGAACAGCCCGTTGCGGAAATCCTCGCTGAACTTGTGGCGCAAGCGGAAGAACAGCTGGGGCAGGGGTAAACCCCAGTCTAGGATGCCTAAAAAAGATTTTTCACATTTTTTAAAAAAACATGTTGACTTTCCCATTTTACTGAGTTATATATCCCTCATGCTTCTTGAAAGAGAAGCGCTGGAGGGGTCAACCTTCTGTCCGCTATCCTAGGAAACTGGCGGAATCAGAAAGAGCCTTTCCAACGGGCGGCATGCCGTCCGACAGAAAGACCGAGGAGGCTGGAAGCTTGACAGGCCCAGATCCTCAGCGGCCTTTCTGTGAAGAGGCTTTCCGGAGAAGACGGGAGCCGCGCGGCTTTCTTTTGACTGAACACAGACTACAGGCAACGAAAGGAACAAAACAAGGAAAAAAAGAAAAATAGCCCAACGGACAGAGCTTGCTACGTTAAACGTATGAACTTGTCTCCGTATGCACAGACTTTATGACAGACCCAAAGTCGTATAGACGCGGGACCGTGAATCCCGTGAATCCCGAATTTCAAAACGCAAATCGTGTCGATAAAATCGGCTCGGTTCCCATTGTTTTGCCTATTAAGGAGCAGGGTCACACCATGCAAGATTGGTTTCCTGAACGCGTTCCGTTTCAGACTCATAGGCTGAAAGTCAGCGACCTTCACACGCTCTACGTTGAAGAATGTGGAAACCCTTCGGGCATTCCTGTTTTATGGTGTCATGGAGGTCCGGGTAGCGGCATTGCCCCAACGCATGGACGCCAATTTGATCCCGCCCTTTACCACATCATCCTTTTCGATCAACGCGGATCGGGCCAAAGCACGCCTTTTGCCGAAACGCGTGAGAATACGACTCAAGATCTGATCGCGGATATCGAGAAAATCAGAGAGCTTCTGAAGATAGAGTCGTGGATCGTTGCCGGTCGTTCATGGGGAACAACGCTTGCTCTTCTGTATGCCGAACAGTATCCGGAAAAAGTCCGAGGCCTTTTTCTTGCCGCCATTTTCCTGTGTGAGAAAAAGAGCAGTGAATGGATTTTTCAAGAAGGCGCCAGCGCTATTTATCCGGAAGCGTGGGAAGCTTTTTCTGCCCTCGTTCCTTCCGAAAAACGCACGGATATTTTTGCCGCCTATAGGGAAATGATGGGAGATTCAGATGCGGCGATTGCTGAAAAAGCGGCGCGAGCATGGATGATTTGGGAAGCCACGACATCCAGCGTGCTTTCTGATCCTGCAGCTGTGGCTTCTTTCACAAGTCCAACTGTCATGCTCCCGATGGCACGTCTTGAATGTCACTATTTGGGAAAGGGCGGCTTTATCCAAGAAGGGCAGATTTTGTCAGACGCTTCCAAAATCAAAGACATCCCTACCGTGATTGTCCATGGACGCTATGACATGAATTGCAGGTTTAGCGAGGCATGGCGTTTACATAAAGCCCTTCCGCGCTCAACCCTTATCGACGTGCCTTTAGGGGGCCATTTGGCAAACACGCCTGAATCCATAGATGCACAGATGCGCGCGGTTCAGCTTTTGGAAACCTTTATTAAGTGAAACGGCCCTGATCCCTGTCGTTTTTCCTAGCCGCGCCTGCCAAAAATACGGCACACTCGGGGCATGATTCTTTCTGATTCTGCCTCCCGCCTTGCCGCTTTGCGTGCCCTTTTTGCTCCCCAACAGCTTGACGGCTTTCTGGTGCCGATGGAGGACGCGTATCAAAGCGAATACCCGCCGCCCGATGCCAAGCGAATCGCCTTTCTTTCGGGTTTCACAGGATCAGGGGGCTTTATCATTGTCTTAAAGGACAGGGCCGCTTTTTTCACCGACAGCCGTTATACGCTTCAGGCGCAGACTCAGATCACCCCCGATTTATTTGAGATTTTCGATACATCCGTCTGCGCCCCCTCCGCTTGGATGGAGAAGAATCTCAGCGCGGGACTCAAGCTGGGCTATGATCCGGATCTTCACACCGACGCGCAGATCGATCGGTTTGAAAAGGCCTGTCAAAAAATCTCGGTCCCGCTTGTCCCTGTCGCGGAAAATCTCGTTGATGCCGTGTGGACAGATCGGCCCGCGCCGCCCTGTGCGCCCGTTGTTCCTTATCCTTTGCTTTATGCCGGAAAACCACATGCCGAAAAACGCGCTGCGGTGGCGGCTACGCTTGTCACGCAAGAGATCGGCGCGGCTCTTTTGTGCGCCCCTGCCTCCATCGCGTGGCTGTTGAATGTGCGCGGCGGGGATGTGCCACACACGCCTTTACCGCTTAGCCGCGCGATTCTCTATGCCGATGGGACTGTGCTTTGGTTTCTCGACCCGCGCAAGGAAACGGACGCGCTGACAGCCCATTTGGGGGCAGAGATCACACGCCGCCCGCCAGAAGCCTTTGCAGAAAGTCTGGCTGAACTTGCGCGCAGCGGAAAAAAGATTCTGCTCGACCCCGCGCAAACGCCGCGCCGTATTGTGGAAGGGATCCGCGCGGCGGGCGGTGTGATCCTAGCGAGCGAGGATCCGTGCGACTTGCCGCGGGCTCTTAAAAATCCGACAGAATTGGACGGTATGCGGGCCGCGCATCGGCGCGACGGAGCGGCTCTGACTCGTTTTCTGGCGTGGCTTGAAACGCATGCGCGGGGGTTGGGCGAGCTGGGAATTGAGTCAAAACTCGAAACTCTACGCGCTTCCTATCCTTTGTTTCGAGAGCCGAGCTTCGATACCATCGCGGGCGCAGGGCCTCATGGCGCCATCATCCATTACCGTGCAACGCCTGAAAGCGAGGGATTTCTGCAAGACGGCCAGCTGCTTTTGCTGGATAGCGGCGCGCAATATCTCGACGGCACGACAGATGTCACGCGCACGGTGGCGATTGGCAAGCCCTCGGCCGAGATGAAAGATCGCTATACGCGCGTTTTGAAAGGGCATATTGCCCTTTCCTCCATTCGCTTCCCAGAGGGTACAACGGGGGGCGAATTAGAGGTGCTCGCACGCCAATATCTGTGGGAGGCAGGGCTTGATTACGGCCACAGCACAGGCCACGGCGTCGGCACCTATCTCGGCGTTCATGAAGGGCCACAGGGCATTTCACGCCGGAACAAGGTCGCCTTGCAGCCCGGCATGGTCGTCTCGAACGAGCCGGGCTTTTACAAAGCGGGTGCCTATGGGATCCGCATTGAAAATCTTCAAGCGGTCGTCGAGGTGATGGGGCTAAATCTCAGCGAACGGAAAATGCTGGGGTTCGAGCCGCTGACTCTTGTGCCCTATGACCAAAATCTGATCGACTTTTCCTTTTTAACCCGCGCCGAGCTGGACTGGCTTAACGCCTATCACCGCCGCGTCCGGACAACTCTGCGACCGTTGATCGAAACGGAAGAGGAACGCGCATGGCTTGAAAAAGCAACGACAGAAGTAAGCGGCGGGGGGTAGTCTTACGGCACCCAAGATCTTAATCAGAGTCAGAAATTCTCTCTAAAAATCCGAAAGAGGACAACGCGCCGAAGGGCTGATATGATGGGAGGGGAGTGAATCCTATGGCTCTTTCTCCATCGGTTTTACGCATTTCCTTCAAGACCCTTTTTTAAAGAAGGCTCAAACCCATGAAAAACGCCTCCCTCACGTCTAAACTCCGGATGGAGCGCACGCCCTACACGCTGGTGACGGAGGGCGTGGAGGAGAGCGAACAAACTCTCTCCAAAACCAAGCCCTTTTGGGTCTTTTTTGTTGGCAGCATCGGCATTCCTGCTTGGTTGATGGGCGTTTTGGTTGCGAGTATGGGGATTGGTTTTGCCGATGCTCTTTTTGTTCTTTTGCTCGGCAATCTTGTCGGGTCCTTTTTCCCGGCTGCCGTTTCAATTCTTGGCCCCAAAATGCGACTATCCTCCATGGAAACGGGGCGATACGCGCTTGGCTCTTTCGGCAAACGTATCCCCTCTTTTCTTCAATGGCTTGCCTGTATCGGATGGGACTGCATCAACAATCTCGTCGCCGCGTCGGGGCTCCTGCTTTTCTGCGCCTCCTTTGGACTCCACGCCCCGCTTTGGCTGATTTTACTTCTTCTTGTTGGTATTCAACTTCTGGTCGGCGTCTACGGACATCATCTCGTTCAGGACACATCAAAATATACCGGCATTTTGCTCGGCGTTTCTTTTGCCGTGATTGGTTTGGTCGCTATGCGCCATGTCATTTCCGTGCCTGTCGTTGAAAAACAAGCGGAACTCAAGGATTTGTTTTCGGCCTTTATCTTATTGGTTGCCTATAACGCTGTTGGTTGGACCACATGGGCAGCCGATTACACGCGTTATTTGCCAAAGAAAACCTCATCAAAAAAGGTTTTTACCATTATTTTTGCCCCCATCTTTCTTTCTTCGATTCCGCAGATGTTTTTTGGTTATGTCACGGCCGCGGCCGTGACGGATCAGACACCCGATGGTGTGGTGAAAGCCCTCCAAAATCTTTCGGGCCATTTCGCACCGCTTATCTTGCTTCTGATTGGATTTTCCAGCATTCCTATAAACGCGGTCAACGATACCTCTGCTTCCTATAGTCTTATCTCCACAGGCCTAAAGATTTCTCGTCCAATCGCGGCGGTTTTAGGTGCTGTGCTTGGCTATGGATTATGCCTCCTTAGGAGGCATGAGGGAATAAGTGAATCTATTTTGCCGCAGGTTTTAGAAAAGAACAATGTGGAAACATTTTGAGGATTCACGGCGAGAAATAGGCGGCTTAGAATCGAGG
>CAIJXG010000111.1 GCA_903824505.1 uncultured Pseudomonadota bacterium | reverse complement strand
CCCGAATGAATATCCGTGTTTCCAGCAATTTGGTATGCAAGGCGAAAATGCTTTTTTGATAATGATGTTTTTCAAAGTCCCCTATAGTGGAAGTGACAGAATCGATGATGTTGCGTGGCATGCTGGTAATTCTTCTACGGAAATCAATAAAGTTGGGCAGAAGATGCCGAATGAACTGGGTCTGTATGACATGAGCGGAAATGTTTGGGAATGGTGCTGGGGTGAAACATGCTCTGAGCGCATCGTTTGCGGGGGTGGGTGGGTCAGTGTTGCCCGCATTTGTGAGGCAAATAATCTCGGCAGTTGGCATCCGAATAGCAGAAAACAAGACATCGGGTTCCGTCTTTTTCGGAACTCAGAAAAATAGCGTTACATGGAAAACCACCACCTCGCGCTCCCGGCCGGATATCGTATCGAAAACTACGAGATCCAGGCTGTCCTTGGAAAAGGCGGGTTCGGGATCACGTATGTCGCCTACGACTGGACGCTGGGGCGGCACATGGCGATTAAGGAGCTGCTCCCGGATACGATTGCGACGCGAATTGATGGCTCAACAGTCGTTGCGATGGGGCCGTCGCATGAGGAGAGCTGGCAGTGGGCGCGGGAACGGTTTGTTGAGGAGGCACGGATTCTGGCGGGGTTCCGGCATCCGAACATCATCGCCGTCCACAGGCTCATCGAGGCGAACGGGACGGTCTATCTCGTGATGGACCACCTCGAAGGGGAAAGCTACGAGACGAGGCTGCGCCGGATTGGACACGAGCCGGATCAAACCTCGCTTATGGCCGTGATCGGGCCGCTGCTTGACGGATTACAGGAAGTCCACGCCGCCGGACTGCTCCACCGGGACATCAAGCCAGAAAACATCCTCTTTGATAATCGCGGGAATCCCGTGCTCATTGATTTTGGCGCCGCACGGGCGACTGTCGGGGCGACGATGACGATGACGAGTATTGTCACGCACGGGTATTCGCCAATTGAACAATACCAGACAAAGGGAAAGATGGGACCTTGGACGGATATCTATGCAATAGCAGCCGTCATGTGCCGTGCGATCACCGGTGAGAAGCCGCCAGCGGCGGCTGACCGTCTGACGCGTGATGATTTTCAATTACTATCACAACGCTATCTTCCGGGCTTCTCTCATAATGGTTTATTAGCTATTGACGCTGCATTGAGTATAAACATAGCTGAGCGCCCAAGCCATCTTCATGATTGGAGAAAATCATTTATTGCTGACTTTTCGCTTAAAAACTCCAAAACGTTAAAACCTTCTGCTGCTGAAGTCGAAACTAACTGCTTCGTAAAAAAGCCGAAACAGAAACTCATCAAGGTAAGAGTTGTTTCTTTTCTTATAGTTTTTGGACTTGTGTGTGCTACTATAATTCTGACAAGGCAATTTCAGTCATTTAGAAAAAGCATAGAGTTGATCAACGCCATAAGTCTTGGCAAAAAGCGTCAAGACATTCTGTATCTTCTTGGTTGGCCAGACTCGGTTCTTGAGCGCGGGACGCGAGATGGAACCTGGTTGGGAGAATCCGATAGGGTATACTATGTTAATGGTCCAGCAGGCGATAATAACACAATGCCTAGCAATACTCATGTAAACGACTATTATGGGTGGGTGTATGATAAATCAAGCAGTCGTGATTGCCGGTTTACGCTGAATTTTGATCAAGACGGAGAGGTGAACTTCATTTGCCTCCATGGTGAGGCCAGCAGCACAATTGGCTGGGGGCCTGTAGCAGGCATCAAATATAAAGATAAAGAAAAGGATATACTAAGACTTGGGAAGCCAACGAACGTTTCAATAGATAAAAATAATGGAACAAAAGTCATTGAATACGAGGACATCGGCTTATCATTTTATCTAACCAAGGGTGAGGTCTATATGGTTATATGCACGCATTCTTCAAATGGGGACTTTGAAAAACATCATTATCAAAAAAGCATTTTCGCCTTGCATACCAAATTGCTGGAAACACGGATATTCATTCGGGGATCGAAGCCTCCCGAAAGCTCTGTTTTACTGGATT
>CAIJXG010000110.1 GCA_903824505.1 uncultured Pseudomonadota bacterium | reverse complement strand
GCCGTGATAGCCTATCAGCTCAACCCGTTGCCCTCCAAACAAATCCGCGTTTCTATCCCTTGAAAACCCGTAACTCGGGTTATGTTAGCCATTAGAAGGGGGGCGTTCATCATAGGCCCAATTGGCGAGCCCGATGACGTTTTTGATGATGACGGTGCGGGTGTTTCTTGGGTTTCGCCAGCGTTGGGAGGGGATGCCAAAGCGTTTCAACGCCCCAATCCCATGTTCAACCTTGACTCGTTGGCTTGAAAAGGCGCGGTTTGCCGCTTTTTGCTCAGAGGTCAGGTCTTTGCCTTTAGGCTTCTTGTGGGGCGTTTGCATCGCCGTTCCCTGATACCCCGTATCGCCGCCTCGAGGGATTCCTTTAGACGAAGTCATACGACTTTCATCGTAGATTTTAAGGTGGCCCACTTTGTGAGACAGAAAACGGGAAAGTTAAGGTGGAAACGGCCTCTGGTTGAAGTTGCAGTTTACCTAGGAAAGCTTACAAACCGCAGGAACTGCCCTCCGAAGGCAGAGGTCACGCGTTCGAATCGCGTCGGGTCCGCCAATGATTTCAGTGTGTTGTTATTCCTTTGAAGCCCCTTAGGCCGCTTTAGCCTGTTTCCTATATTGCTCGATCCGTTCAATCATCACAGGCTTAAAGTGCCGGATCAGCCCTTGGACGGGCCACGCGGCGGCATCACCCAAGGCGCAGATCGTGTGGCCTTCGATTTCTTTGGTGATATCCAAAAGCGCGTCAATTTCTTCGACGGTCGCGTTGCCTGTGACCATGCGTTGCATCACGCGCCACAGCCAGCCTGTGCCCTCGCGGCACGGGGTGCATTGGCCGCAGCTTTCATGCATGTAAAAGCGACTGAGCCGCGCGATGGCGTAGATAATGTCCGTGGATTTGTCCATGACGATCACACCCGCTGTGCCAAGGCCCGAACGCACCTCGCGCAGCGCATCGAAATCCATCAACACGGTCTCGCAAATTTCTTTGGGCAGCACGGGCGTTGAAGATCCGCCCGGAATGATCGCCAGCACATTGTCCCAGCCGCCGCGCACCCCTTTGGCATGTTTTTCAATAAGCTCTTTCAAGGGGATGCTCATCTCCTCCTCGACATTGCAGGGCTGGTTCACATGGCCCGAGATGCAAAACAGCTTGGTACCCGCGTTTTTCGGACGACCGAAGCTCGTGAACCACGCCGCCCCGCGCCGCAGAATTTCGGGCACAGACGCGATGGTTTCCGTGTTGTTGATGGTTGTGGGGCAGCCGTAAAGGCCGAAGCTCGCCGGAAAAGGGGGTTTGTTGCGCGGCTGACCCTTTTTACCTTCGATGCTGTTCATCAGCGCCGATTCCTCGCCACAGATATAAGCGCCCGCGCCCCGATGAAGATAAATATCGCAATCCCAGCCGGAACCGGCGGCATTTTTGCCGATCAGCCCGGCCGCATAGGCCTCATCAATGGCCTTTTGAACGTTCGAGGCTTCGTCGTAAAATTCGCCCCGAATATAGATATAGACGGTATGGGCATGAATCGCAAAAGCGGCGATCAAGGAACCTTCTATCAATCGGTGCGGATCATAACGCAGAATATCACGGTCTTTACAAGTGCCTGGTTCTGATTCGTCAGCATTGACCAAAAGGTAATGAGGTTTTTCGGATGGTTTGGGCATAAAAGACCATTTCATGCCCGTTGGAAATCCTGCGCCGCCGCGCCCCCTGAGGCCCGACGCCTTCATTTCCTCGATCACCCAGTCGCGGCCCTTTTGAATCAGCGCTGCCGTGCCGTCCCACACACCGCGTTTCCGCGCCGCCGCAAGATCCCAGCCCTGAAAGCCATAGAGATTCGTAAAGATACGGTCTTTATTCGTGAGCATGGGGAACATCCATGGGCGCAAGGGGAGAAGGTGAGGCGCAACCCTATCACGCCTCTTTCATCCCTACAATTCCTACACAAGCAAAAACAAACTATACTGCGAGACGTTATACTCGGGCCCCTTCGGTCCCCGAACGTTTCATCCGCGCAAAAGGCGCATCAGCTTCGCTGAGCGCGCTCCATGCGCCCTCCTATGCCCCATGTGCCCAGCCCAAGAACAGGAACAGAAAACCCAGACGCAGTTGATTTTTCTGGAATGAGCATGGGACAGCTGCCTCTTCCTATCCTTCTCGCGCATTGCGCGCGACCTTCAGTTTCTGAAAATCTGCCCCTGCATGGTGGGAAGATCGGGTGAGCGGTGAGCTTGAGACCATCAAAAATCCTTTCGCGCGGGCGAGGGTTGCAAACCGGTCAAATTCTTCGGGCAGAACAAAACGGTCAACCGCAACATGCTTAGGCGTGGGCTGCAAATACTGGCCTAGGGTTAGAAAATCCACATCGGCGGCGCGCAGATCATCCATGACTTGCCCGATTTCCTCGGCGGTTTCCCCTAACCCAACCATCAGTCCGGATTTTGTGAAAATCCCGGCCACGCTTTCCTTCATACGCTTTAAAAGATCCAATGAGGTGAAATAGCGCGCCCCGGGCCGGATCGAGGGGTAAAGCCGCGGCACCGTTTCCAAATTATGATTAAACACATCGGGCGGCGTTTGAGCGAGGATCGAGACCGCGCTTGGTTTTTTCATAAAATCAGGTGTCAAAATCTCGATCGAGCAAGAGGGCGCGGCCGTGCGAATTGCCTCAATCGTTTGCGCGAAATGATCTGCGCCGCCATCGGGCAAATCGTCACGATCGACCGAGGTGATGACCACATGGTTCAGCCCCATCTGCGCGACAGCCTCTGCGACATGGGCGGGCTCATGCGGATCGAGTAAGTCGGGCCTCCCCGTTGCCACATGGCAAAAGGCGCACGCGCGGGTGCAGACCGAGCCTAGAATCATAAAAGTCGCGTGCTTTTGACTCCAACATTCGCCGATATTGGGGCAGGCCGCTTCCTCGCACACTGTATGCAGCTTCAGGCCGCGCATGAGCGTGCGCGTTTCCTCAAAATCCTTGCCGCCCGGCGCCTTGACTCGAATCCAACCCGGCCGCGGCGGCGAGGTCTGATCCGGCTTATGGGTCTTTTCAGGGTGACGTATTTTTTCCATTAGAAAAGCCCATGCAAGCTGAAGTCTACCCGCGGATCAGATCAACCAAGACGTTGGAAATCCCCGCGTTTGTGGCGATCAGAGAGCCTGTGGTGAGGGGATCCTGTCCAAGGGTGATCGGCGCGATAAAGCCGCCCGCTTCCTTAACCAAAACCAGGCCTGCGGCGATATCCCACATCTTGACGCCTGTTTCCCAATAGGCATCGAACCGTCCGGCGGCGACATAGGCCATATCCAGCGCGGCCGCGCCGCAGCGCCGGATTCCCGCAACCTGCGGCATGACGGCTTCAAGCTGGCGGGTAAAGAAGGGGTTCCTGTGCATGACTCCCTTAAAAGGGGCCCCTGTGGCGATCAGACATTCAGACAAATCCGTGCGTCCGGAAACGCGCAAGCGGCGGTTATTTACATACGCGCCCACGCCTTTCTCAGCCCAAAAACATTCATCGCGGATCGGGTCATAGACAACGCCGGCAATCAGCTCGCCCGCCCGCTCGGCTGCAATCGAAATCGCCCAATGCCCAAACCCATGCAGAAAATTCGTCGTGCCATCAAGGGGATCCACAATAAAGCGCTCCGCTTTTCCCGAGGTGTCAGGCGCCTCATCCGCTTCTTCCATCAGAAAGCCGAAATCGGGACGGGCCTTGCTCAATTCCTCGCGCAGGATCTTTTGAGCTTTTAGGTCCGCATTGCTGACGAAATCGCCCGGCCCCTTGCGCGAGACCTGTAAATGCTCGACTTCGCCGAAATCCCGCACAAGACCTTTGGCAGCCTTTTCAGCGGCCTTAACCATGACATTAATAAGAGCGGAACGGACAGGCATGGATCTCTCGCATGTGAAAGGAAAAGTGGATAGGCCGATCAGCGGCCATCCCAAGTCTTGTAGCCAAGCTTTAGAAAAAGTTGAAGGATAAACTCACCCTGCCTGAACGCGCTTCCAAATTTTACGCGCATGACGAATGTAAAAACGTTCATCGAAACAGGCGGCCAAGATTTTGGGTGGAATTTTCTTCGTCACGACGGGATCCGTCTGTAACTGGGCTTTCAGGCTCGCTTTTTCACCTTTTTGGAGCTTGTGCCATACCTCCATTGCATTGGATTGAACCGTGGCATAGGCATCCTCGCGGCTCAATCCCGCTTGAGTCAAAGCCAACAGGATGCGCTGCGAGAAATGAAGCCCGCCCAGAGAATCCAGATTGGCGCGGAGGCGATCCGGATAGATCACAAGTCCTTCGACCAGCCCTTTCAGCCGCACAAGCGCAAAATCTAGCGCGATCGTGGCATCAGGCGCGAAGACTCGCTCTACCGAGGAATGCGAAATATCGCGCTCATGCCACAGCGTCACATTTTCAAGCGCGGGCGTGACGGAAGCGCGAACAATCCGGGCGAGTCCCGTTAGATTTTCGGATAAAATCGGGTTGCGCTTATGCGGCATCGCGCTGGAGCCTTTTTGGCCTTTGCCGAAAGGCTCGCCCGCTTCGCCCACTTCGCTGCGCTGAAGGTGGCGCACTTCGACGGCAAAATGCTCGATCGAAGAGGCAATCACACCCAAGGTCGCGAAAAACATCGCGTGGCGGTCGCGTGGGATAATTTGGGTCGAGATTGGCTCAACCGACAGGCCGAGTTTCTTGGCCACATGGGCTTCCACGCGCGGATCCACGGTCGCGAAAGTCCCCACGGGTCCGGAAATTGCACAGGTCGCAATATCGTCTCGGGCCGCGATCAGGCGTTTTTTCGCGCGCGCAAAGGCCGCGTAATGCGTGGCGAGTTTCAACCCGAAACTGGTCGGCTCGGCATGAATCCCGTGGCTACGTCCGATGGTGATCACATCCAGCGTTTCCTCGACGCGCTGAGCCAGCGCAGCCAAAACACCGTCCAAATCCTTCAGCAAAAGGTCCGCAGCTTGCGTCAACTGCACGGCAAAGGCGGTATCCAGCACATCGCTAGAGGTCATGCCCTGATGCACAAAGCGCGACTCTGTGCCTATAGATTCGGCTAGATTGGTCAGAAAGGCCAAGACATCGTGGCGCGTGACTTTTTCAATTTCATCAATGCGCGCGACATCCCATTTACCCTTTTTCCAAATATTCTTGGCGGCAGATTCCGGAATGACTCCCAGCTTGGCCAGCGCGTCACACGCATGGGCTTCAATTTCAAACCAGATGCGGAAACGGTTTTCCGCTGTCCAGATTTTTTCCATTTCGGGGCGAGCATAGCGCGAGATCATGGCAACCTTTCAAAGTTTCACAGGTCTATACTCCAGCTGCGGAACAGAAGGCAAAGATTTCATGTTTTCTTAGGCGCGGGGATCGGGTAGCGTTCACAAGACATCCACTTTGGAATTCCCCATGAAGAAAATCCTCGCCGCGTCTTTGATCCTTCTGTCTTTGGCCCTTGGCGGCTGTTCTTCCGATAACAGCCCGCGCATAACCGCGCTTGCAGAGCAGCCCCGGATCGTCTTGGATGTTCGGAGCATCTCGCTTGCGGATAGGACGCTGCCCACTTCGGACTCGCTCTATACGCTGAACCGTTTCTCGCCAACCATTGCCGAATCGGTTCGGAAATGGGCGGCAAATCATCTGCAGGCGGTTGGACAGACGGGACAGGCGATCATTGTGCTGAAAGACGCGTCTTTAACCGCGCAGCCTTTGCCGAAGAAAAGCGGTATGGATAGCTGGTTTACGCGCCAACAATCTGTGAGATACACGGGCCGCGCCGAACTGTCGATCGAGGTCAAAGGAATTGAAGGCGGCAAAGACAGTTTCGGCACGGTCGAGGCCAGCGCGATACGCAGCGTAACCCTTCCCGAGGATCCCCATGATATGGAAAAGCAAGACGCGTATGAGGCCCTTCTGACCGGCTTGATGACCGATTTACAAGAACATCTGAATGAGGGAATCCGCGCCCATCTGAGCCGCTTTGTGATCACCGCGCCCCTTTCACCAACACTCGGAAATTTAGAACAGCCATAGCCCCAGAAAAACAAGATGACAAAGGGGTCAAAAAGTCGGAAGTTCCGCGAGTCGCTCGAGGAATTCTAAAAGTATGGGAAAGAGAGCTGCCGTACGGAAAGAGCGGTAGGATTCCCTCCCCATGGAGGGGAGAGGACTCGACCGATCTTTCTGCATCAGGCCTCTTCCTTCTTACCTTTTAGAATACTCGCTTCCGTTCCCCTTGCCTTTCCTCATGCCCTTTCTCCTTGCTCTTTTGTTGTTTCTTCTCGCGCCCGCTTCGGCTGTCGCGCAGTCGATCAATTTCGATATGGGCTCGGGGCCAACGGTCACGGCGCATATGGTGCAGACGATTCTGCTCGTCACCATTTTGTCGCTCGCGCCGTCCATTCTGGTGATGGTGACCTGCTTCACCCGCGTGATCGTCGTTTTGTCTTTTTTGCGGATGGCGCTGGGCACGCAAACCACACCGCCGAATATGGTCTTGACCAGCCTCGCGCTGTTTTTGACTTTCTTCATCATGCAGCCCTCTTTCGATCAAGCATGGGAGAATGGCGCACGCCCGTGGATGAATAACCAAATTGACGAAGAAGCGGCTTTCCCGCGCATTGTCGAGCCGTTTCAAGCCTTTATGCTGAAACATACCCGCGCCAAAGACCTTGATTTGTTCACCGAGATTGCCAAAGCCAACGACACGGCTTCTATCGCCAAAGGAGGCGCTGCGGCCAAAAAACCAGCGGCAACGCCCAGCAAAGACGGCGCGAGCGAGGTTTCCCTGCGCGCGCTGATCCCGGCCTTTATGATTTCCGAACTGCGCCGCGCCTTTGAAATCGGCTTTCTTCTGTTTCTGCCTTTTTTGATTATTGATATGGTCGTGGCCTCGATCCTCATGTCCATGGGCATGATGATGCTGCCACCTTCTGTGATTTCTCTGCCCT
Organism: uncultured Pseudomonadota bacterium; assembly: GCA_903824505.1. Lineage (GTDB taxonomy): Bacteria > Pseudomonadota > Alphaproteobacteria > UBA9219 > UBA9219 > CAIXLI01. The sequence continues at coordinate 18,058 of CAIJXG010000110.1, read as the reverse complement.
TTAAAATCGTCTTTTTCGTCCTTGTGGATGGATGGTATCTTGTCTGCGGCAGCCTGATTCAGAGTTATGGGGGGTAGAGCGTGTGTGCAAATATTTGATTTTACTTCTTTCTTAGGCTTTTTCCACCTGAGCTTGTATTTTTTAGCAAGATATTTGTGAAAGTCCTTGAATCTCTCGAAAAATGGGTTTAAAGGGGCGCCATCGGCATCAAAAGATGTCCCCTTCAACCATCTAACGCCTGATCAATCGATCTTTTTTAGTGATCGCTGCCGCTGTTTGGCAAAGGATTGGAAGAATTTAAACCGGAACGGCCTTGCTTTCCTCACATTCGCCTCCCTGCGCCTCATGGTGCGAAAGCTTTGTAAGGCCTCATAAAGTCTCCGGACGGACTCCTAGAAGGCCGCTTGTGAATAGGCTAGTATTTTAGCCAGAGTCGAGAGATGAGGATACCGAAGAATGGATGGACTCCTCCGGCTTTTGGCATTTCGAGCGCGCTCTCTCTCTTTGATAAGTGTCTCGCCGTAAGGCAGCAATTCTAATTCCAGAAAAATTAACAGATAACATGCTGATACAGAACGAAGAAACTTTTTATCCACAGATTTTATATCCGCTTGGTTATCAGGGAATCCCGCATATTTATTGACTTTTGGAGTGCGCTTAAAAAACAAACCCCAACAAAAAATGAAAAATATCAATGCTATTCAACGGAGTGGACTTAATTTGGCTGGAATTAGAATTGCTGGCCGTAAGGATCGTTGGTTGACGTGCGGGCGGGATTCCCCAATAATTCGGTTTTGCTCATACCCTTTCCGCAGCCGATGTCTTTCTTCCTTTCCAAAATCCTTTGGGCGCTTGCATCGCCGGGCAGTCTTTTGGCCTTTCTGCTCGTCTTGGGGCTTGGATTCGCGCGTTTTGCGGAAGCGGGTGCGTTGAAAAATAGGGGCCGGGGACTTTGCAGCTTTGCCGCGCTGTGTTTTTTGGCTCTGGCCATCTTTCCGGTCGGGGAATGGGCTTTGATCCCGTTAGAAAATCGCTTTCCTGCCTCTTTGCCCGAAAGTGCCGATGGGATCCTTCTTTTGGGTGGGGATGAACAAACCGAGATCACCCAAGCGCGCGGCACCCCCACTTCTTATGACTCGCTTCGGCGCTATGCCGCCTTCACCACGCTGGCGCGGCGCTATCCAGATGCACGGCTTGTTTTCTCGGGCGGTTCTGGGGCGCTGCGCCCGACCTCAGGCGTTTTGGATTCTGACATTGCCCGCGCTCTTTTAACCGATATGGGGGCCCCGACTGATCGGTTGCTGATTGAGAAAACCTCGCGCAATACATGGGAAAATGCGACCCGAACGTCCGATCTTATCCGCCCGCAAAAAACAGAAAACTGGATTCTCGTGACAAGCCCGTGGCACATGTCCCGCGCGATGGGCTGTTTCCGCAAGGCCGGATGGCATGTTACCCCTGCCCCTGCCGGTTATTTTACGACAGGCCAGTATCGCCTGACCCCCGTCTTTGCCTTCGATACGCAGCTTCATTTGCTGACTCTTGCGGTTCATGAATATATTGGCCTTGTCGCCTATAAAGTGATGGGAAGGAGCGACTCTCTATGGCCGGCCCCCTAAAACCGCTTCTTCTTCTGCCTCTTTTGCTGACCGCCTGCGGCACTGAGGCGGCTCCGCTCCGTACGCCTGCGACCGCTCAATGGATCGATGCGCTAGAGCAACAAGCCCTTGCCGACGGCGTTTCTCCTCAAACGGTGCATGCCGCGCTCGACGCTTTTACGCCTGACCCTCGCGTTGTTGAGGCGGACCGAAAGCAGCCCGAAACCCGCATGTCTTTTGCCGCCTATCGCCACCATATTGTTTCAGCGGATCGCATTCGGGAAGGTCGCCGCCTGATGCATCGCTATGGCAGCGAACTGGCCACCCTTGAATCGCGTACAGGTGTTCCCGCCGCGCTGATCGTGGCGCTTTGGGGCATGGAAAGCAGCTATGGCGGCAACAGCGGTGATTTTGAAATTGTAAGGTCGCTTACAACTCTTGTCTGGGAAGGACGGCGCGCTGACTATTTCACGGTCGAGCTGATCGCCGCACTGCATATTTTGGATGATGAGGGACGCATGCCGTCGGATCTGCGCGGCTCTTGGGCGGGCGCGATGGGGCAATGCCAATTCATGCCAACAACCTATCGGCGCTACGCGGTGGATGAAGACGGCGATGGCCGTCGTGACATTTGGAAAAGCACGCCGGATGTGCTGGCGTCAATCGCGACCTATCTGGCGGCTGAGGGCTGGCAACGCAAGCTTCCTTGGGGATGGGACGTAACGCGCGAGGGTGCGTGGCCGTCGGATTTGGCGCAAGGGATCGATGTCTCCCGCCCATTGCCGGAATGGAAAGCTCAAGGTCTGAAAGAACGCGAGGGCACGGTGCTGCCTGACGATTCTCTTTCCGTTTCGTTTCTGCGCCCCGATCCAGAGGGTGCGGCGTTTCTGGTCACGGATAATCTCCGCGCCCTTTTGCGTTGGAACCACTCGATCTCTTTTGCCCTCGGGGCAGGGCTTTTGGCCGATCAAATCGGGAAGCCCTAGCCGGAAGAAAACTCGTATAACGCAGCCTCAATCACAATGGTCAGACCTCTAACTATCTGATCAAGAGGCATGGTTTTATCCGCACTGGACTTTGCCTGTTGGGGCAAAGAGGGCACGTGAACAAATCCGCCCCGCACGCGCCTTAATTCTTTCCGCGTTGCGAGTTCGTGCATCAACCCAAAGAAAAGGGCGTTACAAACAAAGGTCCCTGCGCTTTCAGAGATTTCGGATGGAATAGCGGCTTTCTGCAAAGCCGCAAGACAGGGCTTGAGCGGCAAGGTGCTGAAATAACCAACAGGGGCGGCGTGGATAACGGGCGTATCAATGGGCTGAAATCCGCGATTATCAGGAATGGGTGCGTCGATCAGGTTTATTGCGACTCGTTCAAGAGAGATCGTGCTGCGGGTCGAAGCCTGCCCTGTACAAATCACCAAAACGGGTCTGTATTGAGTGAGAAGGTGCCGCACTCTCCGTAAAGACGCTCGAAACTCTGTTGGAACTTGGAAAGCAAGCAGGCGATGGTTGGCTATTGTTGTGCCGTTCAAGATCCGTACAGCTTCCCAACTTGGATTCATCGCCTCACCATTCCATGGGTCGGCTCCAGTTAACAAAACGGTCGGCAAGTCCGTTTGAGGAACGGCCGAAGGTCTCTGTCTCTTGCGGTTCGGAAAGCTCTTCATGGGTGTATCTCACTATACTCGGGCCCCTTCGGGCCTCGAACTTTTTATCCGCGCAAAAGGCGCATCAGCTTCGCCCTCGCGCGTGTTTTGCACGGAGCAGAATACTCGGCTTTCTAAGGAAATCGAGTATAACAACATACTGAACCTATCCGGCTCTTCACTGTTCGGTTGTGACAGGGTAGGATGGGCCTATCGCGCTTATGAACCCTTCCGCATTTTTCATCCGCCGTCCTGTCGGCACTGTCCTTTTAACGCTGGGCTTGGCGCTGGCGGGTGCCCTTGCGTTCTTTTTACTGCCCGTAGCCCCGCTTCCGCAGGTGGATTTTCCGACGATTCTGGTCATGGCCTCGATCCCGGGCGCGAGTCCGGAAACGATGGCGACCAGCGTAGCAACGCCGCTGGAGCGGCATTTGGGCCAGATCGCCGATGTCAGCGAGATGAGCTCCCAAAGCGCGCTGGGCAGCACGCGCATCACGCTGCAATTCGGGCTGGACAGAGATATCGACGGCGCGGCGCGAGACGTTCAGGCAGCAATCAACGCGGCGCGGGCGGATTTGCCCGTCACGCTGAAAAGCAACCCGACCTATCGCAAAGTTAATCCCGCTGACGCCCCCATTATGATTCTGGCTTTGACCTCGCCTGTTTTTACGCAGGGCCAAATGTATGACGTGGCCGCAACGATTCTCGCGCAGAAATTGTCTCAGCTTCAAGGGGTCGGACAGGTGACGGTCGGCGGAAGCTCGTTGCCCGCCGTACGGGTTGAGCTTAACCCCGCCGCCCTTTTTCACAATCAGATTGGGCTTGAGGATATCCGCGCTGCGCTGGCCGCCACCAATGCGAACAGTCCGAAAGGCGCTCTGGAAGAAAACGGCAATCGCTTCCAAATTTACACAAATGATCAAGCGCGGCACGCGCAAGATTACAAAAATTTGATTGTCGCCTACCGAAACAACGCCCCCGTGCGGCTGCGCGATGTGGCGGATGTGCGCGAATCTGTCGAGGATATCCGGAATCTGGGTTTGTTCAACGGCAAGACGTCCGTCATCCTGATACTAACCAAGCAGCCGGGCAGCAATATCATCGAAACGATTAATCGAATTAAAGATCTTCTACCCGAGCTGCGCGCGGAAATCCCAGCCGCCATTGATCTGCATGTCGCCTTGGACCGATCGACGACCATTAGAGCCTCTCTGCGCGATGTCGAACGCACGATGTTGATTTCGGTTGGCTTGGTGATCCTTGTTGTCTTCTTATTCTTGCGTAATGCGCGAGCGGCTTTGATCCCGAGTATCGCCGTGCCGGTTTCCTTGATCGGCACTTTCGGCGCGATGTATTTGCTGGGCTATAGTCTTGATAATCTTTCACTGATGGCGCTGACTATCGCGACGGGATTTGTCGTGGATGACGCGATTGTGGTGCTGGAGAATATCTCGCGTCATGTGGAAGCGGGCATGCCGCGTTTTCAGGCCGCCTTGCAGGGCGCGCGCGAGGTGGCGTTTACCGTCCTGTCCATGAGCCTGTCGCTGATCGCGGTCTTTGTGCCAATTTTGCTCATGGGCGGTATTCTTGGACGGCTATTCCGTGAATTCGCTGTGACTTTGTCGTTGGCCATTCTGATTTCGCTGGTCATTTCGCTGACCACAACCCCTATGCTCTGCGCGCGCTGGATCCGTCCGGAAGTTCCCCAATCCCAATCCACCTCGCCGCTACGAGGCCTTTACGGCCTGTGTGAACATGTGTTCACCCGTTCTCAAAAGGCCTATGAACGCGGCCTGCATATCGCTTTAAAACATTCGTTTCTGACGATGCTCGTGCTGGTGGGCGTTTTTGCGCTGAATATCTATATGTTCACCATCATTCCCAAAGGCTTTTTTCCACAACAAGATACGGGCGTGATGATGGGCAGCGTCATTGGCGATCAGGCCCTTTCCTTTCAGGCGATGCGCGTGAAGATGCAAGATTTCGTTGCCATTTTGCAAAAAGACCCCGCTGTCGCCACAGTCACAGGCTTTACAGGGGGGAATGCCACCAATTCCGGCTTTGTCTTTATGGCGCTGAAACCTCTGGCCGAGCGCGACGCCTCGTCTGATCAAATTATCGCGCGACTCCGGAAACCCTTGAGCCAGATTCCCGGCGCAGCTCTGTATCTTCAATCAGTCCAAGATATCCGTATGGGGGGCCGGCCGGGCGCGGCGCAGTATCAATACACGCTGCAATCCGATCAGCTTGATGAACTTCGCCTGTGGACGCCCCGACTGGTCGAGGCGCTTCAAAAAGAAAAAACCCTCAGCGATGTGAATTCTGATTTGCAAGATTCGGGGCAGCAAACCGATCTGCAAATCGACCGCGATACGGCGGCCCGTTTAGGGCTGACTATGGTTCAAATTGATAATGCCCTCTATGACGCGTTCGGGCAGCGGCAAGTCTCAGTGATCTATAATCCGCTGAACCAATATCACGTCGTGATGGAAGTCGCCCCCGCTTTCGCGCAAACCCCCAGCGCGTTGGAGGGGCTGTATGTGAATGGAAACGGCAGCACAAGCCAATTGTCGACTGTTACGCAGCGCAACGCCTCAGCCAATGCCTTGGCGACGGCGGGGCATAGCAGCGCGGCGACGGGCTTTGCCGTTAGTACAACGCCCGAAACGCTTGTGCCTTTGGCGACTTTTGCGACATTGAGCGCGTCACCGACCCCACTCGCCGTCAGTCATCAGGGGCATTTTGCGGCGGCGACTCTTTCTTTTAATCTCCCGCCCGGCGGATCCTTAGGTACGGCAACCGATTTGATCCAGAAATCCATGCGCGAGCTTGGCGTGCCCACATCGATTCATGGGAGCTTTCAGGGCACGGCGCAGATGTTTCAGCAGTCCCTGACGAATGAGCCTCTTTTGATTCTGGCCGCGCTTTTGGCCGTCTATATCGTCCTTGGAATTCTTTATGAAAGCCTTATCCATCCTTTGACTATTCTATCAACGCTGCCTTCGGCGGGAGTCGGGGCGGTGTTGGCCTTGCTTGTCTGTCACCAAGATTTCAGCGTGATGAGTCTGATTGGCGTTTTGCTTTTGATTGGTATCGTCAAGAAAAACGCCATTTTGATGATCGATTTCGCCCTAGAAGCGCAACGAGAAGAAAATCTCTCGCCGCAAGACGCGATCACACGCGCCTGCCTCTTGCGTTTCCGTCCGATTATGATGACAACCTTCGCGGCTCTGTTTGGCGCACTGCCTCTGGCGATTGGCTTTGGCGAGGGCGCAGAGCTCCGCCGCCCCTTGGGAATCGCGATTGTCGGCGGGTTACTGGTAAGCCAAATTCTGACTCTCTTTACCACGCCCGTTTTGTATTTGTATCTTGAGCGTTTTCGCGCGTGGGTAAGGGGAAAAGAAACGCAAAACTCAGCCTCTTCTCACCTGCCTGACTGAAATTTCTCCCACAGATCGGGACGTCTCTCCTCGGTCAATTTTTCGGACTGAGCCTGACGCCATGCGCGGATATTGGCGTGGTGGCCCGAGAGCAGCGGGGCAGGAACGGCGCGGCCCTGCCATTCAGCGGGGCGCGTGTAATGCGGGTATTCCAAGAGCCCCCTTTCGAAACTTTCTTCCTCCACCGTCGCCTCATTGCCCAAAACACCCGGGATCAGGCGCAAACAGGCCTCAATCAGCGCCATGGCGGCCACTTCACCACCCGCTAAAACGAAATCGCCGAGGCTGATTTCCTCAAGCCCCTGCGCGTCGATCACACGCTGATCTACGCCTTCGTAGCGACCACACAGAATCAAAAGCGACTCTTCTGCTGCGAGCTCCCGCACCAAATTTTGATCCAAAACACGCCCGCGCGGAGATAGATAAATTTTACGTGTAGGGGATCCAAAACGGGCCTTAGCTCCCCAAATCGCGGCATCCACCACATCGGGGCGCATCACCATGCCCGCGCCGCCTCCATAAGGCTTCTCGTCTACGCTGGCGTGCTTGTCCGACGCAAAGCCGCGGATATCGACCGTTTCTAGCCGCCATAGCCCGTCCTTCAACGCCTTGCCGGGCAAAGACAGACCCAAAATCCCGGGAAAGGCCTCGGGGAAGAGGGTCAGAATGGTAGCCTGCCAGCTCATAACCAGCCTTCGGGCAGGATAATGGTGGCCGCCCCTATATGCAGATCAATAGTAGGCACAAAAGCATTGGTGAAAGGCAGCATGAAACTGTCTTTGCGCGTGGTGCCGATTTCCAGAAAGGTGCCCGCGCCGTGATCGTGGAGCGCCAGAATATGGCCATATTCCTTCCCTTCCGCATCGCGCACCAAGAGCCCGATGAGATCCGCATGATAATATTCATGATCTTGACGGGGAGGCAGAAGAGCGCGGGATATATAAAGCCCTTCACCCCGCAGAGCCTGCGCGGCCTCACGATCTGTGATGCCCTCAACAGCGACAATAAAGGTGTCTTTATCCGCCGATTTCAGCGTGAGGCTAAAAAGACGCGTGCCGTCTTTATGAAGAAGGGGGGCGTAGGTGAACAGAGCCGTGGGATCTTCCGTTTCACTACGCAGTCGCGCCAAGCCCCGCACGCCATGCGCGCCCAAGAAATGTCCCACACAAAGAAGAGGGTGTTCCGTCATGGACCGGGCTTTTAGCATAAAGGACAGTCAAAAAACACCGCTAACGGGCAGATTTATTTTGCTCTATACTCGAGCCCCTTCGGAACCCCTCACGTTTTGTCCGCGCAAAAGGCGCATCAGCTTCGCTGCGTCCGTGTTTTGCACGGAATCGCATCCTTCCGCTTTCCAAGGAAACCGAGTATATCTGTCCTCCGTTTCCTCCCTCACCCGCGCCTACAGATACTTTTTAACGGTCGCGATGAACTGGTGCACGGCGATGGGTTTAGAGAGATAATCATCGCAGCCTCCGGCCCGGATCTTTTCCTCGTCGCCGCGCATCGCAAAGGCGGTCACGGCGATCACGGGGATTTTTTTCAGATCAGGATCCGCTTTCAGCCAGCCTGTAATCTCAATCCCCGAAACTTCGGGAAGTTGAATATCCATAAGAATAAGATCCGGTTTATGCGCACGAACAAGGTCCAGCACCTGAAACCCATCGCTGGTATGAATCGTGTCGTAGCCATGAGCCGTCAGAAGATCGCGAAAGAGCTTGAGGTTCAGCTCGTTATCTTCAACGATCAGCACGCGTTTTTTGGAAGGGAGGTCATCATTCATGGGAAGGGCAATCCAGAGGCGGTAGGGCGTCAAATTCAGTGAGCGTCCCCGTGACGGTAAAAGTCTGATAGTCGATGTCAACTGCGCGGGCAATGCCGCTTGGCATCAGGCTTAGCTTCATCTCGTAAGCCGGAGTCTCCGTTTGCCCCTTTATGTTGAAAAACGCCATAGAAAGAGGCCATGAATCGCCCGAGAGTAAGGGAAGCGCCTTTAACGTCTTGGACAGGCCTTTTTCTTGGTCGGCCCTGCGCGGCGAGAGAATCAAGGCACTGACATCGCTCACGCCTTCAGAATCCGAGCCGTCAAAGACTCGCCGAAAAAAGAAAGGGATCCCGTCACCGGTAGGGTGCCGCGCCTGATTTAGAATAAGGGCCATATGCGCCGTGGGAAACAGCGTGTCCAAAGGCATAGAAACAGTCTTGGGCGTAGGAAGGACATAGCTTACGGTCACAGCGTCTTTTTTGGGATTTCGAACGGCCTTGCCTTTATAGATTTCAGGTTCTTGTCCGTCCTGTTCGTTGCGCATATTGAAGCGATAGGCCGAGCCGTCTTTAGCCTCCCACGTTACTTGTTGCGTTCGGATATTCTGTTCGTCGCCTTCGGAAGACACAATATGCATATCCATGCGCTGTTGAATGGCCCAGCCATCGCACACATCTTGCCACTCGAAGGCAATTTGTCCCGACACATCGTTCGCCACCCCCCCTGTCTTCACAGAACCAAGCGTTAGCGTATAAAGGGCGCGATGCGGGGCAAAGACAACCGAAGGACTCGCAACCTCCTGAGCCTGACTGTTCTCTCCGAGAAGACACAGCGCACTAAGAAGTCCAAAACCCAGAAGAAAGAGAAGAAAACGCAAGGCCTATCTCCGTTGCACACAAGCCAATCTTGAAGAGACTCATCCCAACTTCCTTAAGAAAAGCCCTAAGGGGTCCGTTTCTTAACACGCCGTTGGTCTTCGACCCCGACGGACGGAGTATCAAGGTGCAACAAAGCGCCGCGCGGATCAATAAGCGATGTTCAAATTATGCGCGGCCGCAGTATAACCTGTGACAAGGGATCCTTGCTTCACGATGAAAATCTAGAAATGTTTGGAAACGCCTCTTTGTAATGCCTCCTACCTATCGCCTTCTTCTTCCCGTTCCACAGGCCGGCTTTTACGATTATTTGCCGCCGGAGGGCGAAAGCCTGTCCGAGGGGCAATATGTCGAAGTCCCTTTTGGTGGACGCGTGATGATCGGGATTGTGTGGGGCGCAGGCGGGGGGGATGTGCCTGTCACAAAACTGAAAGCCGTGCGGCGCGTGCTGGATGTCCCGCCTCTGCCGCCCGTCTCTCGCGCTTTTGTGGAATGGGTCTCGGCCTATACGCTTGCGCCCGAAGGGGTTGTGCTGAAAATGCTTTTCGGCAACGCCAAGTTGATTGAAGCCAAAAAAAAGGACTCCTTCGACTGTCCTCGCTTTGATCCAGATTTTCATCAGCCTACGCTGACAGACGCGCAGCGTGCCGCCGCCGATTATCTCACACAAAAAGTCACGGAAGGGGATTATAGCGCGACTCTGCTGGATGGCGTGACGGGGTCAGGCAAGACCGAAGTGTTTTGTGAAGCGATGGCGGAAAACTTACGCCAAAACAAACAGACTCTTCTGCTTCTGCCCGAAATCGCGATGACGGCGGCTTTGATCGACCGTCTGACGGCGCGGTTCGGCGGACGGCCTGTCGAATGGCATTCGGGTCTTGGCGAGCGTCAACGCCGCTTCCATTGGCAAGCGATTGCGCGGGGCGAAGCGAAACTGATCCTTGGCGCACGCTCGGCCTTGTTCCTGCCCTATCCCGATCTAGGCCTGATCGTGGTGGATGAAGAGCATGAGGCGGCCTATAAGCAAGAAGAAGGCACGATCTATCATGGCCGCGATATGGCGGTCGCGCGGGCGCATTTGGGGCGTATTCCGGTTATTCTGTCCAGCGCGACTCCGTCCTTGGAAACTTTGTTCAATGGTCAACAAGGCAAATATGGGCATGTCAAATTGCCGACCCGTTTCGGCAGCGCGGGGATGCCCTCTATAGCCTGCGTGGATGTCCGCAAACAAAAATTTGCGCCGCATGAATTTATTGCGCCGCCTGTTTTTGACGCGCTGAAAGAAACGATTGCCCGTGGCAAACAGGCGATGTTGTTTTTAAATCGGCGCGGCTATGCGCCTTTGACTCTGTGTCGAGGGTGTGGGCATCGGCTCGAATGCCCACGCTGCACGGCTTGGCTGACAGAGCATAAAAAGGCCGCGCAGTTGCGGTGCCACCATTGCGATTTTGCGATGCGTTTGCCTGAGAGTTGTCCTTCCTGTCAGGCGAAAGACAAATTCGCGGCCTGCGGCCCGGGGGTTGAGCGCATTGCCGAAGAGGTTTCTAAACGTTTGCCTGAAGTTCGTTTTGCCTTAATGGTCAGTGACTTGCTGGAAACACCTCAAGCGGCGCAAGAGCTTGTAGATCGCATGGCGCGGCGGGAGCTAGATCTTCTGATTGGCACGCAGATCATGGCTAAGGGCTATCATTTTCCGGATCTGACCTTTGTCGGTGTTATAGATGGAGACTTGGGTCTGTCGGGCGGAGACCCGCGCGCGGCCGAGCGCACCTTTCAGCTTTTGCAGCAAATGGCCGGGCGAAGTGGGCGAGGGACAGAAGCGGGACGAGTCCTGTTGCAAACGACCCAGCCCGATCATCCCGTTATGCAAGCCTTGGTCAAGGGCGACCGCGATGCCTTTCTGGAAGCCGAATTACGGGAGCGCGAGGCCTACCACCTCCCCCCTTATGCGCGGCTTGCTAGCCTGACAGTTTCGGGCGAAGATGTTACCGAAGTCATCAAAGCGGCACAGCATTTGGCCGCCACGGCCCCTTCTCACCCCCATGTGAGGATCCTCGGCCCTGCTCCCGCACCTTATGCGCGGCTGCGCGGGAAATACAGACATCGACTGATGATCCAAACGCCGCGCGGTTTTAATCTGTCTTTCTATCTGCGAGGCTGGCTCTCGGGGCTGAAATGGCCCCACCGATTGCGCCTGTTGGTCGATATTGATCCCTATAGTTTTTTGTAAGGGGTGCCGTTCAAAAAAGGTCGGGAAAGAGTTAAAGCCCCCGCGCCTGTGCGCTGAGAAACGTATTTCGCATAAGACAGGCAATCGTCATCGGCCCGACCCCGCCCGGCACAGGGGTTATTGCCGCAGCGCGGGGTGTGGCGGCTTCATAGTCCACATCCCCAACCAGACGTGTTTTTTCGGCATCGGCCGAATCGGCTACGCGGGTAATGCCGACATCAATCACGATGGCGCCGTCTTTAATCCAATCCCCCTGAACGAAATGAGGCCGTCCAATAGCCGCGACCAGAATATCCGCGCGACGACATTCTCCGGCTAGATCCGGCGTGCGAGAATGGGCCATCGTCACGGTGCAATCCGCTTGCAGCAACAGCTGCGCAACAGGTTTGCCCACAATATTGGATCGCCCAATGACCAAGGCGCGTTTGCCTGCCGGATCGGGCAAAACCTCGCGCAGCAACAGCATACAGCCCTGCGGCGTGCAGGGCACAAAACAGGGCAGACCCAGACTCAACCGCCCCACATTGACCGGATGGAATCCGTCCACATCCTTGGCCGGATCCATCGCGGCGATGACAGCCTGTGGATCCAGCGCGGGAGGCAAAGGCATTTGAACCAAAATCCCATGAATTTTGGGATCTTCATTCAACCGCGCGATCAGATCCAAAAGAGCAGTCTGTGTCGTGTCGGCGGGCAAAAGATGTGTTTGCGAAAGGATTCCCGTTTCCTCAGCCGCACGCGCCTTGTTTCGTACATAGACCTGACTGGCCGGATTCTCCCCGACCAGAACGACCGCAAGGCCCGGAGAAAGCCCCTCTTTGGTGATTTGGCTTGCCAATTCCGCCCGTATCCGGCGGCTCAGCGCCACTCCGTCCAAAATTTGCGCCATGTCAGAAGACCAAATGACGGATGAAAGACTGAAGGAAGTAAATGATAAAGATCAGCACAAGCGGCGAGAGATCCAGCCCCCCCATCACCGGCAAAAACCGCCGAATGGGCCGCAAGGCTGGCTCCGTGATCCGCGCGATGACATCGCCGATAGCATGAACCAGCTTGTTATACGGATTGAGAATGCCGAAAACGACCAGCCAGCTCATGACCGCGCCCGCGATCAGGATCCAGACATAGAAATTCAGGACGGCGTACAGCACTTCAAGAAAAGCGGAGATCAGCGCGGATCCGACAGGCATAGACACCTCGGCGGCAAAAAAGGAACGAGGCTCTTTATCTGGGTTTTCCGGCTCAGATGCAAGAAGCTTCAGCGGAATCTTTCTTTTCGTTTATCCTTATGTTTTTGCAAGCTCTTAGTTTGTTTCCGCTTGCCGCCTCTATGAAATCGGAGCTATTTTACCAGCTCCAAAAAATGTGACGGCTTGGAAACAGGGGGGGACATGAAGATCATCGACTATGAACAGTTTGAATCCGTGATGCTTTTGGTTGGCACGGTCGTACGGGTTGAGCCTTTTCCCGAGGCGCGAAAGCCCGCCTATAAGCTATGGGCTGATTTTGGCCCGACGCATGGGGTGAAGCAAACCTCGGCGCAGATAATGGCGCATTACACGCCACAGGATCTGATCGGTAAGCAAATCGTCGGCTGCTTGAATTTAGGGGTCAAGAAAATTGCCGGCTTTCCGTCCGAATTTCTCTGCACGGGGTTTCCGGACAGTGAAGGCGCTGTTGTTCTCATTTCTCCGGACAAGCACGTGCCAAATGGGGTGAAATTGTTTTGAATAATAAGGAGTACAGCTGATTATAGAGACGTGTTCCTATACAAACAGGGACCACCTTTACGCTGTTTTAACCTTTCTGGCGTATCGTTGTTGTTGGATATGACGGCAGCATTCAACATGTTGCCTTATTGGTTCAAGCAACGCGAGGAAAGTATGGCGCGGGAAGAAAAAAATGGCCAGTACAACGGAATCTATATCAGGCGGTTTGACGCTACACTGCCTGAAAGCGGCCTTTTGGAAAGGCATCCTTCCTTAACACTTAATCCAAATCCATCAAGAGTGGGTGAAGGGGGAGAATTAGCCGTTTCAGCCAACGATATTATTGAAAACGGAGTAAGCGTTACGGACGCTCTAGTAGACAGACCTATTGTTCTCGACTTGAAAGATATTAACAATCCAAGTATTGCGCGTATTTTAGAGATGATCGAGACCGTTAAACAAGATATGCAGTCTGACCTCGCCATAGGTTCTCTTCTCCAGAAAGAGGGCGATTTCCTTTTGGCGGATCGCCTGATATGGGAAAAAGTGCTGGCCGCAAGAACCGCTGAACGTCTTGCCAAAGACCCTGTTCTTGGGACTTATAGACTTGAGGGCAGTCCAACGGATACAAACTTTGATGATATGAGCCAGATGACTTTAGAAAACGAATATGTCTGTCGTCATATGGGAACGATACAAGCTGTCATACAACAAAAAGTTGAGAATGAGCTTCTTCCAAATTTTAGCAAAACACCAACAGATTACCATGTGCTTGGAGGAATGGTTGCGTGGAAAGGAACGGTTGAGGGCGGACACGTTGCCTTTTTGTCCTCGAAAACAGGCAGCATGACCGAAGCAACCGCTGGTCCCGGAAGACAAAACTATTATCCGGTCTCTACTCCAGGGGAAGATTCTTTTCGATCTGTTATTGAAGGAAGAGAGCCTTTTATTTCAGCTGATAGGAATGAAAAGGGCAAACCCCTCTATGTTTTTGGAGGCGATGTTCAGAATCCCGCCCTTGCTCTTTCTGCTGGTGGATCAAGGGCGGAAAGATACCAGAGATTCGTGGATAGCTTCTCTCCTTCTGAAGTGGAATCTCCTGATCAACAACCCCATACGCCTCCCTACAGACATGTGCTTGACCATAAATCCAGCAGCAAACACAACTCACATCGGCAGAGAGTCCCCACAACAGAACTAAAAAGAGTATCTTCATCTAGGCATGGGCCGTCTCTTTCAGTATAGGATAGGGGGTTATTTGTTAGCCGGACTCCTAAACATGCCCCACCTTCCCCGTATTGCTGTTCTTGTTGATCTTCCGCGCGGGGAGGGCGCGGGCGGGCATGTCAAATATTGGGAGCGACTCGCGCAAGCGGCCGCTCGAGTCCCGCCGCTTCTCGATCTAACGGTTTATTTTTCTGGCTCTGGCCCTGATGAACCCTTGGCAAGTCATGTTCGATATCGCTTTCTGCCGCCCGTTTTCAGCACGGCGCGGCTGAAGTTTCTGTCTTATGTGCCAGCGCATACGGATCTCGCGCCTTTTCATCCGCGTTTGGCCAAAGAACTTAGTGCTTATGATCTGATCCACACAACCGACGCGTGTTTTGCCTTTGCGCGGACAGCTGAGCGCGTTGCAGGGCGAAAAAATATTCCTTTGGTGACATCCTTTCACACCGACACGCCCGCTTACGCGGAAGTTTTTATGCGCGAGATGCTGCGTAAGAGATTTGGCGACGGAATCCTTTATCGACTTCTTGAATTTCTTCCTGTGTGGGAACGGGCCAAGAAAGACGCGCGTCTCGCGCGGCATCTGACCAAGTGTCGCGCCGTGCTAGCGATGCGGATAGAGGATAAAGAGCTGTCGACGCGTCTGCTGGGGACAGAGCGCGTGAATCCGATGCGTTTGGGCGTTGATAAAACGATATTTACACCTCAGCCTGCGGCGCGTTCGGGCATAGACGCCCGCTATGGCATTGCGCCAGAGGCATTTCTTGTTCTGTTTGTCGGGCGTGTGGATGCCGGAAAAAATGTGCCGCGCCTGTTGCAAGCCTGTCTGAATTCTGTGGCCCGTGGGATGAATTTGCATTTACTTGTGGCGGGGAAGGGGCCTATGGAATCGGACCTGCACGCGGGGTTGGGCGCGCGCGTCACCTGCGCGGGGCAGGTGGCTCCTGCCGATCTCGCTCTTTTTTATGCGGCCGCCGATGCGCTCGCTGTTGTTTCGGATATAGAGATTGGCGGGATGGTCGGGCTGGAGGCCCTCGCCTGCGGCTGCCCCGTTCTTGCATCCAGCGCCAGCCATGTTGCACAAGCCTGTGGCGCGGAAGAGGCGATGCGCACGGTCGAGCCGTCTGTGTCAGCTTGGGGCGATGCCTTGGTTGAACTAGCTGAAGACAAAGACTTACGCGCGACTCTGGTGCAAAAGGCGCTTGGTTTTCGGGAAACCCGACTTTCGGATTGGGACGGGGTTTTTCTGGATGATTTTGCCAAGGTTTGGCTTAAGACTCTTGGGGGATAAGGGGCGTGCGCCCTTTTTTTAAACGAGTCGGTTTTTCATGCAGGACAGCTCTCTTTCTCCCCGTCTTAAGCCGATACGAATCGGCGCGGTAACGCTTCAAGATCCCGTGATCCTCGCGCCCATGTCGGGCGTGACGGATATGCCTTTTCGTAGGCTGGTCAAAAAGTTCGGCGCAGGGCTTGTGGTCAGTGAGATGATCGCCAGCCAAGCGATGATCCGCGAATGCCGCAAGACGATGCAAATGTCCACGCGCGCACCCGATGAAGGGCTTATGGCCGTTCAAATCGCGGGGTGTGAGCCGGAGGTCATGGCCGAGGCCGCCAAACTGAATGAAGAGCGCGGGGCGGATCTGATCGACATTAACTTCGGCTGTCCCGTCAAGAAAGTCGTCAACGGTCATGCGGGATCGGCCCTGATGCGGGATGAGGTTCTTGCCGGTCGGATTCTTGAAGCCGTTGTGAAAGCGGTCAAAATTCCGGTTACACTGAAAATGCGGAAAGGCTGGAATGCAGAAAGTCTGAATGCCCCCACTCTAGCGCGGATCGCCGAAAATAGCGGCATTCAGCTTGTAGCCATCCACGGACGTACGCGCTGCCAATTCTATGAAGGCGATGCCGACTGGGCTTTTATCCGTACCGTCAAAGAAGCCGTCACGATTCCTGTGATTGTGAATGGCGATATAGGGTCGTTGGAGTCTATCGATACAGCGCTTGCGCTTTCCGGTGCGGACGGTGTGATGATTGGGCGAGGCGCGTATGGCAAACCATGGTTTTTACGCCAAGCGATGGAGTATCTGCGCGATGGAACGCGCAGACCTGCCCCTGCGCTTGACCAACAATACCAAACGCTGCTTGAGCATGTCGATGCGATGCTGACCCATTACGGCACCCATGCAGGCCTGCGCATCGCCCGCAAACATATAGGTTGGTACACGAAAGGCCTGCCTCAATCGGCTGAATTCCGCGCGGCCGTTAACAATATGGATGATGCCGAAAAAACCCGCGCTTTAACTCAGCGTTTTTATGGGCCCTTGCTGGAGCTTTCGAGAACCGCCCCCCATTCTTAGAATCCCCCATGCTATCCCCCCTACGACCAGCCCACCCGCTACGGCGGAAAGAGCCACAATCAGGCTCCCGCGCAAAAGAATAAAGATCAGCCCCGCGAGAACCGCTGCGGCAAGACGTTTAAAAGAATCCTCTTTCCGCAAAGAAGCGAGAGAAAGCCGCGCAAGGGCGAACCAGTAAAGAAGCGTGGTAAGAATAACGCCGACAAACCCGAAAGCGACATACCCTTCCGCCATCAAGGGGGTCGAGAGATTATGCGTTCCCACAAAACGATATCGGCTCATCGTGTCATAAACGACGAAGGCCGTTTGGGTTGGCTTTTCTGTCCACCATGTGTGTGGCACAAAGAAGAAAGCCGCTCCGAGCCAATTCGCGCCCCATCTTATACCGTTTTGCGCGACGGATAGGACGGCATAACAGGCTGTCTCAAACGCGTCATAATCATAGGAAAGAAAGGTCTGGTCATAAAAACCTTGAGGCCACAAAGAGTCTCTCGTCGGGCCAACCTCGCGAAAAATATTCAAGATAGGCGCAAACCCAACGCCCAAAACCATCAGCAGGGCGATCAGACGGATTGACATGCGGCCTCGTAGGACATAATCCGCAAAGAAGAAGACCAGTCCGGCCAGCTCGTAGCGCGGGCGGATCATCGGATTATTCAGAATAGAGGCCGCACCAAAAAGAAGAATAAAAAGAAAAACCCATATTTTTTTGTTCTCTGTCAAGGCTCCGCGCAGCCCGATAGCGGCGGCATAAAAAGGAAAGGCTTGCAGAAAAGTTTGGGTAATAAGGGCCAGCGCCGGATTGCCTGAGGCTGTCTCCATAAACGTGCTGAAATCGACACGGCTCGAAAAAAGAACGTCATGGAACAGGATAACAGCGAGCGTGCCCGCGCCCACAATCGCAAGGGATAAAAGCAGATAGTGCTGTTTAGGGGATTTGTTTAAGACGGGAATAACAGAAGGCAGCACGCGTTTTTTCTCAAGACGGTGCTGAAATAACAGCCCCACGCTTGTGAAAAGCAGCACCTGACAGGCAACTGTTAAAGGCACAAAATCCATATCGAAGACGGGATCTGCCGCGGTGCCGATTTGTACCAAGGGCGCACAGGCAAAGAACAGAAAACAAAAAGCGAAAGAGATATAGAAAAGACTTGTCTGCCTCTTTAATGCTCGAAATTGGCCATAGAGGGCCAAGACGCCATTCAGGAAAAG
>CAIJXG010000109.1 GCA_903824505.1 uncultured Pseudomonadota bacterium | reverse complement strand
GAGCTTCATGGGCTTGTTTTTGGGCCAGTATTTTTTGAACCTTGGCTATTATCCGCCTTGCCTTACCCACTTCAGGACTCGCAAGGAGACCCTCTAGATCAAAGGGGGCTGGAGCGCCTGATGCGTGTGTCGGCTTCATAGAGGCATATTACAGCATAAAGTAACTAAAAAAATAGTTTCATGCCTTTTGCGATTGTTTTGTCTGCCCCCTAAACCTGCCCTAAGGTCTTGATTTTAGCTTTAGGGTGGATTTCGTTTTGAGAGAGCACGGTTGTCGTGGGGCGGAAGCGTTCGATGACCGAGCGGACATAGGTGCGGATGGCGGGTGAGGTCAGAAGCACGGGCGCTTCGCCCATTGTAGCAAAGCGGTCATAGGATTGACGGACAGAGGTGATGAAGGGTTGCAACTTGCTGGGCGGCATGGCGAGTTGGCGCGTTTCACCGTCTCCTATCAGGCTTTCCGCAAAGGCCTGTTCCCATTCGGGTGAGAGCGTCACCATCGGGATATAACCCATATCATTCGTATTCGCGTCCGAGATTTGCCGTGCAAGCCGTGAGCGCACATGTTCGGAAATCGCCGTCAGATTTCGCGTGACGGCGGTGGCCTCGGATACGCCTTCCAAAATTGTTGGAAGATCGCGCACCGAAATGCGCTCGGCCAACAGATTTTGCAACACGCGCTGCAGCCCGCTGACTGTAATTTGGGTCGGAATGACATCCGCGATCAGCTTTTGCTGCTCCTTGCTCAACTCGTCCAGCAATTTCTGCGTTTCGGTATAAGACAGGATCTCGGCCATATGGTCTTTGATCACTTCCGTTAAATGCGTGGTCACAACGGTGGGGGGATCTACGACGGTATAGCCTTTAAACAAGGCCTCTTCCCGATAGGTCGGATCGACCCATGTGGCGGCAAGCCCAAAAGTCGGTTCATGGGTCGCCTCGCCCGGAAGCGAGATCGGTTGTCCCCGCGGATCCATAACCAAAAGCATGCCCGGGCGCAGCTCTCCACGTCCGGCTTCGATTTCTTTGACTCGCAGCACATAGGCGTTAGGCGGCAATTGCAGATTGTCCTGAATCCGCACGGCGGGCATGATAAAGCCCATATCGCCCGCCAACTGTTTACGCAGCGCCTTGATTTGTTCGGTCAGACGTTGGCCGGATTCGCTATTGATAAGGCTGAGCAACGCATAGCCAAGTTCCAGCCGGACAATATCCAGCGATAGCGCCTTGGCGATCGGCTCCTCAGCCACGGGCGCTTGTTTGCCTTTGGCCTCTGTCGCGGCGGCCTCGGCCAAGGTTTCTTTGGCCTGTTTGGTGACCGCAAAACAGGCGAAGCCCGAAAAAGCGCATAAAGCCGCGAAGGGGATAAAGGGCATACCGGGCAAAAGCGCCAGCACGCCAAGCATCGCCGAGCTTAACCCCAGCGCTATCGGATAGCCGCCCAGCTGATTAAACAAAGCCTTGTCTGTTGATCCTGCGACATTTGTTTTTGTGACCAAAAGACCGGCGGCGACTGAAACGAGCAAAGCGGGAATCTGCGTCACCAACCCATCGCCCACCGTCAAGCGCACATAGGTGTCCGCCGCCTGAAGAATCGGCATGTCATGGCGGAAAGTGCCAATGGTGATGCCGCCCACGGCATTGATAAAGGTAATGACCAGCCCAGCTACCGCGTCTCCGCGCACGAATTTAGCCGCACCATCCATCGAGCCGAAGAAGTTGCTTTCATCCTCCAGAGCTTTGCGGCGCTTGCGGGCTTCATCCTCATTGATGAGGCCGGAGGATAAATCCGCGTCGATGGCCATTTGCTTGCCGGGCATGGCGTCTAAGGTAAAGCGCGCCGCGACTTCGGCGATACGACCGGAACCTTTTGTAATAACAACGAAATTTACTAACGTCAGAATCGCGAAAACAATGACTCCGATGATAAAATCGCCGCCCATGACTAAGCTGGCAAAAGATTGCACGACATGGCCTGCCGCATCGGTTCCTTCATGGCCCCGTGTCAGCACCAGCCGCGTTGTGCCCAAATTAAGAGACAAGCGGATCAGGGTCGTTAAAAGCAGAACGGTCGGAAACGAGCTGAATTCCAGCGGCTTGCCGATGAACAAAACCGTCATCAGAATCAAAACCGAAAAGGTAATCGAAAGCGCCAGCCCCATATCGATCAGAAAAGGCGGCAACGGCAGCACAAGCGCCGTCAGAATGATCATCAGCCCGATGCCCATCCACACTTCGCCGCGCCGGAACAGGCTTGAGAAGGAAGCGGAAGTCTCGAGGGGCGGGACGGCAGGATCAGGCATGAAGAAAGCGCGGGGAACAGCCGTTGAAAAAGGCTTAACGAGTAAACCCTAAACCCCGCGCCAAGGCAATCCTCACGCAACGGTCTTTGATATACTCGGGTTCCCTTCGGAACCCCTCACGTTTTGTCCGCGCAAAAGGCGCATCAGCTTCGCTGAGCGCGTGTTTTATGAAGGAAGTTGGGATAAGACTTTATCGATGGGTTTAGGGGGCGCGGAAGAGGAGTCACTGAATCGTAAATTCATGGCCGCAATAAGTCATTTCGCCGGGGGTGATCAGCGCCTCGTGTGACACGCGGACAAGATAAAGTTTCCCGTCCAGTTTCGTTTCCCAAAAGCGCAGAAAACGATGCAAAACAGGGAAGCGTGGCGCGATATCAAACTCTTGCCAAATGTAACTCTGCAAAATTTTAGGATGATCCGGCAGGCGATAGATCACCTCTGCTGTTGTGAGGCGATAATCTGCGAGCTGACTCGCAAGGTATCCGATGCTCTGCGCCATACAGAACAGAGTATCTGAAAAGCGTCAAAATTTCGTTAACGGGGAAGATGTTTTTGAAAAAGAGATTCAGCCTTCCTTTGGCTTCGTCTCGCATTTACAGGTTCCACAGCATTTGGAGGTGTCAATGCCAAGCAGCTGATAGAGGCTACACCAGCCCACAAGGCCGGTCAGCGCGGGGATAAGCCCCAACAGGAACCACATATTTTCAGGCCCCCAGAAAGCGAGAGAGGCAAGGCCGAGGCCGACAACGACGCGCAAGACGCGCTCGACGGGATGGATGTTCTTTTTCATGGAAGGATCTTTCTCTAGAAGGGAATCTTACTGATCCTTCTTGCTCGCAACCTTATCCGCGTCAAGCTCAAACCATAGGGCGTTCAGAATGGTAAAGGCGCAAGCGAGGCCAAGACCAAGGATCCACGAAAAGTACCACATGTCGTTCTCCTTAATAAAGGTTGCCACTTTGTTCACGGATATAGGCCTTGGTGACCTTGCCGCGCAGGACGGCATAGACCCATCCCGTATAAGCCAGAATGATCGGCACAAAGATCAGGGCGCAAAACGTCATGATTTGAAGCGTTGTCTTGCTTGACGTCGCATCCCAGACTGTGAGGCTTGCGGACGGGTTCACAGAAGACGGCAATAAGAAGGGGAACATCGACACGCCAACCGTTGTGATGATGGCCGCAATGGTCAGAGAACTGCCAATAAAGGCAGTCAAAGGACGCCGCGCCGCTGTCGCCCCCAGACAAACTAGACCGCCCAGTCCAACAACAGCGGGAACCAGACGAGTTAAGGGACAAAGTGTGTAGTTATGGAACCAAAACCCGACTTCTTGAGTCGCGGTTTTCAACAAAGGATTAGAGGGGCCGTTCGGATCGATCTCGCTGGTGATCTTGTAGCCCTCAATTCCCGTGGCCACCCAAAAACCGCCGACGACAAAAAGCGCAAGAGTCAGAAGAACCAGTGGCGGGATAAGCTTGCGCGCCCGTGCTTCGATCTCACCTTCCGTTTTCAGGGCAATCCATGTCGCGCCTTGGGTCAGGATCATCAACAGACTCAGGACTCCGGCCAAAAGCGCAAAGGGGCTGAGAAGACCAAAGAACGTCCCCTCATAGGTCATGCGCATCGTGTCATCCAGCGTAAAGGGTGCACCCAAAATGGCATTGCCGACCGCCACGCCAAAAATGACAGGCGGCACAAACCCAGAGACGCACAGAACGGTATCCCAAAAGCGCCGCCATGTTGCGCCGGGCATTTTACTGCGAAATTTGAAGGCGACAGGACGTAAAATCAGCATCGCCAGCACGATCAGCATGGCAAGGTAAAAACCTGAAAAAGCAACTGCATAGATCGCAGGAAACGCGGCAAAAATCGCGCCGCCGCCCAGCAAGAGCCATACCTGATTACCCTCCCAAACAGGCCCAACCGTATTGATCATCACGCGGCGTTCTTCGTCTGTTTTCCCCAAAAAGGGGATCAGCGCCGCCGAGCCAAAATCAAGCCCATCCATGATCGCAAAACCGACCAGAAGGACTCCCAGAAGCCCCCACCAGATCAGACGCCAGATTTCATAGTCTAACATTGGAAGTTTCTCCGTCTAAAGATTTTGGCGGTTTAGCTCTGCTTTTCCTGCGGCCCAATTTTCACATATTTGACCATCAGATACAGCTCGACGACCAAAAGGCTTGAGTAGAAAAGAATAAAACCACACAGAGAGGTAAAGACCTGCCCCACCGACAGAGAGGAGGTCGAGAGGAAAGTCGGCAAAACGCCGTCTATGGTCCAAGGCTGACGCCCCAGTTCGGCCACAACCCAGCCGAACTCGGCCGCGATCCACGGCAGAGGCAGGGTCAAAAGCGCAAGCCACAAGAAACAGCGTTTTTGCTCAAATTTCCGCCGATAGGACAAATAAAACCCATAGGCAAAGAGGGCAATGAAGTAGAAGCCCAAAACCGCCATGATTCGGAAACTGTAGAACAAAACGGGAACATTCGGCACGGTGTCCAGCGCGGCGCGATTAATCATGTCAGGTGTTGCATGCGCCACATCGCCTGTATATTTCTTTAGTAACAAGCCGTAACCAAGATCGTCTTGACGTATTTTAAACTCAACCAACGCCGCAGAGTCTTGATGATTCTTGCGTAAATGATCCAGTGCGGCATAGGCCTTTATGCCGTTTTCAATCCGCCCTTTGTTCTTTTGAACCAAATCCTGAATGCCAAAAACGGGTCTGTCAATTGAGCGTGTCGCAATCAACCCCAAAACCCACGGTAACTTGATTTCAAAATGAGTCACATGATTTTCGGCATCCGGAACCCCAAAAACTGTCAAATCCGCAGGCGCGGGTGCCGTTGTCCAAACAGCTTCGAGCGCGGCCAGCTTCATTTTCTGATTCTCGCCCGCCACATAGCCGCTTTCATCGCCCAGAACGACAACGGACAGAGAGGCCGCCAAACCAAAACAGGCTGCCACTGTCATAGAACGACGGGCAATCTCTACATGACGCCCTTTCAACAGGTACCACGCGCTGATCGCCATGATAAAGACGGATCCCGTGACATAGCCCGCGCTGACTGTATGGACGAATTTCGCTTGTGCAACAGGATTGAATAAAACGGCCGCGAAATCCGTGACCTCCATGCGCATCGTGTCGACATTGAAGCGCGCGCCGACGGGGTTCTGCATCCAGCCATTCGCAATCAGGATCCAAAGGGCGGAGAAATTGGCACCTAAAGCCAAAAGCCATGTGCAGATCAGATGCTGTAAACGGGACATTTTGTCCCAGCCAAAGAAGAACATCCCCACAAAGGTGGCTTCCAAGAAAAAGGCCATCAGACCTTCAATCGCCAAGGGGGCACCGAAAATATCGCCTACATAATGGGCGTAATAGGCCCAATTCGTGCCGAATTGGAATTCCATCGTGATTCCGGTGGCCACGCCCATCGCAAAATTGATGCCGAACAAAGTTCCCCAGAATTTGGTCATATCCCGCCAAATCGGGCGACCGGTCAGAACCCAGACGCTTTCCATAATGGCAAGCAGAAAAGACATACCAAGCGTTAGAGGCACAAACAAAAAATGATACAAAGCGGTCGCGGCGAACTGCACGCGCGACAGGCTGACGACATCAAGGGAGTCCATATTTACCTCAGAATTTACCTTGGAAGGGTCTAATTTTCTGGAACTTTAGGGTCAAAAAAGTGATTCGTCATCACTTTGTTATCCACAAGCAAACGGTTCGCCGCGCCGAAGAGAGTCACGCTCGCCAAAAGGATCACGCAGAGCTTAAAAACCAAGATCCACGTTATGTCACGACGGAGAGAGGATCGAGAGAAAAAAGAGGGCATGGAAAACGTCCGGGTACAGATCAGCTTGAGGATTGGGAAAAGAAATCATAACCCGTCTATGGGGTGGCTTAAAATCCATGAGGCTGCGCTTAATCCCACAAACAAAAAGGGCGCGAAGCTGACTTGCGAGAGTCGGCGTCCTGCCAGCCGCGCGACGCCCATCACGAAAACAGCAAGAATCGCGCCGCCCCCCCACGCGACAAGCGCACGCACGGGGCCAAAACACAAAACGGCCAAGAGAGTCCATTTCGCATCACCCATTCCCAGCGCGTCGCGTTTAAACCGCGCGTACCACAGGGCATTGATGGCCCAAATGATCAGCGCGGAGGCAAGCGCGAGGCGCAAATGCTGCGCGGCGACCTCCCACGACACGGCAAAACCCAAAGCCGCCGTGACTCCCACCGCGCCCAGAAGAATCAAAGGATCCGGCACGATTTTCTTGAGCGCATCGATCAGCGCCGCAATGCCCAATATTCCCCAGACGGTAAGGGTTACCATCCAAAGCGCGGGCGGCATATCGGGCGCGGCCGCTGTCCAAACCAAGCGGAGTCCGTCAAAAAGAAGTGAAAGAGAGACCATCGAAAAAGCCGTTCAAGGCGTTGAGAAACAGGAAAAGACAAAGAACTCGTGCGGCTTATGGTGTTGTTTCCTTATAGGGAGGGGCAACGGGGAAGAAATCATCGGTCAGGGGTTTGTAGGAGTCCATGATACGGGTGATCTCGCCGCTAGAGATCAGCTCGCGCGTGGCCATATCCAGCATATGCTGCAGCCTGTCTTGTCCCCCGCCGATCGCAAGGCCTGTGCCGAAGACTCGCAACGGAGCGGGAAGGGGAACGCGCCGGATTTTATCGGGGTTATGTTGGGCGAAGGCGGCAGCCGTTGAGGGCTCCATCAGGACAAGATCGGCTTTTTTCATGCTCATGGCCACGAAGGGTTCGGACATGTCTGAAAGTTGAGGCAGACTATAGAAAGTTGCTTCCGGAAAATCATGTTCGGCAATCACGCGAGGTGTGCCTCCATCAATCGCGGCAATGAGGATCGAGCGATTGTTGATCGCCGCCAGATTGTTGTCGAATCGATGGTCGTCTATGCGGGCATAGACGAAGACAGGTTGATACAGAATTGGAGAGGTATAATCGATAATCCGAGCACGGGCGGAATTTGCCCAACCGCCGCTACACATCGCATCAATCCGTCCGAAATTCAGCGCAGCCGGAAAATCGCCTAACCCCGTTTCCTCGGCCCAGTCGATTTTCAGACTCAGCGCCTTGCCCAAGGCTTCGACATAATCATAAAAAACGCCCGAAAGTTTTCCCGTGTTGGGATCCTTCATCAGCATCGGCGCCCAGAGCGCATAACCACAGCGGATGGTCTGTGTGCGCATCACACGGTCATAGGCACTTTCTTTGACGGAAGCTGCGATGACGACGCCCTCATGATCCGTTTTTTTGGCGGTGAAAACCCATGCGCCCAAAAGTCCGGCGAGAAAGGCAATCAAAACGACGAGTCCGGTGTGTGTTTTGGTCATGGAGATATTCTCCTGCTTTCAAAGGTTTTGGGATGGCGGAGATCGGTAATCGTGCGCTCCTCTTCGACCGAAGGGGGCCGAACGGTTCGTCTCTCCCGCGCTTTAAGCATCTTCGACATAGCGTCTTATCCCCCTTTCGTCCTGTCCCCATGAAAACGGGGGCAGCGCGGCGATAAAAACTACGAGCATAACAACAGTTTGTAAATCTTTCGATAAGAGCTTGAAGGTTCTAAGAATTGTTGAATTTGGCCCGTTCGTTTTTGGCTTTTTCTAACCCCCATGCCCCATGGCGCGTTTTTTGGTCTCGATATAGGCCTTGTTATGGGGATTGAGCGCGGTCCAAAGCGGCACAGTTTCCTCCACGATAAGTCCGGCTTCTTGCAAGGCGGCAACTTTCAACGGATTGTTGGTCAAAAGCCGCAGCGTGTCTATGCCGAAATAGGTCAGAATGGCGGTCGCTGCTTTATAATCTCGCGCGTCCATCGGAAAGCCCAGATGCAGATTGGCCTCGATGGTATCCAGTCCCGCTTCTTGCAACGCATAGGCTTTGATCTTGTTGGTCAAGCCGATGCCGCGCCCTTCATGCCCTTTCAGATAAATCAGTAATCCGCCTTCTTGGGCGATGCGGCGCAAGGACTCCTCCAGCTGATCGCGGCAATCACAGCGCAAGGATCCCAGAATATCCCCTGTCGCGCATTCCGAATGCAGACGCACAAGACATCCCGTGCGTGGCTGTTCGGCAGCCAGCGCCATATGTTCCTGCCCCGTTTCATCCGCAAAAACATGCAGCATAAAAGAGCCAAAGCGAGTCGGAAGCGTTGAGGTTGCGAGAAGCGAGACGATCATGGCGGTAAAATCGTGTCTAGTGAAAAAGAGGCTTCCGACAAACCACAGGCCGGATCAAGGGAAAGCTTAAAGGTATAGCTGTCCGGATTGCCTTGCGTGATGTCAAAAATCAGATTGGCTTTTTCCAGAAAAGCGTCGGACAGGCTCGGCCCTGCCTCGACAAGGATATCTTGAACGCCACGCGCGGTCAGCATGGCGAGGGCTTCGTCTATCGAGTCCGGAAGCAAAAGGTCAAAACCGCGCTGTCTCGCTGCGTCAAGATAGGAGTCCGGAATTCGGTGGCGACGATCCAGCAAGCAAAGAAAGCGTTTTTTATCGGGATGGTCAGGAACATGACGCACTGTGAAAGAGGGATCATCCGCTAAAATAGTCCCGCTGCCCGTTATGATCGCATCCACTTTTTTGCGCAGCCGATGGGCAAGGCGCAGCGAGTCACGCGAGGTAAAAGTCGTTTGTCCCTTGGGGGGAATCATCGAGCCGTTTGGGGTAAAGGCTCGTTTGAGTGTAATCCACGGTTTGCCTGTGACATGAGGATGGGCAAAAGCATGGATCAACCATCGACAGGCTTCTTCCTCAACCCCCACAGTGACAGAAACGCCCGCCTCTCGCAGACGGGCGATGCCTTGTCCACAAACGCGGGGATTAGGATCGGTTGTCCCCACCACAACATGCGGAATTTTTGCGCGTAAGATTGTTTCTGTGCAAGGCGGGGTCCTGCCCGTATGGGCGCAAGGCTCAAGCGTCACCACCAGCGTATGAATGCGCTCGGCGCACCCTTTTTCTTGACAGACGGCCAAAACAGACGGTTCCGCGTGAGGCTGCCCCGCCCGTTGATGCGCGGCGACAGCAAGGATAGTGCCTTCACCATCCAAAGCCGCCGCGCCGACAGGAGGATTGGGTGATGTCGCCCCGATCCAGCGCCGCGCTTCCGTAAGAGCCTGACGCATGGCGAGGGTAAAGGGATCCGGAGTGTTCATAGACTTTCCTTCCAAAGACCGGACAAAAAGTCCCATAAATCTGAAAACTGCGTAAAACCTGCAGCTTTGTTCAGATGCCCCCCTTGGGGAATAAGCGCGAGGGATGCCCCTGCATGATCCGCGACCTTCTTGGAAAAAGACTGGGGAACATAGGGATCGTTATCTCCGGCAAAACAGGCGATCACATCTGCGTTTTGTCGGATGGCGGCCCAGTTGAAAGGCGCGGCGATAAAACTGACATTCAGATCATCAAAATCAGGGAGACCCAAGGGATCCACAAAAGGAGCCGCTAAGATCAAGGCGCGAAATGCCGCGGGACTGTTTTCGGCTTGCCGCAAGGCAAAGGCCGCCCCAATGCTGTGGCAGATCAGAATCAGATTCTCAGGCGGGATGTTTTGACTTTCTCGATCAAAAACCTCTTGCCAGTGGGATAAATTTTGACCTTCGGGAGTCGGAAAACGAGGCGCGGAGACCGAGATCCCCATCTTTTCAGCTTGAGCCTTCAACCACGGAAACCAGTTTTCCTGAGGGTTTCCATAGGTTCCGTGAATAAGAAAAAGGTGAGGGGGTGGTTTCATGCTTTGTTCTCGTTCACAAGATCGCAATAAATATCAAAACAACACCCTCTCAATAAACGATAAAGGGGCAAGGAGGAGAAAAGATGGACAGGATTATCCGACGCATCATGAGAGCCGTTGAGGTTCTTGAGAAGAATCTCGACGACCCTACATGCGGACAGAAAGCGCCAGAAGCTGCCTGTTATTCGCCCTATCATTTTGGGCGGATTTTCCACGCGCTGACCGGCATGACCCTTGGAACTTATCTGCGGCGACGGCGGTTGACGCAAGCGGCGGATTCCTTGTTCGACAAGAAAAACCGGATCATCGAGCTTGCGCTGGAGGCTGGTTTTGACTCTCAAGCCGCCTTCAGCCGCGCTTTCAAGAACATGTTTGGAAAAACGCCGGCCCGTTTTCGGGCCGAAGAAGAAGCCTCGCCCTTTCGGGGGCAACAAGCCTTGAGCGACTCTTACCTTAATCACCTGCAAAAAGGAGCTGTCACCATGAATCCCCGTTTTGAACATAAAGAGTCCTTTACCGTCATCGGTATCGGGCAAGATCATCCCGCAGGCGTTTCTACGGGATCTTTGTGGGATGATTTTCTGAGCCAAAGAGACAAAATCAAAAAGCCACTTGATGCCGCGTTTTACGGCATTTGTTACGCGCCTCCAGAAAAAGAAAAAGTCGCGGAGCGTTTTCACTATACGGCGGCGCTGCGAGTCGCAGAAGACGCCGATGTTCCCAAAGGCATGGAGAAAATCCGTCTTGCCCCTCAAGATTATGCCGTTTTTACGCATAAGGGGCCGCTTGCCGATCTTGGTAAAACCAACGACTATATCTGGAAAGTGTGGGTGTCCCAATCGGGCATAGAGTTGGCCGATGCTCCTGATTTTGAACTTTATGATCATCGTTTTAACCCTGACCATGAAGACAGCATGTTCGACATTTATGTGCCGATTGTGCGGTGAGAGGACTCTGGATCCATCAGCAAATCTTCGATGCTAACTATCCAAAACCCATGGGTTTCCGCAAAACGCGCAAGCTCAGGCAGGCGGGCCATACTGCCATCGGGATTCATGATTTCACACAGGATTCCCGCTTGTTTTAACCCCGCGCGGCGCATCAGATCTAACGTCGCTTCTGTATGGCCTTGACGGGCCTGCAGCCCTTCCGGATGAGCGCGGAGAGGAAAGACATGCCCCGGACGGGCGAGATCTTCGGGCCGCGCTTCATCAGCTATGGCGGCGCGAATGGTTGTGACTCGATCGGCGGCTGAGACTCCCGTTGTCACACCCTTTCGCGCCTCGATGGACACCGTAAAGGGCGTGGCGAATTGAGAGGTATTGGCGGCAACCATCGGCGGTAGATCCATGCGTCGCGCCCACGCATCCGTTATCACAAGGCAGACAATTCCTGTGCCGTTGCGGATCAGGAAATTCATCTGCGCTTGGGTGATCGTCTCGGCGGGATAAATCAGATCCCCTTCATTCTCGCGATTTTCATCGTCAATAACGATGACCCCTTCGCCGCGCGTGAGGGCGTCCATCGCGCGACGAACGCGCTCGGATCGCGTGCCAAAACGGGAGAGAAGATTTTCAGAAGGATCGGTTTGAGTCATCATAGCGGCGCCCCTTTGGTTAACAAATCAGGGCGCAACACAAAGATCTGCGACGGAAACGCTCCGCGCAGCCCTTTGCCGTCCTCTTTCATCCGGACTTTCACCGTCGGCTTCGGAATCAAACCGAAATCTGCTGACCGTGAAAGGAGCCCTTTCACGCGCTCGCGGGCTTGTGCGCCGAAACGCCTTTACCGCCGGTGGGGAGTTTCACCCCGCCCTGAGAACGGACTAAATCTAGCAGACCCGCCCTTTTTCACAAACACAAAGATTTTCTTGAATCTTTTGCATTTTCGGGTGTATCCCGCTTGTGTTTCCGTTGGCTCGGCTATGGTTTCAAGCCCTTCTCTTCGCGCGGGTGCGCGCATGGCTGGTCGCAAGATCGGCATCCTCGGCGGGTCGTTCAATCCTGCCCATGAGGGGCATTTGGAGATGAGCCTTTACGCGTTGAAGCGTCTCGGACTTGATCAAATCTGGTGGCTGGTCACGCCGCAAAATCCGTTGAAAAACCCCAAAGACATCGCCGCGTTCGACCAAAGAATGGCGCGTGCACGCCGCACCGCGCGACATCCGCACTTGATTGTGACGGGGATCGAGGCTGAGCTTGGCACGCGCTATACGGCCGATACGCTGCGGCTCTTGATGCGCCGCTTTCCACGCACGCGCTTTGTCTGGTTGATGGGGACAGAGAATTTACAGCAAGTGTGGCGCTGGAAAGATTGGGAAGACATTTTCGCTCGTGTGCCTGTTGCTATCTTCCGCCGCCCCTGTTATCCGGCGGGGCGCGGGATGGGGCGGGCTCCTATCCGTTTTGGGCGTTTTTGGCGGCCTCCTGAAACAGGGTTAACGCTGGCGCGGGCCACGCCACCTGTTTGGCTTGAGTTAGACAACAGATTGAACTACACCTCTGCCACACACATCAGACAGAAAGATCCATCATGGCTGCTGCCAAGAAAAAAACCGCTCCGAAAAAAGCGCTTGTGAAGAAACCGCTTCGCCAAACGGTAACAGCGAAGAAGACACCGATCCCCTCGTCCAAAAAGCCTGTGGCAAAGAAACCGGTTGCCAAAAAACCAGCCGCGAAAAAATCTCTCGGGAAAAAGGCCGCTGCAAAAAAGCCTGCGGCGAAAAAACCTGCGGCAGGCAAGGCGGCAGCGAAGAAAACCCCCGCCGGCATCCCTGAAATTTTGCGCGACGCCGCGCTTAAAGTGTTGGATGAAAAGCAGGCGGAAGAAATTGTGACAATCTCCTTGGCGGGACGCAGCAGCGTGGCGGATTATATTATCATCGCCTCGGCCCGCGCGAATCGTCAGGTTGCCGCGCTGGCCGATTACCT
The DNA here is from genome assembly GCA_903824505.1 of uncultured Pseudomonadota bacterium. Taxonomy (GTDB): domain Bacteria; phylum Pseudomonadota; class Alphaproteobacteria; order UBA9219; family UBA9219; genus CAIXLI01. The sequence goes on along the minus strand of CAIJXG010000109.1, from coordinate 15,176 downwards.
GCGCGAGGCCTTTGCCACGCTGGGCGTTCGCCAAATCCGAATCGAAGGCCAGAGCGAGGCCAACTGGGTATTGGTTGATGCGGGCGATGTCATCATCCACATTTTCCGACCCGATGTGCGCCGTTATTACGATCTGGATGGGATTTGGCAGAAGAACCGAACAGCGCCGTCCGAGCCATAAGTCACAGTTTGTCTAGGTCGCGTCCGTAACTTTCGCGCAACCGCCATACGCCGAGCAAGCCCAAGGCAAAGATGGCGCTGCCGATCAGCAGGAGTCCGTTGATCATGCCGAATGTCGGTTTAAGAGCTAACAGCCCCATGCCAAAACCTTGAAACTAAAGTTGCACTTCAAATTTGAATCCACCCTTTTGAGTAAATTTGATATCCCCACTTACGGCGGGAGCGGGGGGGGGGGGGGGACGGACAGTCACGATGAACTCCCTTCAAAGGTTGGTTTCCTTACAGAAATACCACAATTCTTGTTAACAAAAGGTTGCGATTTGGCGTTCGGATCAAAAAATTTACTGAAATGCCGTTTCCGAAAAGCCGCGCAATTTGCGGCTATGGAGAGTTTCAGAGCCTGTCGCGCGGAGGCGCTCCATCGCCCGCACGCCTATATGTAAATGCTGATTTACTTGTTGGCGATAGAAGCTGTTGGCCATGCCGGGCAGTTTGATCTCTCCATGAAGGGGGCGGTCAGACACGCACAGCAAGGTTCCATAAGGCACGCGATAACGAAAGCCGTTCGCGGCAATCACGGCTGATTCCATATCCAGCGCGATGGCGCGGCTTTGACTGAACCGCTCAACCAATTTCGCGTAGCCACCGATTTCCCAGTTGCGGTTATCTGTGGTCACAATCGTGCCCGTTCGCATAACGGATTTCAGCCCATAGCCTTCAAGACCCGTCACGTCTGCGACCGCGCCTTCCAGCCCGCGCTGGACTTCCGCCAGATTGGGAACGGGGACCCATAAAGGTAGCTCTTGATCCAATGCGTGATCGTCACGCACATAGCCATGCGCCAGCACATAATCGCCCAATTTTTGGGTGTCGCGCAGCCCCGCGCAATGGCCCAGCATGATCCACGCGCTGGGGCGGATGACCGCGACATGATCCGAGATGGTCCGCGCGTTGCTGGGCCCTACACCGATATTGATCAGCGTAATACCGTTATGCTTGGGCCCCACCAGATGATAGGCAGGCATTTGGGGAAGTCGTGCCAGCCGCTCGCCCTGTGCAACAGAGGATCCGTTTTGGGCGTTAAAGACGGTATAGCCCCCGGGCTCGATCAATTTAGTGTAAAACGGATCCTCCGCTTGAAGTCGTTCTTGCCCCAGACGTAGAAACTCGTCGACATAGAATTGGTAATTTGTAAAAATCACAAAATTCTGGAATTGCCCGGGATCGCTGCCTGTGTAGTGCCTCAGGCGGTGGAGCGAATAATCCACGCGCGGCGCGGTGAACAAAGACAAAGGACTTTCTTGCCCCATCCGAAACGGATAGGTGCCGTTTGCGATGCTGTCATCGATGGCCACAAGGCTCGGCAGATCGAACATTTCGCGCAGAGCAACCATCCGTGCGGTGTCGATCTGGCCTTCCACATGCACCGCATCGCTGAAAGCGAAGTGAATGGGGATTGGAGTCCCGCTGACGCCGATTTCCAGTGGCACGCCGTGATTTTCAAGTAAAAGAGCAAATTGGGTCGCATAATAAGAGTCGAACAAATCAGGGCGAGTCAACGTCGTTGCATAACGCCCGGGCCCGGGCACAAAACCGAAAGAGAGCCTTTTATCGATATGCGTTGGCGCTGTCGTCGTGATGGCCACATAGGGGTAACAGGCCGACAGCCGTTGAGACAAATCCGCGCTTCCGGCCATGCGGTGGAAACAATCGCGCAACCATGCCGTATTCGCGTCGTAAATTTCGCGGACGCGCCGGACGGCCAGCATCGGGTCGGTGTAAAGAAGGGCCTTTGAGGGCGTCGTGGGAGAAAAAGGGGGTATGGGCATCAGAACCTCTGTTCCCATTCTGTCCGGAACAGATTAATAAATACTTACCTGTTTAGGAGAGTCTGTTTGCAAGGGGTGGAAGATCTCTGTATAGCATACTTGCGTATGCGGCTTGAAAAAGCCTTAAGGAGGTGAAATGTCTGAATTTACGGAGCTAGAAACTCATTATCAGCCAATTTGTCTGCCATCCGGTAGGGGTGGAGACCATGAATCTGGGTATCCTTCGAATCTGGAAGGGAAAATTATTAGACTAGAGGCACTCGCCCGGTTGCCGAATTCTCAGAGTGGCGAATTAGTCTTTCCTAAAGACTTATTCGCTGTGAGTGCTATCCGTGAGGCGTCTAGGCTTGATCGCTATATTTTTTTAAAGGTGGTCAAAGACTTGGCCGATTGGCGCCATCATGGAATTGCCTGTCCTGTGGGAGTCAATATTGCAAGACTGACCCTTTCGGACCCCGACTTTCCGTCGTTTTGTGCTGCAACGCTTATAAAATTTCGGGTTCCACCCTCCCTTATCTGTCTGGAGATTCTTGAACAGGATATTTTCTTGAATCGGCTGCGAATGGAAACGCTTGAGAAGTTACGAAAAATCGGAATGAGCCTTGCGGTAGATGATGCAGGCTCCGGAGATTCAACAAGGGCAATAATTGAAAAGATAAAACCTGAAACTGTTAAAATTGATCAAGGACTTGTTCGGAACCTTTCTGAAAAAGACCCTCTTTTTAAACGCTTGGTGAACAGTCCGCATCGTCCAATTATCATTGTGGAGGGAATTGAAACGTCCACTCATGACACTGCCGTTAGAAATAGGCTTTCCTCATTCCGGTGGACATGTGGTTGCGCCTTTATGCAGGGGTTTGGGTATGGTCTGCCCATGCCCGCACAAGAAGTGACCCAAAAGCTTCATAAACAGAGGGTAAAACGACTCTATACGAGGAGCCCCTCTCGTTCAAAAGCAATAAGGCCTTCTTCTGGCATATACAATCTCAGCAATAGCGGTGATAATTGTCGTTACGGCTAAAACATTTTTCTCCCTTGAGTTTTCCTCTCATGGTACAGGGAAGGGATGACACAGGTCTATGCCTCTGCCGATCCTGCTCTTTTGGCGCAGAAGATCGGCCATATTTTTGTCACCCCAAGGCTTCTTGAGGAGGCATTGACGCATCCATCCCTTGCCGCCGCGCGGTCCCGCAAGGCGGGCATGCCCTATGAGCGGCTGGAGTTTCTGGGCGACCGCGTCTTGGGGCTAATCATCGCCGAATGGCTGTACGAGGCTTTTCCAACCGCGACGGAAGGTGAATTAGCCAAACGTCATGCTGGGCTTGTTAATCGGGATGCTCTGCGCCTTGTGGCCCAAGGGATCGAGCTGGACCGTTTCGTTCGTTTGGCCCCGGCCAAAAAGACAGAAGAGGGACGGACGAATCTGGCCGCTCAGTCAGACGCGCTAGAGGCGCTGATCGGCGCGGTGTATCTCGATGGAGGCTATACGGCGGCGCGCGCCTTTATTCGCCGTTATTGGCATGGGGCGCTGAGCGTGCATGACGCGCCCGCCGACCCCAAAACAGCGCTTCAAGAATGGGCGCAGGGGAAGGGGCTGCCATTGCCCGCCTATCGCGTTGTGGACCATTCCGGCCCGGCTCACGCGCCCCGTTTCAAAGTTGAGCTTCGCGTCAAAGGCTATCCGCCCGTGGAAGCCGAGGGCGATTCTAAACGTGCGGCTCAAAAAGAAGCAGCCATTCGTTTGTTAGAAAAACTAGACGGGCGAGGAGACGAATCCTCTGTCAAAAAAAGGGCAGCCGATCCCGCTGCCCTTTGATTGCACCTGTTCTTATTACTTGTTCGGTACGCTTGGTTCGACAGGCACCGCTTTTCCTTCTGTGTTTTTTCCGTCCGAAACTTTGGCTGCAGGCTCGGCCGCCACATGCGCGCCCGGGGCAAGCTGGGTTTTGCCCTTGTGTTCCTTGCCTAACGCATCTGTCTTCTTCTGTGTTTCGCCCGCTTTAACGGTTGAGGCGGCTTGGTCCGTGGCCTTGCCTGTTGCTTCCGCCTGAGACGTGGGGATCACAGCTCCCGTTGAGGTCGGCATATCAACACTTTTTGCAGTGTTGGATGTCTGCGCGTGAGCGAGGCCAGATGCCCCCGTGACAAGAAGCGCGAAGAAAGCGGTAGAGGCGATGAGGGTTTTGCTGTTCATAGGAAGTCTCCTTGGTTGGTTTCGATATCCCCACTGTCGCTGAAGGGCGTGGCGAAGACATGGCGGAACCATGATTGATTGAGGAGAAACCAAGGTCTTTTGAAGGCAGGGTTTCCAAAAGAGCATGGACTGCGCTGCCTCTCCCTTTGTGTCAGGGCCTAATTTATTGTCACGTCCGTTACAAAAATGGTCTGACAATCGGGTTCGTTGTCGCCCCATCAAAAATAACCAACCCCAAACGCTTTGCGTGGGAGGGAAACTGAGGGGGATGTCGACTTGGCCGTGTTTGACTCTTGCCCTGCGGAACGTGTAGATCGGGCGCTGGCCAGAGGCGCTTTGGCTTTTTAAAAAAAGAGGAAGACATGGGAAATTTCGCGCTTGCGCCACACGCCTTAACGGAAGACCTGATCGAGGGCGTTAAGTCTCTGTTTGGAGGGAAGAAGGCGGCCGTTCTTCAAAATGCCCGCGTTTCAGAAGTTTTAGATGAACTCGCGCGGTTGGAGCCTGACGCCGTTCTGTCGCGCTTAGAAACAACACAAGATGGCTTGACGCAAGAAGAGGTCGAAACCCGCCAAGAGCGTTTCGGTCTGAACGCCATCGCGCCGGTCGATCACAAAAACGCGATTGAGCAGATTTTTCGGCAACTTTTAAACCCGCTCAACATCATGTTGCTGGTGTTGGCGATCATCAATTTTGTTTTTCTGGGCGATGTCGAGTCCGGCTCGCTCGTTTCCATTATGGTGTTTCTCAGCGTGACGCTGAGTTTTGTGCAAGAGCGCCGCTCGGGCAACGCGGCCGCGAAACTTCGCGCTATGGTCAGCACAACGGCTTCTGTTTTCCGCCTTTCGGAAGAAAACGCGGCTTCTCCCACCGAGGCGCGACATGCGGCGCGCATGGAATTGCCGATTGATTCTTTGGTGCCGGGCGACATTCTCTGGCTTTCGGCGGGGGACATCATTCCGGCCGATCTGCGGATTCTCTCGGCACGGGATTTATTCATCAACCAATCTGCGCTGACGGGCGAGTCCTTGCCGGTTGAGAAATTCCCTCTGCCTGATATGCGGGAAAAGGCCAATTTGCTCGATCTTTCCAATCTCGCTTTCATGGGCAGCCATGTCACCAGCGGCACGGCCAAAGCTGTTGTCGCCGCGACGGGGCAACAGACCTATTTCGGCTCTTTAGCGCATACGCTCATCGGCCGCCGCGCTCTGACGAGCTTTGAAAAAGGCGTGAACCGTTTTACGTGGCTCATGATCCGCTTCATGTTGGTGATGGTGCCTTTGGTTTTCGTTATCAATGGGTACACTAAGCATAATTGGATGGAGGCGTTTATCTTCGCCATGTCGGTGGCCGTGGGGTTGACCCCTGAAATGTTGCCGATGATCGTGACGGTTAATTTAAGCAAGGGCGCGATGGCGATGGCGCGCAAGAAGGTGATCGTCAAGCGGCTGAACGCCATTCAGAATTTCGGCGCGATGGATGTGCTCTGCACCGACAAGACGGGCACCCTCACTCAAGATAAAGTCATTATGAAAAAGCACGTGGATGTGCGGGGCGAGGAAAACGAGACGGTTTTGCGCTACGCCTATCTGAACAGCTTTTACCAATCCGGCCTTAAAAATCTTTTAGATGTCGCGGTGTTAGATCACGTCGATGTGCGGCAAGATTTGCATATCGATGATCAGGCCTATGCCAAGATTGATGAGATCCCCTTTGATTTCGTGCGGCGGCGCATGTCCGTTGTTGTCCTGCGCAATGAAACCAAAGAACATGTGCTGATTTGCAAAGGCGCGGTCGAGGAGGTTCTCGCCGCCTGTGGTAAAGGCGAGCTGAATGAGCAATTTTTTGATATGACTCCCGCGCATCGCGCTGAAATTCTAGGCATCGCGCAGGATTTAAACGAAGACGGATTCCGCGTCATTGCGGTCGCGCATAAGGATATGCCGCCCGAGCAAAGTGTTTACGGCGTTGCGGATGAAAGCGATCTGACTCTGATCGGCTTTATCGCCTTCCTCGATCCGCCCAAAGAAAGCGCGGCACCCGCTATTGCGGCGCTGGAGGCACATGGGGTTACCGTCAAGATTCTAACCGGCGATAATGACATTGTCGCACGGCGCATTTGCAAAGATGTGAATCTGAAAATTGACGGGGTGATGCTGGGCGAAGAAATGACCCATCTCACAGATGATGAACTTACGCTGCGGGTTGACCATACAACTCTTTTTGCCAAACTCTCGCCCGCACAAAAAGCCCGAGTCATTGCAGCTTTGCATCGCGGCGGCCATGTGGTCGGGTTTTTGGGCGATGGCATTAATGACGGCCCCGCTTTGAAGGCGGCGGATGTTGGCATTTCGGTGGATACGGGCGCGGATATCGCTAAGGACTCCGCCGACATTGTGCTGCTTGAGAAAAGTCTGATGGTGCTGGAAGAAGGCGTGTTGGAAGGCCGCAAAGTGTTTGGCAATATTACAAAATATATCAAAATGGGGGCGAGTTCTAATTTCGGCAACATGTTCAGCGTCATCGGCGCGAGCGCGCTTCTGCCCTTCTTGCCCATGCTGCCGATTCAGATTTTGGCAAATAATTTGCTCTATGATTTCTCTCAAACCGCGATCCCGACCGATCATGTGGACGAGGACTACCTGACCCAACCGCGCCGTTGGGATATCGGCCATATCGCGAAATTTATGATCTTTCTGGGGCCTGTCAGCTCGCTGTTCGATTATGCGACTTTTGGGCTGATGTATTTTGTCTTTGGAGCGCAGACGGACGCTCAGGCCCCCTTGTTCCAGACGGGATGGTTTGTCGAATCTATCTTGACTCAGACCTTGATTATCCATGTGATCCGCACGAATAAAATTCCCTTCATCGAAAGCCGCGCGAGTTGGCCTTTGATCCTAACCACTCTCGTGATTTGTCTGATTGGCGCGATTTTGCCCTTTTCGGTCTTCGCGCATGGGCTTGGCTTTGTGTCTTTGCCGCTGGCTTTCTGGCCTGCGTTGCTTCTTTTGATTGCGCTTTATATGGGGTCGACGCATGTTGTGAAAATGCGTTTTATCCAGCGTTTTGGATGGAATTGACACTCTATGGGCGTAATATCTTCTCGTTTGTATGGCCGCCGCAAGGGACGTGGGCTGCATGTCCGCAAAACGGCATTGATGCAGAGCTTTTTGCCGCAGGTTCAGATCACGCTCTCGGGTGAAAAAGGCCTGACGGCAGGGTCTCTTTTCGGCACCCCCGCGCCCTTGATTTTGGAAATCGGCTTTGGCGGCGGCGAGCATTTGGCCGCGCAAGCCAAGCGGAATCCTGAAATGCGCTTTATCGGCTGCGAGCCTTTTGTCAACGGCATAGCCAGCCTTTTGGATCATTTGGAGCGCGACAGAATCACCAATGTGCGAGTCTTTGCGGATGATGCGCGGGTGATGCTCGATGCGCTGGCGGATGCCTCGGTTGAGACCTGCTTTGTCCTTTTCGCAGACCCGTGGCCCAAGAAAAAGCACCGCGAGCGGCGGTTTATCGGGCCCGATTCCCTCTCTCGATTGGCGCGAGTCTTAAAGCCCAAGGGGCTTTTGCGCGTTGCCTCTGATCATCCGCAGCTTATTGCATGGACGCGTGCGCAGCTTGACGGCTCCCCCGCTTTTCGCTGCGCCTATGCGGATAGCGTCCCGCCGCCCGATTGGATCCCCACACGTTATCAGGAAAAAGCTCTTCAAGCAGGGCGGGTGCCCGTTTTTATGGATTATAGACGGGTGGATGCTTTTTAAAAACGTTCGGGTTTCGAAGGAACCCGAGTATAAACACTATGCTGCCGCCGGATATCCCATCGGCTCCGGCGTGACAGAAGCCGCCTGCAAAACTTTGGTCAAACAACGGCTGTGCTGCTCCGACATGCGGGGGACGTCGGCCAGTGCCCAAAATATCCTCAGCCTCCGCGCCCTTGCCAAAACCGATTGCCGTTGGAATCGGTTCTGGCAGAAAATATCCCAGTTTGGCGTCCCACAAATCTTTAAATCATAACATCATTATATGTTTGGCCACCCCCGTTTCAACAGGGACAAGGCATCTGGAACTATCCGTTACTTTCCCCCCAAGACCGGAATCCCTGACTCTCCCTTAGAATCTGGGGGAGAAGGCGGCGGCGCGGGTACTTGCACATCTGTCTTTGTCTCGGGCACTGCCTGAACTTCTGGCACAGGAGGCAGACTCTTTTTCTTCTTGACCGGCGGATGCCGTTTCTTGTGTTTGAGCGGCGGCGGGGCAACGGCTTGGGCACTCCGCATAGCCTCAAAGCTCGTGCAGCCCGTGACGCCTTGGAAATAACCGCTAAAGGCATTGCGAGAGGGATCAAAGCTCCCCACCATCACCGTATAGATATATCCTTTCGGGTGGCGGATCCAGCGGCCGGGATTAATCACAACGTTGCCGGAGGCTCGATCATATTGACCATAGACCGTATAAGCGCCTTCCGGAATCGACGGGCTTTTGACGGTCGGGTAAAACTCCAGCGTTCCCGTGAAATCCTTGCCGCGCAAAGAGCCGATCTTCAAACTCGCGCCTGTATGTTCTTGTGCGCAGATATAGCTTCCCTCCCAAACACCAACGGGCGAGAAGTCCGTCCCTTGGCCGGACGCGCCGACATGCAAGGGGCCGGGCGCCTCAAGACGCGCCGGTAAAACGTCCGATGGGGGCGCTAAAGGAAGCGGCTGTGCAGGGGGCGCGGCCAGCATGGCGGCATAAACATCCGAAACAGGCGCGGTCGTTTCGCACAAAGACAGAACAAGCCCCATATGCCCTGCCGACCACAGAAAAAGAAAATGCTTGTCGCTTTTATCGACCGTCAGCAAAGTGATATCCTTGGAGATTGACGGGAGCGTTTGAGGCGTGGCCTTATAGCCCATGCCGCGCAGATGATCGAGGGTGGTGTTGAAAATCTGGTTGACCCGCGCCTGTTCCGATTGATCCATGCGCCAGCCATAGGCCTCCATCTTGCCGCAGCTCCGCCCTAGCTCGCTGCTGGCCGTCAACATTGCCATCTGAAAATTACGTTGCAACGGCAAAAGGAGGGGGCGATCATCAAACCCGACCCCCGTCAAGGCCGAGGTCGAGGCGAGAGGCAAATCATCCGCGCGCGCGGCCCCTGCCGACCCTATGCCGCCGATAAGACCAAAAAACGCGAACAAAACAGCAGATTGAATTAACTTTTTCATGGGCCAAACATCCTTGCTGGCGAGTCGACCGGAGACGAAAAGAACACAACGCAGGACGCGCACGAATCACACACGCCACCCGAGACGCCAACTATGCCGCCCCGCGCGCGGGCGTGCAAGCCTTACGCCAGCGGCAGTCAGGGTGTTTTCATCATTTATTAACCTGAGATTAACAAAAGGTATGATTCTCCATAAGCCTCGCAACAACAAGCAGGGAGGCGAAGATGGAGAAAAAGCAAGCAACGGAAGAAATTTGCACGGCATGGATGAAGGATGCTATTGACTCTCATCTCTCAGGCAAAAACCCTCAATCGGATCTTCAAGGGTTCAATGGAAAAGTTGATTGACACTCTGCGCGTGTTCGGCCGAGGAATCGGGTTGCGGACGCTTCTTTCCTATGTGCCTCCTGTGGCCGTCGCGTGGGTGTTTTTTCTTTTATATCTTGGGCGCGCATGGAAGACGGATCCGAACGCCTTTTGGTTGGCGCTAGGCTTTGGTGTGACCGGAATCTTTATTGGCAGCGTGCTGGTGATCGTTCTGATTATGGATATCGCCCCACCCTTGCAGCGGATTGTGACTATCACGAACCGATTGCAAAAAGGGGAGCTGGATCTGACGATTCCCTATGGGCAGCGGGGCGATGAGATCGGACAGCTCGCCCGCGCGCTCGAAACGTTTCGCCAAACCGCGCGAGCCAAGGAAGCGTTACAAGCCGAACAGAGCGCCCTGCGGGGAGAGGCCGACGCCCAGCGGCGGAAGTCCGTCAAGCAAATGGCGGCTGCGTTCAACAATAATTTTGATGGAATGATCGGTGGACTTCTGACCACGTTGCACCAACAAGAAGAAGGGGCGCAGAGGCTTGATCAGGCCGTTGCCACGGCCTCGCAAACCACCTGTACCGTGCGTGAGGCTGCCCAAGAATCCCATCACCATATGATGACCGTTGCGTCGGCAACCGAGGAGCTTTCCGCAAGCAGCGCGGCCATCGGCGAACAAACCGAACAATCTCGGATTATTGCGCAAGCGGCTGTGGCGGGCGTTCAGCGGGCAAGCGAACAGGCCACGCATTTGAAAGATTCGGCGCAGAAAATCGGCGATGTGGTTGCGCTGATCGGGGATATTGCAGGGCAAACGAATCTTTTAGCTCTAAACGCCACGATCGAAGCCGCTCGTGCGGGTGAGGCGGGTAAGGGCTTTGCCGTTGTCGCGCATGAGGTGAAGACTCTGGCCAACCGAACCTCGGAAGCTACGAAAGAAATCACGGATCTTGTCGAAAGCATTCAAGACGCCATCGGGCTTGTGGTTGCCGATGTGGGGGCGATTGTTGGCACGATTAACCAGTCGCAGGCCATTAGCCAAACGATTGCCACGGCAGTCGAAAACCAAGTGAGCGCGACGGCCGAAATCGCGCGCAGCGTCCGGACGACCTCGGATAATGTCGCGCGGGTCGAACAAGATATGGAGACGTTGGAAAAAACCGTCCACAAGGTCGAGACCACCGGCGCGGAAGTCCTTGCCGCCACGATTTCCAGCCGTCAAGAATGCGCCAAAATGCGGGAAGAGGCGGCGCAGTTCGCAGCCCATGCCGGAGAGGGGTAATCCCAACGGCCTTACCCGTTCTTGGTTTAAGGGAGCGCCCATTTATACTGCGAGATGTTACAGGTTGACCTTTTTGCTCGACACCACTCGCTCTGCGCCATGAGTGCCGCTGGCCGGACTTTGTCGTTGTTTTGCTTTATCTTTTCCCGTCCAGCGCGCGGCAATCCTGTCGCAACCGCTCGGGACACAAAAGGCTAACTTAGGACGTGGTGCGGTATAACCCTGAAGTGCAACGAACGGATTTTAGGGGCTGAAAAATAGACTCGCTCCTCCTGCCCAGACTTTTAAGGAGGCTCTTTTGCTGCCACAGTTTTGTCCGGCTGCGTCGAGGCGGACGACAAAGGCGTTGTCGATCCTGTGCTTCAGATCATGCTCGCCAAGCCCTATCATAAAACTTCCTGAGGAGAATCGCGCGGGCTGGTTTTTTGCGTTCTGCGTTCAATAAGAGAAAAGCGGAAAGCAGGTCATGACAGAGAAGCCTTAGGGTTGGATGGGTAGGGCAACACGGCGGTATTCGTGGGGCGTTTGTTCATAAGATTTAATGATTGTGTCAATCTCGCCATTATATTGCAAATTGAGAATAGCGTTGTTCAGCATTGCGGCAAGCTTGTCTTCCCCCATCGCAACCATAAAGGCGTTCGGGAAAAGGCGTACAGGGTGGTTGGGGCTTAAGTTTTGTAACGCCTGAGGGTGCGTGGTGTCAAAGGCGACAATCTGGGCGGGCTCCGAAAAAGTGACATCCGCCTTGCGAGAGGTCACCCCCAGAAAAAGGTCAGAAAAATCAGTCAGCTCCGGCAGAGAATAGGTTTGCGCTTTTGGAAAATCCTGCCGCGCAATCACAGCGGCAAGCCCTCCGTCAATCGTCGCGATTTTGTTTTTTGGATCGTTGAGGGAAGCCAAGCGATCTTTGAACCGACTATCGCCCGAGCGGGCATAGGCGTTGATTTCCGTGAAATAAAGCGGCGTTGTGAACAGGGCCCTCTTGCCCCGCCCTGACTCGGCCCAAACGCTGGTGCAGACCAAATCATAACGCCCTGTCTCTAGCCCTTCGATCATAGAGACCGTGCCCACCTCTTCGGTCCAAACGATCTTGAAGCCAAGATCGCGTCCTAAACGCGTCATGATATCATAGGAAATGCCCGACATTTTCCCCGTATTCAGGTCTTTAATAAGCCCGGGGGGATACACAATATACCCACATCGCAGCGTGTTTGTCCGCATCACCCGCTCAAACGCCGTTTCTTTATGCTTGGGTGCCGCGTAATCCGCCGGATGGGTCCAGACCATAAACAGCGCAAGCAAGGAAACGAGTAACGCGAGAACGGACAGCTTTTGGCTCATCGCGACTCCCCATAAGGTTTCGCGCTGCGCATCAGGGCGTTTTGGCGAAGCTCTTTGTTAGAAAGAGAGATCATTTGGACCCTATTTCTGCACCCTTCTATCGAAACGGTTCTGCGGGGAGGCGAACGTATTTTTCCTGAACGGGCATATATCGGGCTGTGATGCGTTCCAATTCGCCGCTTGTATTCAGCTCCATCAAGGCATTGTCGATCATGTGTTTCAGATCATGCTCGCCAAGCCCCATCATAAACCCTCCATCACAGAATCGCGCCGGCTGGTCCGTGCTGCGTATCCCATCGCCATTGGCCTTATTATACAAATCGACCGTGATTTGGCCTGCAAAAGCCACGTCGATCTTTTTGTACATGAGCATCATCAGAAAATCCGTGTCGTCGGAAAGATCGTTGGCATAAACAAGCTGGGCTTTTGGAAATTGCTCCTTGGCGATAAATTCAAAAACATGTCCGCTTTTAACGCCGATGCGGACATGGGGCTGATTGATGCTTTCAAGGCCGCCGTCAAACCGATGATCATCCTTACGCACAACGGGCCACATGGGGGCATGTTCATAAGGCTGAGAATAAAGCGCCACACGATCCCGTCGCGGATCAACGCAAACAGAGCCGCACATCATATCGTATCTTCCCGTTATCAGGCCTTGCTCGGCAACGCCCCAACCTGTCTCCTCGACCCAATCGACTTTAAGACCAATTTTTTCAGCTATGCGATTTGTTATGTCAAAAGATTGACCGGACATCTTGTTTGTTTGGGGATCGATCATAAACCACGGTGTTGCGATCGCATAGCCGCAGCGCAGCGTGTTTGTCCGCATCACCTGCTCAAACGCCGTTTCTTTATGCTTGGGTGCGGCCTGATCTGCTGGATGGAACCAAACCATAAACAGCGTAAGCAGGGAAACGATCAGCGCAAGAAGGGATAGCTTTTGGCTCATTGCGACTCCCCATAAGGTTTCGCGCTGCGCATGAGGGCGTTTTTCTGCGGGTCATATTTGTCCAGAATTTGATCCAGCTCCCCTGAGTCTCTGATCTCATCCGTCGCGGTGTTCAAAAGATTCAGCAGATCATGCTCACCCTTGGCGATAGGAATCGTGTGGCCAAACAGGCGGAGCGGATGATCGGAAGGAACCAGACGAATTTTTCCAGGATTATGTTCGACATATTCCTTGGCCGTCCATGCATCCGTGAAAGTCACATCGGCTTTTTTCATCGCGACATTCAGTAAAATCATGCTGGATGAGCTGATCTGAGGAATCGAGAATGTTTTAGCCTTCGGAAAAGAGTCGATCGCAAGCCGATTAGATAATTCAGCATCCATGACGGAAATCGTAATGTTTGGCACATTGATCTTTTCGATCGCATGATCGAAACGCGTGTCACCTTCCCGTGCATACGCGTTTACAGGCAAATAATAGATGGACTTTGTAAACAAGACCTCTCTTGCCTCCTCGGCAATGGGCCACGCGCCGAAACACATGGCGTCTATGCGTCCATTATTTAAAGCCGTCGGAAAATCAGCCCACCCTATTTCTTGAGTCCAGTCGATTTTGATCCCCGCATGTTTTCCAAGAGCTTCCAGATAGTCATAAAAAATGCCCGAAAGTTTCCCCGTCAAAGGATCCTTAACAAGTCCGGGCGCCCATATCCCATAGCCACAACGCAATGTATTTGTCCGCGTGACTCGTTCAAACGCGGTTTCTTTGTGCGGAGCCATTGTGTGATCCACCGGACGGCTCCAGACTATAAACAGCGCAAGCAACGCAACAACCAGGGCAAGAAGGGAGAGTTTTTGGCTCATGGTACGTTTCCTTGGTTTTCCGCATAGGGTTTGGCGACGCGCAGGAATGCGCCCGGAAAAGGCTCATATCTTTGCAAAATCTTTTCCATCGTTCCGTTAACCAGAACGCTTTTCTGTGCCGTTTCAAGCGCCTCGCGCAGAGCGTCCTGACCATAACCGACAACAAAAGCGGAAATGGGAAAAGTGCGCAGAGGCTTGTCCGCCAAGGGGCGCAGCTCGCCCTGATTATTCTTCAGATACGCCATCGCACCCGAAGGGGCCGCGATCACGACATCGGCTTTGCCCGTTGCGACCTGCTTGAACATGTCGGGATAGCCCGACAAATGGGGCAGAGAAACTTGTTTCGCCTTAGGGAAATCTTCCTGTGCGATAAATCCGCCTCCTTCGCTATCCATCGTTGACACCCCCACTTGCGCGTCATTGAGGGATTTCAGATCCTTGTCAAAGCGATGATCCTTGACGCGCACATAGGCCAGCATCGGCTCGAAAGCCGACGGGGAAAGAAAATTCACGCTCCGCGCGCGTTTGCCCGCCACCCACAGGGCGCTGCAATAAGCATCCACCCGCTTGGTGTCGAGCGCGATTCCAATATCGTCGAGCCCAATTTCTTCCACCCACTCGATTTTGACCCCAAGCATAGAGCCTGTCTCTTCTGCAAAATCATGCCAGATGCCGCTGAACGCGCCCGTGATCGGATCTTTCATAAAATAAGGCGCGAAAACGCCATAGCCGCAACGCAAGGTGTTCGTGCGCACCACGCGCTCAAACGCCGTTTCTTTGTGTGGGGCTGCGCCGTGATCTGTCGGACGAGTAAGGGTTAGAAACAAAGCAAGCGCGGCAAGGACCAAAGCAAAGACGGGGAGTTTGGAGGGGTGGATTCAAATTTGAAGTGCAACTTTAGTTTCAAGGTTTTGGCATGGGGCTGAAGCGAAGTAAACCTCCTCAGGGGTCAGGAATTTTAGTTTCTTTCTGGGGCGTGAGTTGAGCTTGGCGGCGATAGCGTTGAGGCCT
>CAIJXG010000108.1 GCA_903824505.1 uncultured Pseudomonadota bacterium | reverse complement strand
CGCCTCTATCGCCACCCTCGCCTTAAACTTCGCGTCGTGCTTCTTGCGTGTCTTTGACATCTTGTTTCCCTTCCGTTTGCTGCTCTTACGGGAAAGGACTCTCTCTTACCACCTGTTTCATTTTCGGGGACCAGCATAGTCTTCTGCAACTTTTGTTCTGATTCTCAACTTTGTTCTCTGCTGCGCTCCCCCCTCCCTAACCCTCCCCGCAAGGGGGAGGGAATTCTACCGCTCTTTCCGCATAGCAATTCTCTTTTCCCATACTTTTAGAATTGCTGAATGCAGAACAATTAGCCTCAATTAAAGTGCAATTCGACAGTGCCTTTTGTATAAGGCAGAGAACGTGCCGCACGACCTGGATTTTTCAGCTCTTCCCATGCGTCGGTAAACGCTCCGCGAAGCCCTTTAAGGACACCCGTAATGCGCGTTTCTTCAGGTGTGAACGGGTAAGCGATGCAGCACCCCGCCGCGAACAACATGCCGGGCACATCAAGAACGGGTGGCTTCCCGATGCTGGCGTTGCTCACTATTATCTGTGCCTGAGGCATGCTTAGTTGCAGAGAACGGACGGGAGCGCCGCCGTCTCCATTGGTTATAAAGGGCGGGAACATAGGAGTCGCCTTTCCCAGCAACAGCTCTCGAACACAATCCGCGTCGTTATTCGCTGCGGCTACCGCAAGCGGGGCGATGCCGCTGCGTATGGCGACGATACTGAGAGGAATAGAACGCATCGATATGGTAAGGGTAACAAGTTCTATGTTCGGATTTTCTCCTGAACTAAGAAGCCTGCGGACTTTTAAAGAGTTGCGCTCCCGAACAGCCTCGATAAGCGGCGTCGGTTTAAGCACGCAGCTTGGCTCTTTTTTAAGAAAAGCTTCCGCTGCCCTTCCATCCAACAAAGAACACTCAAGACTGTTGTATAAAGTCCGGTCATACAGGTATTGGGAATTATCTTCGTTTAAGCACATTGGCATTTCTCCGTTGTAAGGGTTTTCTGATGGCCAGAACGTCCCTTTTCCTGCTGCAAAAATCCAATGGACATTTCCGATCCTATGATGCAGAAAATGCATCATGGAACTGACATGGATCGATGACTTTCTGGCGCTTGCGCTGACGCGAAATTTTACGCGGGCGGCTGATTCGCGGTGCACGACGCAATCGGCCTATAGCCGCCGCATTCAGCGTTTGGAACGCTGGCTGGGCACGGAACTTGTCGATAGGGAGGCGCGGCCGTTGCGCCTGACTCCGGCGGGGGAGGCGTTTTTAGCGCGCGCGCAAAGGCTGCGCGAAGATATGCTAGACACGCGGCGCGCCGCTCTAGCCGCCTCCAGCCATTTTAAGCGGACGCTGCGGATTTACACGACCAACACGCTTGCCGCGCATTTTTTGACTCCGTGGATTCAGCACAAAAAGCTCTCGGGCTATTCGCTGGTTGTCGCTTCGGTAACAGGATGTTTGGAAGCCGTCAGGCGCGGCACGGCGGATGGCGCCTTGATCCCTCATTTCGGCGCGATGGAGGATTTCAACGGATTGGAGGTCGAGGCTGCGGGGACGGATCGGCTGATTTTTGTTGCCTCGGCTTCTGTTCAAAAAGCCGTTGCGTTGACGCAAAAGAAGCTCAGCGGCCCCTTGTTAGCCTATGCGCCCGGAACGCTTTATGGCGCGGAAATCGCCCATATGTTACAGGCGCATAAGATTCAGATTCAGGATTCGCCCTTGTGCGAAAGTGCTTCGGCCGAGGCTCTTTTGGCCCAAGCCCAAGCGGGGCTTGGGGCGGCATGGATTCCCTCGCTGATTTTGACGGATCAAAGGGTGAAACGCTGCCCCACCCCGTCTTTTTTTGATCTGCCCTACCGCATTGTGTGGGTGCAAAAACCTCAAAAAGATTAGGGGGCTGTTGTGGGTTCTGCCCCCGCCTCTACCCCGCCGCCCAAAGAATGGACAAAGATGGCAAGCTCTTTGATTGTCGCATCGCTTAAACGGCCTTCCCAAGTCGGCATGACTCCCGCGCGGGAGTTATAAATGCTTTCGACGATCGTCGCGTGCTCGCCACCATAGAGCCAGATGTTGTCGTTCAAACGCGGCGCGCCGACCGTTTGCATGCCTTCGCCTTTTTCGCCGTGACAGACCGTGCAATTATCGGCGAAGATCTTTGCGCCTTGTGCAGACACGGCTGACTGTTCGCCCTTTTTCCCGGGCAGGTGAAGTTCTTCCACATAGGTGGCAACGGCCTCGATTTCATCCGATTTTAACAGCCCGTCTTTGCCCCAAGCCGGCATTTGGCTTTGGCGCGTATTGGAGCTTGTCGAGCGGACTCCATACCGAATGGTCGTGTAAATATCATCCAGCGTGCCGCCCCAGATCCAATCATCATCCACCAAATTCGGGAAGCCTTTGCCACCTTGCCCGCCTGATCCATGGCATACGGTGCAATTGGTGCGGAAGGCGGCCGCGCCTGCGGCACGGGCGAACTCATACAGTTTGGGATCGGCTTTGATGTCTTTCAACGAGGCTGTATCGATCTTCGTATCCAGCCCCGCGCGTTCAAGGACTTGTTCCGCCTGATCTTCTTTCAACTGGCTATATTCCGTCCAGCCCTTGTTGCCGCCCGTATGGCCGGACAAAGTCGGCCAAGCCGGATAGATCAGCCAATAGCCGATCGAGAACACAACGCTGACATAAAAGACCCACAGCCACCAGCGCGGCGCAGGATTGTTCAGCTCCTTAATGCCATCCCATTCATGGCCTGTCGTTTCGATTCCGGTGACGGAATCGATATCCTTTTTGTGGGGATCTTGGGTGGACATGATTTACTCCTTGAACGGGATCATCCCGTAATCTTTCATTTTTTTGGCATTACGAGGCCGATAGGCCCAGAAACCATAGGCGAAAAACAGGCCCAGAAAGACGGGCAAGACAATCTGCGCACCATAGGTCGCAAGGAAGCCCATCATGGCGCGGCTCCCGCATCAGGCAGATTGCGCGGATCCAGATCCGGATTATAGGTCGTGAAATCCACCAGATTCCCCAGACGCTGCAGATAGGCGATTAGGGCGGTCATTTCGGAAACCATCTGAGTCTGGCCGTCAAAAGCGCGGGAGGTGACTTTCTCGCCATACCGCGCGGTTAGGCCTGCGGTATCCGCCTCATTCGTGCCCTGTGCGATCGCGTCTTTATAGGCGTTTGCGATCATGTCGTCCGTGTAAGGCACACCCAGAATCTTCAATGTTTTCAGATGATCGCCTATGTTTGAGAGATCCGCCGCGCGAGTCTTCAAAAACGCATAAGGCGGCATCACGGATTCGGGGACCACGCTGCGGGGGTCGGTCAAATGCGCGACATGCCATTCATCCGAATATTTGCCTCCGATGCGCGACAAATCCGGCCCCGTGCGTTCAGACCCCCATTGGAAGGGATGGTCGTACATGCTCTCTGCCGCCAAAGAATAATGCCCGTAGCGTTCAACTTCATCCTTCAAAGGGCGGATTTGCTGGCTGTGGCATAGATAGCACCCCTCGCGGATATAGATATTTTGCCCCGCGAGTTCCAACGGCGTGTAGGGACGCATCCCCTGCACTTTCTCAATCGTCATTTCAACGCGGAACAGCGGCACAATCTCGATAAGTCCGCCGATGGAGACAACCAACACCGTCGCGAGTAAGAGAATAATCGAGTTCCGCTCGATTTTATCATGCTTGAACATAAGAACACCTGTCGTTCAGTGATGAAAGCTGTTCAGGAGAGGCAGATCCGGAAGTTACATTTATCGGCGTCAACCAAGGCCACCGCGCCTGATAACTTTTGACTTTTGCCTCAAAAAGAGACGGGCGATGATTGGCAGGATTGGCAGACAAACCCCCTTCATAAAGCTCCTCAAACCCACAGGGCGCATAGACTCGAAGAGATTCGGCCCCATTCGGTTGAACGCCCACGCGTGTGCAGTTGATCAGAAAACGATCAACGCCCTCATGACTCGTTTGCAACGGGGCATAATCTTCCCCCCCAAAATGATTCCCATACCACAGATGGACACGCGCCTGATTGCAAAGATCAACACGAAAAGAGGTTCCTGCCCCTAAAAGGGCGCTCACGCGTTCATTGGTTCTCTTTTCGGATTCAGCGGAAAGATCTGAATTATCAAAATAGAAGATGTCATAGTCCTGAATATTCTCATGCGGTGGACGACCCGTTTGCACATTCCAAACAGTTTGGAAAAGGCACCCCGCAACGAGCCACGCATCTTTCAAGCCACAGGCCAAAAGACGCCCCAGAATCAAGCGATTCGTATCGTTTTGATAAATATCCGAAACGAACCGCCCCTCATCCACAGAAGGAACTAAAGACCGTCTTCTTTCTGCTTTATGGTTCATCGATGCCCCTCACTTCTGCGCTGGCGTCGCAGCGGGCGCAACTGTGATGGTCTTCCAAACATTATAGACCATGATGAGCATGCCGGTCAGATAGAGAACACCTCCCATCAAGCGGATCAGGTAATAAGGATGCATCGCCTGAACGACTTCGCTGAAGGAGTATTGCAAAAAGCCCGTCTCGTCATAGGTGCGCCACATCAGGCCTTGCATGATCCCCGCGACCCACATGGCCGTGATATAGAGAACAATACCGATCGAGGCGACCCACAGATGGACGCTGACCAGCCGCGTCGAATAAAGCCCTGCTTTACCCCACAATTTTGGCACCAAATGATACAAAGCGCCCATTGAGATAAAGCCAACCCACCCCAGCGCGCCGGAATGGACGTGGCCTATCGTCCAATTCGTGTAATGGCTCAGGGAATTCACGGCCTTGATCGCCATCATGGGGCCTTCAAAGGTGCTCATCCCATAAAAGGCCAAAGCGATAATCATGAATTGCAGGACAGGGTCGTCACGCAATTTATGCCATGCGCCGGACAAGGTCATGATCCCGTTGATCATCCCGCCCCATGAGGGCATCCACAGCATGATCGAGAAAGTCATGCCCAGAGTCTGAGTCCAATCCGGCAGAGACGTATAGTGCAAATGGTGCGGCCCCGCCCAGATATAAAGGAAAATCAGCGACCAAAAATGCAGGATCGATAGGCGATAGGAATAGATCGGCCGCTCGGCTTGCTTGGGCACGAAATAATACATCATGCCCAAAAATCCTGCGGTCAGGAAGAATCCAACCGCATTATGGCCGTACCACCATTGAACCATCGCGCTTTGAACTCCGCCAAATACGGAATAGCTTTTGGCCCCCACCAGCGAGACCGGAAGCGACAAGCCGTTCACCACATGCAAAATCGCGACGGTGATGATAAAGGCCAGAAAAAACCAGTTGGCCACATAGATATGCGGCTCCTGCCTCTTGATAACCGTACCCAGAAAGACGGCGAGATAGGCGACCCACACGATCGTTAGCCATAATTTAGCGTACCATTCCGGCTCGGCATATTCTTTGCCCTCCGTAATGCCAAACAGATAGCCAACAGCCGCCATCACGATAAAGGCCTGATAGCCCCAAAAAACAAAACTCGCGAGGCCCTTGCCGCCCCACAAAGTCGCCCGACAGGTGCGCTGCACGACATAGAAGCTGCTTGCCAACAGGGCATTTCCGCCGAAAGCGAAAATCGCCGCCGAGGTGTGAACAGGCCTCAAGCGGCCGAAATTAAAATGTTCATCAAAATTCAGAAGCGGAAAGGTCAGCTCTGAGGCGATAAAGACTCCGACCAAAAACGCAACAACCCCCCAAAAAAGGGAGGCGATGGTGGCCTGACGAATCACGTGATCGTTGTATACGGGCGCGGGCAGGACAAGAGCCGTCATGATGTCTAACCTCTGGATCGGAAAGAAAAGATCCGATTATTTGGGAAAGTTGAAAAAACAAATACTGAAATGGGAACAGTTTATAGTAATAATTTAATAGATAAAAAACAAAATGATATAGGAAGTGTGTTTGAAAATAAAGTTGAAAATAAATCTAATCCAAATTTAAATAATGTTTATTCAAAT
>CAIJXG010000107.1 GCA_903824505.1 uncultured Pseudomonadota bacterium | reverse complement strand
TAGCGCAGCGATTGTCTCTGAACTGTCCTGAATTTCTTTTCGAACGCGAGCCGTTGTCGTGGCATTAGCGTGGTGTAGATGGCCCATAAGTCAACCTCCTTGGTGTCAGCATATGCTACACCATAAGACCATGGAACCAAACAAATAGCTTTTATTATTTTGGGGCTTAGCTGTCTAGGCCCAGAGCACTAAGGCGCTGCCTTCTTTTTTTCTCTCGGTTTGCAACGAAACAAATAGGAAGAGCATTGCAGGCTAAGCCGATGCCCAGAACCCCGAGAACCGCTTTGCCATGGACCATATCCCAACTCGACCACGTTCCAGCAACAACAGCTATAGTCAAAGTGGCCCGATGTACACGATTCAACATTTTCGTTGACATTTCGGAAAACAAATTGCGAATCTGGTCTGACATTCTTATTCTCCCGAGCGACAGAGTAATACCCTTCTTAAAAAGGATATTAAAAACTACTCTGTATGGAGAGGAGGAGTCAACGATTTTTTTGCTTCATGTGAAGTCTCAACATGGCTGAGTCCCAGCGTCGTGCGGCAGATCAAGAAGAGTCATGCTAGGATGTAAGACATTTTTAAACAATGATTTTTTGTTGGCTGTTTTCTAAATCAGCCAAACGCAGGGCGGCAAATTCAGCCAGAAGGCTGCGGGCTTCGGCGAGGGCGGCACCGCGTTCCTCGGCTTCGCGTTTACGGGCTTCTTCGTCTTCTTTTGGCGCGAGGCGTTCCAGCAGAATTTTTGCAGCTTGAATCCGGGCTGTGTCGCTCTCGCTGCCCTGCATCAGATCATGCAGGGTTGTCAGGACATCGTCAGCGGCAACAGGGGCTGGGGGCATGGGAGTGATCTTTCGTTTTATGAAAGCGGAAGGATGTCCGGCAGGGCAACGCAAGGAGGGGGTAAATCTGAGCCTTGAGCGCGATCTCTGGGACCCTCAGGACACGGATGGCAAACCCCGCGCCAATGCGATTTTGCTCATGGGAATGAGGCTGCAGCCCGTTGTTTCTTCGGATGAACACAGAAGAGCCTGTTTAATGGCGCGGGGTTTCGACAGAGTTCCTGCCGTTTGTCGCCTAAGCGCCCTCGAGACTGATATGTCTTTCCATACGCTCGAGACGCACATCCATCTGAGCCTGCATCGCCTCACGCCGGAGATCATCACCACGAAGCGCGTTGATGTCTTCCCGAATACGGATCAATTGGCGTGTATGATCGGTTAGGGTAGCCTTGATTTCAGCCTGTCCCGCCTGAAGCTGTTCCAGGACTTCATAGATCAGCTCACTCGTAACGTTTGTATCCATTGTTCGTTCCACCCCTAATCTGATCCTTTATCTTAATCCTATTTGGGTCAAAAATCCACTTAAGATTTTAGCCTTCACATTCCGGACGCAGGTCGCCGTAGGAGTGTCAATACGCCAAAAGAACCCCCCAGTCAAGGGAAAAATCATAATTTTTTATAAAAAAGTTGGATTTTTTATATTTCCATGAAGATCAATGGGTTATTTCCATCTTTTAGGCCGCCTCCCCCTGTTTCTTGATCTTGCCAAACCCGTTTTAGCCCCCTAAGAGAGGCTTATGTTCGAAAAAGTCCTGATCGCCAATCGTGGCGAAATTGCTCTGCGGAGCCATCGCGCCTGTCGCGAGATGGGGATTCGCACCGTGGCCGTTCATTCGACGGCGGATGCCGACGCGATGCATGTCCGTCTGGCCGATGAAAGCGTGTGCATTGGGCCGCCGCCCTCGAAAGACAGTTATTTGAATATTCCGGCGATCCTAAGCGCGGCGGCGATTACCGGCGCGGATGCGATCCATCCGGGCATCGGCTTTATGTCCGAAAACGCCGTTTTTGCCGAGATGGTCGAGCAGCACGGCTTCGCTTTTATCGGCCCCACGCCCGAGCATATCCGCATTATGGGCGACAAGGTAACGGCAAAGCAAACCGTGAAGGGCCTTGGTTTGCCGACCGTGCCGGGCTCGGATGGCGCGTTGGCGAATCTGGACGATGCCAAGAAAAATGCCGATAGCATTGGCTATCCGGTGTTGATCAAGGCGGCTGCCGGCGGCGGCGGCAAGGGGATGAAGGTGGCGCGGAGCGCGGCAGAGATAGAAGAAGCCTATAGTCTGGCGCGGAATGAGGCGCGCGCGGCCTTTGGGAATGACGAAGTTTATATGGAAAAGTATCTGGAAAAGCCGCGCCATATCGAAGTGCAGCTTTTGGGCGACACGTATGGCAACGCCGTGCATTTCGGTGAGCGCGATTGTTCGATCCAGCGCCGCCATCAAAAAGTCATTGAAGAGGCCCCTTCGCCCGGGCTGAACGCGTCCAAACGCGCCGAGATCGGGGCGCTGGCCGCCGATGTCATCCGGCGCTTGGGCTATCGCGGCGTGGGGACGATCGAATTCCTGTACGAAAACGGAGAATTTTATTTCATTGAAATGAACACGCGGTTACAGATTGAGCATACGATCTCGGAAATGATCACGGGGATTGATCTGGTGCGCGAGCAAATTCGCGTGGCGGCCGGACTGCCCCTGAGCTATAAACAGGACGAGATCGAATTCTCGGGCCATGCTATCGAGTGCCGCATCAATGCCGAGAATCCAGAGACCTTTGTCCCCTCTCCGGGCAAAATCGTTGGCTATCATCCGCCGGGCGGGCTGGATGTGCGCGTGGACAGCGCTCTTTATGACGGCTATCGGGTGCCCCCCCATTACGACAGCATGATCGCCAAGCTGGTCGTTCGTGGCAATAACCGCAACGAATGTTTGTTGCGTCTGCGCCGCGCCTTAGAGGAATTTGTGATCGGCGGGATTGATACGACTCTGCCGCTCCATCGCCGCCTGATCTCCGATTCCGACTTTATCAATGGGGATTATGATATTCACTGGCTAGAGAAGTGGCTGGAAAGGAAGTAGGGGTGGGTGTTTGTGGGGGTTGGCTAAATTTTTCTTGCGCCCCACAAAAGGAAGGTGTAGGGAGAAAAATCATTGGAAACCTTAATGTTGGGAGACAAAAATGGACGCGAAGGCTTTAGAAAATATTTTTCAAGATGGATGCCTGCCCGGCCCCCCTCGGGGGGGGAGCAGGGATTCTTCTAAGGATGAGCGGCTTTTCGGCGGGGAGTTTACCCCAACCCAAGCCCCATCTGTATCCGCCCTTCCTGAACCTACAACGCATCTAGTGGACGATGGCAGGGGCACCGTGATTCAGGGCACTTATAGAGAATGGCTTGCTCAAGAAAACCCTTCGGAAACCGAGTGGAAGATTAATAATCTCATGCGGGGCGAAGAGCAGCGTATCCGTGAGGAGATTGAACAATGGTGTTCCTACTCGCATAGCACACAAAGAGAAAAAGACTTTTTGTTGAGCAGTCTAACAACCAAGCCCTCTGTAGCCTCGCCTTCTGCGGATTTTCAGATTGCTTCAGCCTCTCTGCTCGTCGTTCGACAGACAGCCGGACAGACTGTCATGCAAACAGATTTTCTCCCGGGGTTTTCTGAATGTGACCTAGGTCCTTCTGTCGTAAGTTTCAAAGTGGTGCCCAGATGGGATTTTTCTGCAGAAGCTTTGCGGAAAGGTCGCCTTAAGCTTCTGAACAGCCATGGCGTTTTTGGGCCTTTTACGCTTACAGCCGAGGGGAGTCAGCTCGTCGTGGTTCGGACGCCTGTTGAAAAGGCTGATATCACGCTGACAAATGTAAGATGGGGATATCTGGAAGTCGGAAGTGGCATTGTTCGTGTCGCCTCGGGATCCCAAGGGCAGACGACTCTCGTCGTAACCAAATCTTCTTTAACCAAGGGATCGGGCAAACTGGAGATCTTTGCCTCCAAGGGAACGCGTCTCAATATAATAGGCGATGCTTCTTCCCTCACTGAAGTTCGCATTACAGCTTCCGATGCCGCTGTTGTTGACATACGGAAGTTAATAACGGCAGGAGAAATCAAAATATTTTCAACAGACCGCGCAGAAATCATACGCCCCCAGCGGACTCCCGGAAGCAGTGGAAAGCATCGCACACAGAAACTCGGTGGTGGGCAGATCCGTTACGGTCGATAGTAGAGTCGCTGCGCAATAGGCAAGGAAGCAATATAATTTATTGAAAAACAATGAATATTCTTTGTTTTTCAAAATCGCTTATTTTGGCCTGTTTCAGATTATATGTTATCATGCCCCTGACTCTTGTGCCGCGCCTGCCCCGTGTCGGAGCACGGGGCAGGCGCACGGCGATAGATCCCCGCTTTCGCGGGGATGACGCGAGCTAGAGCACTTGTGTACGAACCTCGATCTATGACGCGGCTCATAGTACCCTACTGGGGTTGGCTAACGCATTGAGGTGATTCATACTGTCGGATTCTTCACCTGTAATGGAGTCTCCGATGCCGAAACAAGACGATGCG
>CAIJXG010000106.1 GCA_903824505.1 uncultured Pseudomonadota bacterium | reverse complement strand
CGAAAAAGGCATCAAAATCTCGAACCAAGAACTCCGTGCCGTCAACATCAAAAAGCATGACTTCCACGGCGAATGGAACTACACTATCTCTCCGTCCCTCGCCGCTTAAACAGACGCGGTTATTTCCTCGTGCGCTCAAAGATTGCTGATAAAGCTGAGGCGGACATACACTTTGTTTCTCTTAAGTTCAGCCTCTTGGAGAGTCTTTTGTTTTTCTTTCAGAGCTTTCTGGACAGCTTCTTCTCCGCCCCAGAGCGCTATATTTTGAAAATGCGCCTGCGTGCCGATTACGGCCTTGCGGTATTCCCCCTCCGCTAAGGCGTGAGCGTCATCGATCTGTTTAAATTTGCGACCCCCATAGTAAAGAACGCCGTTGCCTACGGCTGTGAAGGCGACCATAGCCCCAAAGAAAGGGGGAGAAAGGCCCCATAAAACAGCAGAAAATGTGCCCATAGTGACGACATTTGAAATGGCCCTGAAACTAAGCGCCGTGGACTGATCGGTTAACACGCCAATGTCACTGGTAATACGCTGCGCCGGATCCATAGAGGCATTTATGGTCACAAGCTGTGCACGATTTTGCCCGGATAACCAGACTTCCGAAGCTTTGGTCCGCGCATAATTTGCCCAACCGAATTGAAATTTCTGCCTGAGCAAAGAGCTCATGGCACAGGCCGCCGCCGTGAATGCCGCATAGCAGACGAAATATTCCATGTTCTGGGTGAAGGCAGGAAGTTCCTTCATCGTCAGGCTATTGACAATGTCTTTCCACAGATAGCTTTGGTAAACACCACTTCCAAGTATGCCCCCATCGACAGCCAAAATACCTGTCATAATCAATTTTGTTTGAGTTTTTGCTAAATAGGGTCGAATGAGTTTTCGATAGGTCGCCTCAGCCCCAACCTTTCGGAAGAGGGTTTCAAGGGGTTTGGGCGTAATACGCTCCATGAAACTTGGCATGGGCTGTGCCTTTTATTCATTAGAAAGCATGTAATAGACAATAACATACAATTTTTAAACAACTTTTTTACTTTCTTGTAGGGCTTGCCTAGATTAAAACAAAGCAATGCCTTGTAACTATTCAATATTTGTTATGAATCTTCATGTTTTCGCGTTGTTTCCTTTTTCCTTCTGCCTATAGTTCACCCATCCAAAGGGCAGGCTGAGCAAGTAAAGCGTCCCGAGGCCGGAGAGAGTCATCCATGTATTCGTGACCAATCCTGCAATCAGCGCGACGGAAAGCGCAAAGAGAGGCGCGACCCAGACCCGCTCGATCCGCCAGCCTTTCAAGGCCAGAGTCGGCAGGCGGCTGACCATCAATCCGCCCGCCAAGATCATCCAGAAAGCATAGAAAACGGACGGAAGCCGCACGGCATCCCCGTATTCCAAAACAAACGCTAACGGCAAAAGCGCGAGCACCGCGCCTGCGGGTGAGGGCACGCCCGTAAAGAAACGCTTCGTCCAAACCGGACGGTCGTGATCTTCCAGCATCGTGTTAAACCGCGCCAGACGTAAAACGCAGCATACGGCATAGACCAAAACCGCAATCCAGCCGATCCCGCCCGCATCCTTCAGCGCCCATTGATACATGATCAAAGCGGGAGCGACTCCGAAACTGACGGCATCGGCCAGACTGTCCAGCTCTGCCCCGAATTTGCTGGCCATATTCAACATCCGCGCGACGCGCCCGTCCAGCACATCGAAAATAGCAGCTGCCAGAATGGCCAAAACGGCTTGTTCCCACTTTCCATGCAGCGCAAAACGGATGCCCGTCATGCCGGAACATAGGGACATCAAGGTCAGCATATTGGGCAAGAGCCGTGTCAGCGGCAAATCCGTCACGACGGGACGGGATGCTTCTTGGGTCATGCGCGCGGCTCGCCGCTACGGGCCTGTTCGGAAGCGGTGCAGTCGGCCAGAACCGTCTCTCCGCCGATCATATATTGTCCGATACACACCAAAGGCGCGACTCCGAGAGGCAGATAAATATCCGTACGGCTGCCAAAGCGGATGATTCCAAAGCGTTCGCCTGTTTTCAGCGTGTCTCCTTCTTGAGCATCGCACACAATGCGTCGCGCGATCAGACCCGCGATTTGCACGACCGTCATGGTTTCCCCCGCCTTCGGATGCTCGCCCGACAGGCGCAGAGTCAGAGCCATGCGTTCGTTATCCACACTGGCTTTGTCCAGCGAGGCGTTCACGAATTTCCCCGGGCGGTAAAGCCGCGCGATAACCTCGCCTTCGGCCGGACTCCGGTTCACATGCACATCAAAGACATTCAGAAAAATGCTGATGCGCGTGCGCTTGTCCTGACCAAGACCGAAGCTTTCCTCCGGCGTGACCTCTTGAACGGCGACTACGCGCCCATCCGCCGGACTGACGATCAATCCCGCGCGCACGGGCGTAACACGCGTCGGATCGCGGAAGAAATAAAAGCACCAGAGCGACAGGACAACGCCGATCCAGAAAAGCGCAGCGCTGACAAAGCCTAGGGCCAGCGTGACGGCAGCAAAAGCGGCAACAAAGGGAATCCCCGCCGCATGCAAAAAGGGGATCGGGCTGGAAGCGCGCATAGAAAAACCTTATCAAATGTTTCTTCGGCCCACATGATAAGGCAGAGAAAGCCCAAACAGCAACCTTTGTTTGTTCCAACAAAGAAATAGAATTTGCCATAGGGTCAAAAATATTCGATCATCAAGGATCCCTTCTTTGGTGTCTGCGATGTCCGACCTTCCTGCTTTTACACGCGTCCCTGTGCTGGTGATCGGCGACCTGATGCTGGATCGGTATGTGTATGGAACCGTGGATCGAATCTCGCCCGAAGCCCCTATTCCTGTTTTGCATACGCAGCGTGAAACTTCGGTTTTGGGCGGCGCGGGAAATGTTGTGCGGAATATCGCTGCACTGGGCGGACAGGCTCAGACCATTGGCGTCGTAGGGGCGGATCGGGCCGCTGAAGAGCTGCGTCAGCTTCTTGGGGCCGAATCTGGAGTGACTCCGCGTTTGGTCACGGATGCGTCTCGCCCGACGACTCAAAAAACCCGCTATATCGCCTTAACCCAGCAATTGCTGCGCGCCGATTATGAAAACGCAACGCCTGTTTCGTCCCCTATCGCCGCGCAAATTCTGTCCCAAATTTCGGATGCGTTAACCGAAGCGAAAATGGTTGTCCTGTCGGATTACGCCAAGGGCGTATTGACGCCCGAGATCATCGCCGAAACGATTGCGCGCGCGCGGGCCGCCGGAGCGCAAATCGTCATTGATCCGAAAGGGCGGGATTTCAGCCGCTATCGCGGCGCGCATATGCTGACTCCCAACCGAAAAGAACTGGCTGAGGCTTTTGGCGCGCCCATTTCAACAAGTGCAGAGGCTGAAAAAGCGGCCCGCGCCCTTATGCAGACGCATGGAATTGAGTCTTTTCTGGTCAAATTGGGCGCAGACGGCGTGTGTCTGGTGCTGCCTGACGCGTCCGCTTTGCCTTTTCATACACAGGCGCGGGAGGTTTTCGATGTCTCCGGCGCAGGCGATACCGTCATCGCAACTTTGGCTCTGGCATTGGGCAGCGGCTATACGCCAGAAGCAGCGGCAGAACTTGCCAATATCGCCGGATCGATCGTTGTCGGTAAAGTCGGCACGGCGAGCGTCTCGCGCACCGAGCTTGAACGTGCGGTCCACCAAGGCGAAACGCAACGGCTGGAAGACAAAATCGTGCCGTTGGATTCCCTCGCGGCAACAGCCGAAAAATGGCGGCGGCAGGGGCTGAAAGTCGGTTTTACCAACGGGTGTTTTGATTTACTGCATCCCGGGCATATCGCTTTATTGCGTCAAGCCCGCGCGGCCTGCGACAGGCTGGTGGTTGGGTTGAACAGCGACGCTTCCGTCAAACGGCTGAAGGGTGAGACCCGCCCCGTGCAAAACGAATCCGCCCGAAGCACTGTTCTGGCCTCCTTAGCCGATGTCGATCACGTCGTGATTTTTGGCGAGGACACGCCTCTTGAGCTGATCCAAACGCTTCGGCCGGATGTCTTGATTAAAGGGGCGGATTACACGCTTGAAAAAGTCGTGGGCGCGGCCGAGGTTCAGAGCTGGGGGGGGCGAGTGATCCTCGCAAACCTCATCCAAGGCGAAAGCACGACGCGGATGATCGGAAAGATGGGCGCGGTCGGTTGAGAGGCTGAAAGATAGTCTGCTTATGCCGCCGAAGGTCCCAAATTTTCTTCAAAGACTAGGCAGAGATTAAAATTTAGGGCCATGGGCTATGAGATAAAGCTTTCCCCCTATGCTAAGAACACCACAATCCCTTACTGGAAAAGGCCCCTTCCCATGCAAAACTTCACGTTTCATAACCCCACAAAAATCATCTTCGGCCGCGATACGATTTCATCTCTTCAGGCTGAAATTCCCCCTTCCGCGCGGGTTCTGGTGACCTATGGCGGGGGCAGCGCGGAAAGAAACGGCGTGTTAAAGCAAGTGCGTGAGGCGCTGAAGGCCCATACGTTTTTTGAATTCGGGGGGATCGAGCCAAACCCGACCTATGAAACGCTGATAAAGGCTGTCGCCCTTGGACGCACCCAAAAAATAGACTTTCTTCTGGCTGTCGGCGGCGGATCCGTCATTGACGGCACGAAATTTATCGCCGCCGCCATTCCCTTTGCCGGAGAGCCGTGGGATCTTCTGGCCAAGCGGGTGCCCGTCACACAGGCTGTACCGCTGGGATGCGTTCTGACTCTTGCTGCGACAGGCTCCGAGATGAATTCAGGTGCCGTTATTAGCAAAGCGGCAACCAAGGACAAGCTGGTTTTTCGCCATCCCTTGCTCCATCCCGCCTTTTCCGTTCTTGATCCGTCTGTGACTTTTTCTCTGCCGCCGCGTCAGACAGGAAACGGGATCGTGGACGCCTTTGTCCATGTGCTTGAACAATATCTGACTTACCCCGCCGCCGCGCCGGTTCAGGACAGGATGGCGGAAGGGCTTTTGCTCACCTTGATCGAAGAAGGGCCGAAGGCATTGGCCACCCCTTCCGATTACGAGGCGCGGGCTAATTTGATGTGGGCCGCAACTATGGCGCTGAATGGGGTGATCGGGCAAGGCGTCCCCCATGATTGGTCCACCCATGCTTTGGGACATGAGTTAACAGCGCTTTATGGGTTGGATCACGCTCAAGCCTTGGCGATTATTCTGCTGCCAAATTTAAGCCTGCGGCGGGCCGCCAAGCGTGAGAAATTACTGCAATATGCCGCGCGAGTCTGGAATCTGGACATTTCTGCCCCAGAGGAGGCCATCGAT
Organism: uncultured Pseudomonadota bacterium; assembly: GCA_903824505.1. Taxonomy (GTDB): domain Bacteria; phylum Pseudomonadota; class Alphaproteobacteria; order UBA9219; family UBA9219; genus CAIXLI01. Next base: position 715 of record CAIJXG010000106.1, on the reverse strand, counting down.
CAGGCCCTTCAGAAAACCCGAGATTTCTTTGAATCCGTGGGTGTGCCCACCACAATGAAAGGGCACGGGCTGACCTGCGATGTCGAAGTCTGCCTCGCCCAGCTCGCGCGTCACGACCGTACAGCGCTCGGCGAAAAAGGAGATTTGACTCTGACTCAAGCCCGTCAGATTTTTGAGAGTCTGTGATCAGGGGATCCTGAACCGCACTCGATCCCGGGACATGACACGCAAAGACGCACAGAGGCGCATGCCGGGAAGAGTCAGGCTAAGTGCATGAAAAAGCTCATCATCCAAGCCCGTTCTTTCAGGGAAATTGGGGGGATAGGTGTTCCTGCGGTGTCGGTCTATCGTTTCACTCCATATCCCTGACAAAAACCCTGACAAAGTTTTTGCTTTTTAGAATCTTTTTCGCTAACCTGCGGCCCTCGTTCGGAAAGAGGGGTTCCGTCTTTCCGGTTTTTTATGCGCCCGTAGCTCAACTGGATAGAGCATCTGACTACGAATCAGAAGGCTAGGAGTTCGAATCTCTTCGGGCGCGCCACTTTTTTAGGCTGAATATACCGCACCACGTCCTAAGTTAGCCTTTTGTGCCCCGAGCGGTTGCGACAGGATTGCCGCGCGCCGGACAGAAAAAGATGAAGCAAAATAAAGACTCAGTCCGGCCAGCGGCAATCAGGACGCAGAGCGCGTGGTGTCGAGCAAAAAGGTCAGCCTG
>CAIJXG010000105.1 GCA_903824505.1 uncultured Pseudomonadota bacterium | reverse complement strand
TTGCTGCGCCAGTATCTGCCCAAAGGCGCTGATCCCGTGTCGGGGCACGGGACAGGCCTGAACGCCTTCTCCCAGTCCGATCCCGTGTCGGGGCACGGGACAGGCCTCAACGCTATCGCCGCCAAGCTCAACTCACGCCCCTGAAAGAAACTAAAATTCCTGACCCCTGAGGAGGTTTACTTCGCTTCAGCCCCATGCCAAAACCTTGAAACTAAAGTTGCACTTCAAATTTGAATCCACCAGCCTATGATTTGGACGCAGCCCTGATTTGGCTTGATGAAAGCTATCAATCCCCGGAATTGATGCGGCTTGATCTGGCCCAAGATCCTTTAAACGTCGCCTTGCCTGTTGGGCACCCCCTTGGTCATTTGAAAAGAATCAGCGTGCAAGATCTGCGTGACCAGCCCATGATTGCGCCTGCAAGGCAGGATGGAACCCAGCTCTACGATGTCCTTCATGCGCTTTTTGATTTCTATGGTTTTCAGCCTCGTATTGTCTATGAATCAAGCCAGATGCCCTGCGCTTTGAATATGGTGGCAGCCGGACAGGGGATCGCCATTCACCCTGTCTTTCTTCAGAAATTGCCCATCAGCGGAGTCATATATAGACCTCTTGTCACGCCGCGTGGGCTGCCCAAGGCCAGCATGACATTCAATCTTATCGCGCCTCGGCTTCACGGCAACGCCGCCGTGAAGCACTTTTTAGATACGGCCCTGTCTATGCCTAAAAGGGATGCTTAAGGGATCCCCCCTACGGGGCCTTACGATACCCGTCCAGAAATTTCTGCAACAAATCGACCTGCGTGATTTGGGCTTGGGCAGCGGCGAGGTCTTTCATAGGGCCACCCGCCTCGGCTTGGGTCAGAAGAGCAAAGGCCTCTTTTTGGGGGGAAAGAGCCATCCCCTTCCCATAATCAATCGCCAACCGATCCAAGGCGCCCTGATCGCCCGCTAGGGCATAGGCCATTGCCGCGTTGATCAGCCAATCACTTTGATTGGCCGAGGGCGGCACGTCTTTGGCTGGGGGCGGGCCGACAAGCTCCATCAAATTCTTAGCCGCCTCTGTCCAATTTTGAGCGTGCATGGCCAAATCCGCGCGCAGCATACGGGCAGCCTTGCTGGTGTTATCCTTCAACAGCGCTTGGCCTTCGGCGTCACGGTGAAGTTCGATCAAGGCGCGGACACGCAGCAAAAGCTTCTCATCCTGCATCTCTGCGCTGAGTGGTTCCGCGCCAAGCCGCTCAAGCGCTTGAAGCGCCTCTGTCGGCTTGTGATTAAGCAACCGGATTCCCCCGATCCGGAGAAGCGCGCGCTGTTTTTGGGCTCCTTGAAGCCTGTCTTGCGCCAAATCGCTGAGCAACCCATCCGCTTGATCCAGAAGGTCAATCGAGATCAAACGCTCCGCCAAATTCTGCAGCAATACCTCGCCGTCTTTCCCGACAGGCATCAGCGTGCGGTATTGATCATAAAGGGCCAGAAAATCCAGAGGCGAGAGCGTATTCCCCAAATCCGTCAAAAAAAGGTCGTGGAAAAGCTGCGCCATTTCTTGATGCATCTGAGCTGCTATAGGACTTGACGGGTACAGCCCAATCGCCTGTTCCAACGCGCTAAGCGCCGCCTTAAAATTTTTGGCGTTGCTATAAAATTGCGCAAGGCGGTGGAGAATATCCGCTTCCAGATCGTCGCCCCGCCACGCGAAACGCAAGGCTTCTAGCCTCTCGGCCGCCGCGCCCGGTTTCATTCCGCCCGAGGCGACATCAAGATCAATCAGCGCGAGCTCGGCGCGCACGCGATACAGCCGATCCCCTGATTTTGCCGCCTCAAGCCACGCCTCTTTCGCCTCTTTCGCATGGCCGCCTTTGGCCTGCACGACGCCGCGCAGATAGGAAAGCGCGGGCGCGATCTTGTCTTGGTGCGGCGCATCCGATAGGGTTGCCAACCAGTCGGCCGCCTCCTGATTCTTCTCAACCGCCAGCGCCGACTCGACGGCGAGCACCGAAAACCGCGAAAATAAAGGATCCGGATATCCGGCCAGCAAGGGTTCCCGCGCCGCAAATTTTTCTTCGGCCCCTTTCCAATCGCGCTGCTCGGCCAACGCAACGGCCCGCCATAATTCGATCTCCGGCTGGACTACCAAACCCGGCCGATCCAGCGTGCGCAAGCCATCTTGGGGCCGATAGGCCAGAATTTGCGCCGCGCCGACAAGGCTTTGGAAATCGTCATGCGCCTGCAAATCCGGAACACGGGCGGCCAAAGTTTCAAACAAGGCCGCCGCTTCTTCGGCATTGCCGTTCGCGAAATAGAAACGCGCGAGTTCTACAACGGCGCGGTTACGCTCGGTTTCCGGCACATCTACGATTGTTTGTTGAAGGCGCTGGCGCGTTGCAGAAAATGTTTCACCCTCCTTGCCCTTCCACGTAGCAAAATCAAAGATCGACGTTCCGGCTGCGGCATCCCGCCCCCAACGCGCCGAGCGTTGCGATGCGCCCGTATCGGCAGGGCGGGACAGGGAAAGCCCCCCCTCGGTCGTGATCTCCATCCCATCCGAGACGGGACGCACAGTCAGTTTTTCATTGCGTGGCTTGATCACCATACCCTGCGCGGCCGGAAGGATCGCAAAATCGGCCATCTCGTGCCGCGCATTAAAGGCGGCGCTTTGTCCCAAGGGTATGAGGATCAGCTCATCCCCCACGACGGGATCGGTCATGGAGACAGGCTCAGGCGCGTTTGGCAAAGGCAAAAGAAGCCGTGCGCCCAGCGCGAAATCCGGTTGCGCGACAAGTCCCATCGAAACGGGCAGATCCGCTTCGCTCTTGGAAAGAAAAATCTTCCATGCCGTTCCATCCAAACTGGCCCGAAGAAACGCGCCCGGCGGCACGGCGAAACGGTACCCGGAATTGTGCGGCAAATCGATGGGATGCAGCTCGACCTGCGGGGGGACATTTCCGGCAAGCGCGTCTATGGACAGAACGATTTTCCGGTCGAAAAGAATGACGCCTTGCCCTGCGCGCTGATAAACCACGGTGCGCAGAGGCACATGGGGGTCCAAAGAAACCACGAGAGTGGGGTCATCGCTCAGATCAAGCTTTTGTTTGGTGTTCGCTGACGGGACTTGCGGCTTCGGCGGCGCTGCAAGCGAAGGCGGGATGACAGGGGATAGAGGGCTGACTTCGGAGGGTGATAAGGAAGGCTGAGAAATTACAGGCGGCTTTTCCGCTTCGGGCGGTTTCGACGAAACGGGCGCGGCCGAAGGCTCTCTTTTTTCAGGCGGGGAGGCAGGGCTTTCGGGCGCAGCGGCCCCAGAGATATCCAGCACGATAGAATGGTCGTTCGCGAAGCTCTTCACGGATGCCCGAGACTCCACAAAAAAGGTGACGACCAGATGGGCTTTAGCGTCACTATGCGTAGCAAAACCTTTAAGGCGGCTTAACTTTCCTAAGGAATCCGAAGACCGCAATTGCGCCTCTTGATCAAAGACAAGAGAGACAGAAGATCCCTGACGGTCGAGATGAAAGGGGACATCCCGAGGCCAATCAAAGACCAAACGGTCGAATGTGTCATGCGCCGCCGCTCGAAGGGTCACAGACGAAGGCGCCTGCGCCCCTGCGGCCGGCAGCGCGAGCGCGGTAAAGCCAAGAAACGCTGCAAGAATAAGCCGTTTACGCATAGAAGCAAGAGGCGGAAGGGGAAACAAAGAAAAGCGGATGGTAGTCCAGCACGTCTAAAAAGTGGAAGAGATTGACGAGATTGAGAGGCCAAAGCGCTGCAGAGATCCTCTCCCCGCGATGAAGAGGGAATTCTGCGGCTCTTCCTCTATCATACCTCTTCATTCTCTCTTTTAAAACTGCTCGCTTCACCCTACGTCAGGTTGCAGGCGCGTTCCAGCAGTTTCCAAGTTAGATATGCTCGGTTTCCTTGGAAAGCGGAAAGGATGCGACTCCGTGCAAAACACGGACGCAGCGAAGCTGATGCGCCTTTTGCGGGGACAAAACGTGAGGGGGCCCGAAGGGGCCCGAGTATATGTGGCGAAAAAGGCACAGATATGGGGCGCGAGGAGTGCATCTCGGGTTATGCACTTGCGGTGCGGGCGGCGGCGGTCTAATAGGGTCGTTGGTGCCCTCCGGTCGGAGGAGCGTTTTGCGTTTCTTTTCTCCTCTTAACCATGGAGTCTTCCCATGTTTCGTTCTTCGCGTATGCAGACAGGTTTGCTGTCGGTTTTGCTCTTGGCTGCGGCGGGGACGATGCCCACGGCTGCGCGGGCGGATACGTGGGCTTTGACGCCTTTGTCTGCTTTTCAACTTGGCAATGCATATGGCATTTCTTCTGATGGGACGACCATTGTTGGATATATTGGTGGCCCCACTTTTAATCGTGGGCTTGTCTGGACAAGTGCCGCAAGCGTTGTGACCGCACCATACACTGAGATTACTGGGCCGGCTCAAAGTGAAGTGCAACTTGCTAAGATCCATGCAAGGAGCACGAGATGGGCAAACGATACCGGCATATCAGCGATACGGAACGAGAACAGATTGAGCGGTGGTTGGGCGAGGGGTTGATCCGCGAG
>CAIJXG010000104.1 GCA_903824505.1 uncultured Pseudomonadota bacterium | reverse complement strand
GTTCTCAAATTCAAGCCTCCCCAAAATAATAACCACACTCGCCCGTTTAATATTACCCGGAACGAGCGTTAACATATTGGTATTGCTGAATGTTAAAAAATGAGTCCGGTACTATGCCCTTTTCGATCAACAACGGAGTTTTTTATGCAGCCGACCCTTCTCTCCTATATGGACGACCAGCATCAGCTTGAGGGATGCGCAACGGTTGTGAGGCTTGAGCCGGAGGCTAGAGATGGGCTGACTTGTCTGATTCTGGACGCGACTCTTTTTTACCCTCAAGGGGGTGGACAGGCATGGGATACGGGCCTGATTCAGGGGGAAACCGGAATTTTTGCGGTGCAAGAGGTGCGTTTTGTGGATGGTTTTGTGCATCATTATGGGCAGTTTCGTGAGGGATCTTTGGCTGTCGGCGCGGAAGTCTCTTACACGATTGATTCCACCCGCCGTCGCTTGAACAGCCGTTTGCACAGCGCGGGGCATTTGCTGGACGAGGCTGTGAAGAATCTCGGCTTGGCGTGGACTCCAACCAAAGGCATTCATTACCCCGGGCAAGCCGCTGTCGAATATGAAGGCGCGGTGACGGACACAGAGGCCGCGCGCGCCGCGCTGGAAGCCGAATCTAATCGCTTGATCCAACAAGGATTTTCCGTAACGGCGCAATTGGTCAGTCTTGCTGAACTGCCTCAGCATAGCGATTTTATCCCGCCCCAACTGCCCGACAACAAACCCATCCGCGTCGTGCGTATGGGGGCGCAGAAGGGAACGCCCTGTGGCGGGACTCATGTGAAAGACATCGCCGAGATTGGCCCGATGACCATCCGTTACATCAAGGCCAAGAAAGGCATGATCAGAGTTGCTTATGACATCCCTGAATAAGCGGCTTTTTTGATAACGGACCTACCGTCCCTTGCCGCGATCGGGGCCGCCGGCCAACAAGGTGCGGATCTCGTTTTCGTCTGTTTGGGCCATGATTTTCTCGGCGAAAGCGACGGCATCGGGCAGGGCGATTTGCGTAACTTCTTGTTTGACGGCGGGAAGCCGGACGGGGGACATAGAAAATTCGCGCAAACCCAACCCTAGTAACAGCGCGGTGGCTCTGCGGTCGCCGGCGATTTCTCCACACAGACTCACGGGGATATTCGCGCGCCATCCCGCCGCCGCCGTGAATTGGATCAAGCGCAGAACGGCCGGATGGAACGGGTCATACAAATCCGCCACGCGTTCGTCGCCGCGATCAATCGCCAGCGTGTATTGAGTTAAATCATTGCTGCCGATCGAGAAAAAGTCGCATTGTTTGGCCAGCGCGTCGGCAACCAGCGCGGCGGAGGGAATCTCGATCATCGCGCCGAGAGGGGGCAGACCTTTCAGCTTGATCCCGCGCCGATGCAAGCGCCGTTCAAGGGTCAAGAGGCGCGCCCGCACCTGTTTCACCTGTCCAACCGAGGAAATCATCGGTAACAGAATCCGCACGGGGCCGTGCATGGAGGCCCGAAGAATTGCTGTCAATTGCGTATCCAGCAGTTTTGGCTGCTTCAGCCCTAGCCGGATCGCACGCAGCCCCAAGGCGGGATTGACGCTCTCATTCCCGTCTTCGCCGAGGGCCGAGGCGATTTTCTCCCCGCCCACATCCAGCGTGCGGATGGTCAAAACGCGCCCATCCAGATTCGTGACGAAATCGCGCAGCGCCGTATATTGCTCCTCCTCGTCCGGCAAATCAGGGCGGTTCATAAACATGAATTCGGTGCGTAAAAGCCCGATGGCCGTCGCGCCCGACTCAAGCGCCGGCTCAACATCGCGCAACAATTCGATATTAGCTTGAAGAGAAATCGGCGCGCCATCCAAAGTCACCGCCGGCACGTCGCGCAGAGCCTTCAGCTTTTTCTCTTCCTGCCTTTTTCGGGCCAATTCCTGTTTATAGGCTTGAAGCGTCGCCGCCTCTGGATGAATAATAATCTCGCCCTTCCGCCCATCAATGATGACCGTATCGCCTGTTTTAATCCCGTGGCACAGAGCGGCGACACCCGAAATCGCGGCAATGCCCAGCGCACGGGCCATGATGGCGGTGTGGCCTTCGGGGCCGCCCAAAACAGTCGCGAGCCCCGTTATGCCATCGGGATTCAAAAGAGCCGCATCGGCGGGCGTGATTTCCTCGGCCAGAATGACGCAGCCTTCCGGCGCATCGGCAAAGGGGTTGTAATTTTGCTGCAACAGGCTGCGAATCAAGCGGTTGCCCACCTCGGCGACATCCTCGCCCCGCGCCGCCAAATAGGCATCGTCCATCGCCGCAAAGCTTGCCCGCAACGCTGCAGTTTGTTTTTGAATCGCGGCTTCTGCATTCAAATGCTGGCCCGAAATAATTTCCTCCACGCCGCGCACAAGGCGTGAACCGGACAGCATCCCCTTATAGGCGTCCAGCAAAAGGGTCATATCCTCTGCGCCCGTCGTCAGCCCCTCAGCCTTTTGGCGCAACTGGCTCAGATGTTTTTGAACCTTTGTAATCGCACCATGAAAACGGGTCAGCTCTTTTTCGACCTGCGCTGCGGGAAGGGTATATTCCGGAACGGGCAAGCCGCTTTGCTCGATGATAAAAGCGGGGCCAATGGCCACACCCGGGGCAATGGCAATGCCGGAGCGGCGCAGTTCATCAGGATTCTTCATCAAATTTCCGTTTCACGAGTTCCGCTAAAGCCTCTAAAGCCGCTGCCGCCTCCGCGCCGGAGCCGCAAATCCGGATCATCGCCCCCCGCGCCGCCGCCAGCATCATCAAGCCCATAATCGAATGGCCAGAGACTCGCATATCGTCTTTGCAGACGCTGATCTCGGCCCTGAAACTTTCCACCAAGCGCACGAAACGAGCTGCTGCACGCGCGTGAAGGCCTCGCTCATTCGCGATCGTCGCCATGCAGCAAAGCTCGCCCGCTTCCTCCATGCCTCACCCCTGCGTGCCCGCCGCCAGATTTTCGGATATAAGCTGGATGTATTTCCGCCCTGCCGTCTCGGCTTCGCGGGCGGCATCCAGCAAGGACATCGTCGTGCGAACGGTGGCCAGCTTAATGAGCATCGGCAGATTTACGCCCGCTAAAACAACGGCGTTACTAACAGGCATCGAGGCAATAGCCAGATTGCTGGGCGTGCCGCCGAACATATCGACCATAATCACAACGCCATCGCCGGTATTAACATCCCGAATGGCCGCAAGAATCTTGTCGCGGCAGGTCGCGATCTCCTCATGCATGCCAATCGTCATAGCGGTTGCTTGCGCCTGAGCCCCCACAATGGCGTTAACGGCCTTCAGAAGCTCGGTGCCGATATGGTCGTGAGTCACAAGAAGAATTCCAAGCATGTCCTAAACTCCAAAAACGAAAAACAAGCCTATCCAGATTTGTAGAAGAGCCTATCCAGACTCGTAGGGCAAGCGTCAATTCTCTTTCCCAATAAGGGGGCATTTTTGGCAAGCGAGAGGGTATGGACAATACCCTGTGCATCTCTTATAAGCTCCCCTCAACTAACCGCTGGCCTATCCCGAGAGTGTTTTTCGCAGGAAGGCCCGTGGCAGGGAGCCTGGGTAGCTCAGTTGGTAGAGCAGGGGACTGAAAATCCCCGTGTCGGCGGTTCAATTCCGTCCCCAGGCACCATTCCCCCAATTCCCGATGTTTTCGCCTATTTGCCGCTATTCGGCCACAATGAAAAACATCAAGCAAAATCAACGTTATTTGTTTTATCCTGTCCGCGAATGTTCTTTGCGAGCCGGCCTCACTCTGGGGTAAGTTTTAGGGGTAACTGATGCCGGATTTTCTTGCTGATGCGGTGTTGAGAAAGGATCCTTAATGGAAGCCCCCTTACCCTGCTCTCCCCCCTTCGCTTCCGCGGGTGGGAGAGGGAGTTTTTGCGGCACTGTTTGTCCTAAAATCTGGAGCGGTTATTTCCTCACGCGTCCTAAAATGCCGTGCCCTTTCGCCCAAGGGGGGGGCATCCCCAAGGGCGAGCACGCGCCGGATCTGCTTTTCCGCTCGCGCACGGCCAAGGCGCAGGATCAAAGTCGCCCAAAGCGGCGTGTCTTGAATGCGGGGCAGAAGCTCCTCCCGATCAAAATCATAAGGGTGCGCATAGGTCCACAGAATCTGATCTTTGGGGGTTTTCTTGTCCAACAGCCACCGCACAAAAGAAAAAGGCAAAGTATAGAGATAGATCCCCCCCAAATACGGAATCCTGTGTGTCCCTAGTGTCGCCACAGGCAGCGGGAATTCCACCATACCATTCGGCCAGCGGAAGGGCGTTAGCGAGATTCCCGGAAACGCATAGCGTGTCACCTCGATGGGTTTGACGCTGGACGAATACAAAAACCCAAGCTCTCCCAAAATATCCAACGCCCATAGAGTCTGAGGAGTCAGAGAAAAAGCGGGGGCGCGAAAACCAAGGACGCTTTTACCGGCCAATTGTTCAAGCCTGTCTTTATCTTCCGCGCTTTCTTGTTTGAATCGTGCAGGAGTTTCGCGGGGTAAATGCACGTGATTATGGGCGTGATAGGCGATTTCATGCCCCTGCGCCGCGATCATCCGGATAAGATCCGGCGCGCCCTGTGCAATGCGTCCGACGGTAAAAAAGGTCGCCTTGCGATTCGTCTCGGCGCACAAATCCAAAATCCGCTTTGTCATGGCGACATAGCGGCCGTCAGGACGGTGAAGACCGGAGGGGTCTTCAAGATCAATAGTCAGGGTGAAGGTCATCGAAATCTCCCTTTGCTAGACTCTTGAGCCGTTAAGATTTTTTCAACCCATCCCCTCTATACTCGGTTTCCTTGGAAAGCCGAGTATTCGATTCCGTGCAAAACACGGGCTCAGCGAAGCTGATGCGCCTTTTGCGCGGACAAAACGTGAGGGGGCCCGAGTATATCATAAAGGATTTGAGGCATTGGCCGCTTGAATCCGCCCTGCAAATTCAGAGAATAATGCTTTTTGTGCTTCTTTGCACGCCTTCTTGTGTCAGAAAGCAGGTGAATTAACCATCATGATTGGTTAAAATGAAAACCAGTCGCCGAGGTCACGCCCATGCCTATGATTCTTAAAAAATACGCCGTCAATCAGCGCGACATGTTGCGCGACGTGCGCCCGGCAAGCATTCGTATCCTCACTTATATTGGGGGCAACAACATCGTCGCCTCAGTTGCTTTTGGCACGATTGGCCTCATGTTTTTGGGGGATGTGGATTGGCGCGCCTCAATGGATATGCTGATTGTTCCGATTGCGATTTATTTGCGCTGGGCTTTAAAACAGACTCTGACTTTGCCTTTTAAGATGCCCCGCTACGCCAACATGCCGGATCCCCACAATCCCGCACCGGGCAAGACAGGGGCGGGTCCTTCGGATGGGATTCTCTATCTGGGTAATGTGTCGGACAAAGATAACGATTATTTAGGCCGTGAGCTTTGGCTCACCAACACGGACGCGCGGACGCACATTCTTTATTTGGGGACGACGGGGTCGGGGAAGACCGAAGGGCTGAAGTCGATGGTGACAAATGCTCTGTGCTGGGGATCGGGCTTCGCCTACACTGACGGAAAGGCCGACACCGAT
>CAIJXG010000103.1 GCA_903824505.1 uncultured Pseudomonadota bacterium | reverse complement strand
GTTTTGTCCGCGCAAAAGGCGCATCAGCTTCGCTGCGTCCGTGTTTTGCACGGAATCGCATCCTTTCCGCTTTCCAAGGAAGCCGAGTATATGAGTCTTTGAAGAAAATTTAAGGCCGTTGATATTACACCGAAAACAACTGGAAGAAGAAAAAATCACGCATTGACCAAAGTGCCCCTGATGGCGCTATACAGAAACACCTCAATCCCCGATGTTTGGAAAACCGATGCGCTCTTCTGTGAAAGCCGTTCCGGCAGACTTTATGGCCGCTTTTTTTGCGCATGTGCCGCCTGTTGATCTGCGGCCCTTTTCGCCTCAGGCGCAGGAGGCCATGGCAGCTTCTTTGTGGAATCTGGGTGAAACGCGGCGCCTTGGAGAGACGAAGATTCGTGTCTCCAACCCAGACATCGCGCATGACGGCTGGAGCGTTGATCACACGCTTGTGGAAATGGTCGCCGACGACATGCCTTTTTTGATCGACTCGCTGACGGGCACGTTACAGGCCAAAGGCCTCTCTATTCATGTGCTGATCCACCCCGTTTTGACTCTGGCGCGCGACGCACAGGGTAAGCTTGAGGGCTTGGCACAGGCGGAAGGCAAGAACACCGCATCTGAATCTGTGATTCATATCCAGGTTGACAGATGCCCCGATGAGGCTCAGTTGGCCGACATTGAAAAAGAAATTCGCCTGACTCTGGCCGAAGTGACGGCAGCCGTGGTGGATTGGGGACCCATGCGTGCCCGTATGTGCGCGACGATGGACAGTCTTACCCCGTCAGGACGGTGCGTAGATGCCGCTGAAGATATTGAGGAGATCCGCGCGTTTCTCGCGTGGCTGGCCGAGGATAATTTCACTTTTTTAGGTTCTCGCGAGATCGCACTGGAAACAACGGGCGAGGATGTCAGCGCGATTCGGATTGTGGCAGGGCAGGGCTTGGGCATCTTGCGCGATGACGAACGCCGTATGTTCGGAGGCTTGCGTGATCTCGACAGCCGGAAGAGTCCGGCTCTCGTGAAATACGCGCGGCGGCATCATGTTTTGTTTATGACTAAGACGGATGATGTCGCGCGGGTGCATCGTATCGTGCCGATGGATGCGGTTTTTATCCGCAGCTTTGACGCGCAGGGAATCGTCACGGGCGAGAAACTTTTTGTTGGCCTTTTTACCGCCCGTACTTACGCCCAAACGCCTTTTGATATTCCTTTCATGCGCCGCAAAATCGCGCATGTGGTTGAACGCCTGAATCTTGCCCCGGAAAGCCATGATGGACGGGCGCTGACCCATATTCTTAACACCTATCCGCATGACGAGCTGTTTCAGATCAACGAGGATGAACTCTTCGCCAATGCGCGCGGCATTTTACAGCTTCAGGAGCGAGCCCGAGTCGCGTTATTCCGGCGGCTGGATCCCTTCGGGCGTTATGTCTCCTTCCTTCTATATGTCCCGCGTGATCGGTATGATTCCACGCTGCGGGACCGTGTGCAGGCCTTTTTGGGCGCGGCGCATGAGGGAGATGTGCGCGCATGGCACGTCCGCATCGACGACAGTTTGTTGGCCCGCGCCTTTATCATCGTCCATCTTCAAAGCGATTCGCCGCGTCCCGCCCCCGCGTTGCTGGAAGAAACTTTGCGCGATATGTGCCGAAGCTGGACGGATCGTCTGCGCGATGCCCTGATTGATCTGTACGGAGAAGCGCAAGGGCTGGCTCTTTTGCGGCGCTATGGGGAGAGTTTTTCCTATTCCTATCAAGATACGGTTCTGCCTGTCCGCGCGGCTCAGGATATAAGCCTTTTGGAATCCGCGCGGGCGCAGCCTCGCCTGATCGCCGATTTGCAACAGGAGCCGGACGGTAAGCGGTTGCGGTTGAAAGTGTTGCAGCCGGCTCGCGCTTTGTCTTTGTCCGAAACCCTGCCCTTGATCGAGCATATGGGGCTGCGCGTCGCCTTTATGTCCGGCCCTTATGAGGTACGGTTTAAAAGCTCCGACATATCCATCTTTGTGCATGAATATGTGGGCGAGCCTGCGTTTGATTTGTGCGCGGATTTTGCAGCTCTGAAGCCTGCTTTCGAGGCAACTTTTCTAAAAGTCTGGGCGGGAGAGGCGGAAGATGATGGAGTCAACGCTCTAGCTCTGCGCGTCGGCATGGGGCCGATGGAGATTGCTTTGCTTCGCGCCTTCGCGCGCTATCTGCGCCAATTACGTATTCCCTATAGCCATGAGATGATGAGCGCTGCGCTGGTGAATGCGCCCGATCTGGTTCAAAAGATTGTTACATTTTTTAAAACGCGCCACGATCCGGCCTTTTCAGGAGACCGCGCCGCTGCTTTGCATAAACAAGAGACCTCGCTTAAAGCTGCGCTTGAAAGGGTGACTTCGCTGGAAGACGACCGGATCCTTCGGCGGTATGTGAATCTGGTGCAAGCCAGTTTGCGCACGAATTTCTTTCAGCGTCAGGGAGATGGGACTCCCAAGCCCTGTCTTGCGATTAAATTCGACAGCCGCCTCGTTCATTTTATGCCGCTGCCCAAGCCTTTGTACGAAATTTTTGTCTATAGTCCTCGTGTGGAGGCTTTGCATTTGCGCGGCGGTAAGGTCGCGCGGGGTGGAATCCGCTGGTCAGATCGGCGGGATGATTTCCGCTATGAAGTGCTGGCGCTGATGAAGGCCCAGATGGTCAAGAACAGCGTGATTGTGCCGGTGGGATCGAAGGGCGGGTTTATCGTCAAGCACCCGCCTGCCGATTCCGGAGCCTTTCAACAAGAAGGGATCGCCTGTTACAAGCTGATGATGAACGGGCTGTTGGATTTAACGGATAACCGTGAAAACGGCGCGATTGTGCCACCTCCCGATACCGTGCGGCATGACGGCGATGATCCCTATTTGGTTGTCGCGGCGGATAAGGGCACGGCGACATTTTCGGATATTGCGAATGGCATTGCGCGGGAACGCGGCTTTTGGCTCGATGACGCTTTTGCCTCCGGCGGCTCGGCGGGTTACGACCACAAAAAGATGGGGATTACCGCGCGCGGCGCGTGGGAGGCCATCAAACGCCATTTCCGTGAAAGCGGCAAAAACATTCAAGAAACAGATTTTACCTGTATCGGTGTGGGCGATATGTCCGGCGATGTCTTCGGCAATGGCATGCTTTTGTCCAAACATATCTGCCTTCTGGGCGCCTTTGACCACCGCCATATTTTCTGCGATCCGAATCCCGATGCGGCGATCAGTTACGGGGAGCGGGCGCGGCTCTTCGCTTTGCCGCGCAGCAGTTGGGCGGATTATGACCTGACCTTGATATCCAAAGGGGGAGGCATTTTTGCGCGCAGCGAAAAATCCATCAAAATTTCCGCCGAGATGAAAAAAGCCTATGGGCTTACTGTGGATCATCTAGCTCCGGCTGAGCTGATTCAAGCGCTGCTTACGGCGCAGGTTGAGCTTCTGTATTTTGGCGGCATCGGCACCTACATCAAGGCCGAGAGTGAAGCGCATGATGTCGTGGCCGATCGCGCCAATGACAGTCTGCGTGTGAATGGCTCAGAGGTGCGGGCGAAGATCATCGGGGAAGGCGGAAATCTGGGCATGACTCAGCGCGGACGGGTTGAGTATGCGTTATCTGGTGGGCGGTTGAACACAGACGCGATTGATAACTCTGCCGGAGTCGATACCTCTGACCACGAAGTCAATATCAAGATTCTGTTAAGCCCTGAAAAAGAGCTGAGCGCGGAAGCGCGCAATACGCTTCTGGCGGGTATGACCGATGCGGTCGCGCATCTGGTACTACGCGACAATTATTTGCAGACTCAGGCGCTGACTTTGGCCGAGGCAACCGCGCCTGAGTCTCTGATAGCGCACGCTCATGCTATGCAGTTTCTTGAAAAAACAGGTCTTCTAAACCGCGCCGTTGAGTTTTTGCCCGATGAGGCCGAAATAGCGGAGCGGCATCGGCAGGGCAGGGGGCTGACACGTCCCGAACTTGCGGTACTCTTATCTTATGTCAAGATCTGGCTTACGCCGCGACTCTTAGACTCTGACCTGCCGGACTACAAAGCCTTGCGCGCGGCAATCGCCGCCTATTTTCCGAATACGCTTCAAAAGAGCCATGCAGTAGCCATTGAACGGCATCAGTTGCGGCGAGAGATCGCGGCGACGGTTCTAACCAACGACATTGTTAATCATACGGGCATTCGTCTGGTTGCCGCGATGGCGGAACGCGCGGATCCCGCGCGGGTCGTGCGCGCCTATGTTTTGGCGCGAGAGGCGCTTGGCCTTCGCGCGCTGTGGACAGAGGTGGAGCATCAAGACGAGATGCTGCCCGCCGCCACGCAAACCAAGCTTTTGCTCTCTATTCGCGCCGCGCTGGCGGGATTAATGGATCGGATTTTAGCGGAGGCTGTTGATCTGAAGGATTTGGATCAGGCCATTACCCGCGACCGCAAGGGGCTAGAGTCTTTAACGGCTTGGATCGGCAAACATCATGATCCGGTCGATTCAACCCTTCACTCTACCGAAACCGCATGGGTCGAGAAGCAAGTGCCCCGCGCCTTGGCCCGTCGCGTGGCTCTTTTGCCCGTTTTGGTTGACGCCTATGGGCTGATTGCTTTATCGGCGCAAACAGGAAAAGAGATTGAGACGCTCGCCGCCCTTTATTTCGGTTTTGAAAAAAGATTGGGATTCGGGTGGCTGCGGCATCCTGCTTTATCCGCGGCGACTCAAACGCCGTGGCAACAGGCGGCGCTGACGTCAGTCCTGCGCGATTTGTCGGCGCATCATAACCGCCTGACCGCAGAGCTTGCCGGACGAAAAGATCTCGATGCCTCCCCCGCTCTGGCGGCATGGAGCGCTCAAAACACCGCGCGACTAGATCCCTACGATGCCTTGATCACCGAAGGCAAGGCGGGGGGTGCCCCGGACCTCGCGCTTCTTTCTCTTGCCAATGAAGCGCTTGAGGGGCTTTCGGGATAACCCCCAATCATCGCCTCTCTTCGAAAAAGCGGCGCAAGAGGGCGCTGGCGGTTTCCGCCTCGATTCCGCCGATGGTTTCCGGCGCATGGTGGCAGGTCGGTTGCGTGAAAAAGCGGGGGCCGTGGTCGACGGCTCCGCCTTTCGGGTCGTAGGCTCCAAAAATCACGCGGCGCAGACGCGCGAAGCTAAGGGCGGCCGCGCACATGGCGCAAGGCTCAAGCGTTACATAAAGGTCGCAATCGGGCAGGCGCGGCGTGCCGCGCAGACGGGCTGCGGTGCGGAGAGCCAGTATTTCGGCATGCGCTGTTGGATCGGCATCGGCTTCGGTTTGATTGCCCGCGCAAGCGAGAATGTCGCCGGAAGAGGAAACAAGGACGGCTCCGACGGGAACTTCTCCGCGCGCGGCTGCCGCTTCGGCTTCTTGAAGGGCGAGGGCCATAAAATCCGGCATGATATACTGCGAGACGCTACAGGCTAAACTTTTTGCTCGACAACACTCGCTCTGCGCCATGAGTGCCGCTGGCCGGACTTGGTCGTTATTTTGCTTCATCTTTTCCTATCCGGCGCGCGGCAATCCTGTCGCAACCGCTCGTGACACAAAAGGCCAACTTATGGCGTGGTGCGGTATAGCTTATTTTCCGATGGCTTCGGCCACCGAAGCGAATCCATCCCGTTTTAGAAGCGCAGCGAGGTCTTGGGCGATTCGAATGGCAACATAAGGACCTTCATAAATCATCGCGGTGTAAATTTGGACCAAGGATGCCCCCGCGCGGATTTTCGCATAGGCATCCGCGCCTGTGAAAACGCCGCCGCAGCCGATCAAGGGGATCTTCCCCTTGGTGAGCCGATACATATCCGCCAGAACCCGCGTTGATAGATCAAACAAAGGCCGTCCCGACAGGCCGCCTGTTTCTTTGGCGAGAGCCGGAGGAAGCGTTGACAGGCGCGAGACTGTTGTATTCCCAACAATTATCCCATCGATCCTTAGTGCAAGGCACAGATCGGCGATATCTTGCAGATTTTCATCCGTTTGATCCGGCGCGATTTTCAGGAAGATAGGCGGTTGGCGGGATGCCGTCGCACGCGCCGCCAAAATCGCACTGAGGATCTCTTTCAACGCCCCCCGATTTTGCAGGGCTCGCAGGCCGGGCGTATTGGGCGAAGAGACATTAACGGCGAGATAGTCGGCATAGGGCGCGAAAGCCGTCACTCCTTGGATATAATCATCGGCCGACTCCGCGCTGTCTTTATTTTTGCTGATATTGATGCCTACGGGAGCCTTGCAGTGAGGGCGTCCGTTAAAATAGGCCGCGACGCGGGGAAGAACAGCCTCTTGCCCATCGCTGTTAAAACCGAAGCGGTTGATGATGGCGTCCGACTCAGGGATTCGAAAAAGCCGAGGCTTGGGATTGCCCGTTTGAGGCTTTGGTACGATGGTTCCCAATTCCACAAAACCGAAACCAAGTCCCAAAACGCCCTTGATCGCCCGCGCTTGCTTATCAAAACCAGCCGCCAGCCCGATCGGATGCGGAAAATTCATCCCGCAAACACGCGTTTGCAAAACAGGATCTTCCGGCGGTTTTAGCCGTGGCAGGGTGCCCCAGCGTAGCCCCATGATCGCAAGCTCATGCGCTCGTTCAGGGTCAATTTGGAAGAGGAGGGGCCGAAGGGTTTTGTAAAGACAGGACATAGAAGAAAACCCTTTTAGACACTGTTAACAAATAAGCAGCCTCTACGCTGCCGTGTTTATCATGGCCTCGAACGCCTCTTCCCATGTGCCTTGGGTCGCGGCGCGGCTATATTCCGTGGCGCGGGCTTCAAAGAAATTCGCATGCTCGGCGGCGTTCATCATTTCATCCATCCAAGGCAGCGGGTTCTTCGCGACCTTATAGATCGGTTGCATCCCCAGCTGAATCAGACGGCGGTCTGCGATATAGCGGATATAGGCTTTCACCTCGTCCGCTTTCAGACCTTCGACAGGGCCAAGCTCGAAAGACAGATCGATAAAGGCGTCTTCGTGATCCACAATCGTATCGCAGGCAAGGTACAATTCGCGCTGGAAGCTTTCCGTCCAGATGAATTTGTTCTCGTCGATAAAAGTGCGGAACAGGCGAATGATGGACAGAGTGTGCAGAGTCTCATCCCGCACCGACCATGTGACGATCTGTCCCATGCCTTTCATCTTATTGAAGCGCGGGAAATTCATCAGCATCGCAAAGGAGGCGAAAAGCTGCAGCCCTTCGGTAAAGGCCCCAAACACAGCCAGAGTCCGCGCCGTTTCAACCGGATTGCTGCAGTTGAATCCCTGCATGTAATCATATTTGGCCTTCATTTCCTTATAGCGCAGGAAGGCCGAATATTCCACCTCGGGCATGCCGATTGTGTCAAGCAAATGGGCATAGGCGGCGATATGAACCGTCTCCATATTCGAAAAAGCCGAGAGCATCATTTGAATCTCGGTCGGCTGAAAGACGGTCGCGTATTTCTTCATATAGCAATTATTCACTTCGACATCCGCTTGGGTAAAAAAGCGGAAAATCTGGGTCAGCAAATTGCGCTCCGCCGCCGTTAGTTTTTGTTTCCAATCCTTAATATCATCGGCCATCGGCACTTCTTCGGGCAGCCAGTGAAGCTGCTGCTGCTTTTGCCAACATTCATAGGCCCACGGATAGCGGAAAGGCTTATAGACGGGATTGGGAGTCAAAAGGCCGGACATAGGCAGGTTCCTTTAGGTTTGAGCAGAAGAAGAGTCCAGAGAAGCCGCTTTCCGCTCGCGCAGAAGGATGCGGTAGGTGGTGCACATGAAAATGGCGAAGGACAAGTCGATAACAGATTGGAGCCCGCCTTGAATAACGGAAGAAAAGAGCTTCGCAACCAAAGTTCCCGCAAACATTTTGGAAACAAGGGCCGCCGCTATAAGCGGAACAGCAAAAACAAGATAAATGATCAAGAGAGGCATTAAAGCGTTCCAAAAGATCCGCCAACATTGCCCCTTTGTAAGCTCCCAACTGTTTTTTAGAATGGGCTTACGTCTAAAAATAGCGATGGGAGAGACCACATACAGCCGCAACATAATGTGCATACAAAAAACAAAAGCAACCACAGCAAGGATAACAGCTGCGATCATAAAAATTTTAGGCGCTTTAAGTATAGTAACAACCCCAAGGATTGCGCCTACAGAAAACAGCGGCACAAGAATCGCAAGGATCCATAAAATATATTGGCCAAGCCAATAAAAAAAGTTCCCAAATGTCAATTGAGGGGGGGATTTTTTGAGTATAGTTTGCAAATAAAGAACCGTAAGAAGATAGATGCATGAACTCCCCAAAAGAGTCTGTCCAAATAAAAACAAATACATCCGCGCAGGCAGCTCAGGATGCTGTTTAACTAATTCAGGATGTCTCCTCAGTTCGCTGGGATCAGCGCCAAGAGACACCATCAAAAACTGCAGCAAGGCGAACACAACGGCCACGCCCAGAACCCAGCGCCATTGGACTTTGAGTGCGGGTTTTAGATCGGTTAAGGTCTCGCGCCACAAGGATGCACGGGAAACAGCGACAGCGTTGCTCATATGGATGTCTCCTAGGTGTTAGAAATATACTCGGTTTCCTTGGAAAGCCGAGTTCAATTAGGACAAGACAACACGCAATCCCTAAAAGGTAGAAGATCAAGAAATAGGGTGAGGCACCTTGGTTTCTTGCAACCTTTAGACTTGCTGCGAGACAACCTAACTTGTTCGCGTTTAAAATCAATCGGATTTCTGGGCCTTTTCAAAAAAACGGCCAAAGATTGAAGCTTATCGTCACGTGCAGATTTCGATTTTTCTAGGGCTTTTATTCTGGAATCTTGCTCAACTCTTACCCAAAAAGCTGATCCTGTTTTTAGGACGTAGTGTCTGCGTTGGACTTTTGGCCTTCTTTGTCCTATGTTCCGTACGGAAACAAACAAATAACGGGGCTATTATGTCGCTTAAGACCGCAAGTGCAAATCCGGACTCTCAGGCTTTGGCCGATTTACGGGTGCGCATCGACCGGCTGGACGCCGCTTTGCACGATTTGCTTCTGGAACGCGCCGATGTCATCGATCAGATCCGCAAGCTGAAAAGCAAACAGGTTTTATGTTTGCGTCCCGGGCGGGAGGCCCAGATCTTGCGCACCCTTACGGCACGCCCCCAAGGCAAGCTGCCCGAAGGGCTGGTTGTGCGTCTGTGGCGCGAGATGATCTCGGCCTTTACCCAGCAAGAAGCTCCCTTTAAGGTCGCCGTGACGACTCCGGCGAAGGGCGAGCATCTGTGGGATCTTGCGCGGGATTATTTTGGTGCCTTTACACCCTTGATCGAAGCGCCTTCCGCACGAGAGGCCGTTAAATTGGCTCAAGCCGAAAAAGCGGTGCTCGCGCTGGTGCCCTTTCCCCAAGATGGCGAGAAAGACTCTTGGTGGTCTCTTCTGGCGGGGGACAAAAAGAACACACTGTCTATCTGCGCCGCCGTTCCTTTTGAAACGTTGAAGGTTGGGCGCGGCAATGCGCGTCATGCCGTGCCCGGCGGCCTTGTCCTCGGACCGCTTTATCCTGAACTGACAGGCGATGACCGAAGCTTTCTTGCGCTTCACTGCGCTCATGTGCCGGAGAGCGAGATGAAGCGTCTGCTAGGCAAAGCGGGCTATAAGCTGCTTCAGCTTTTGTCCCATACAACAGGCCGTGGCGAATCTGCCCCGACTCTGTTTTTGGCGGAAGTCGAAGGCTATATTGGCCGGGCGGATACACGCCTTTCGCGCCTGCGCGCTATGCTGGGCAGCCGCCTTCAGCACCTTACCCCCATGGGCGGATATCCGGCGCCTTTAAAATCGGGACGTCGGTAGGGGGCTTTTTAGGGGCTTTGGGCCTCCCTCTGTCTGGCCTCGATTTGGGTATCCAGTCTGTCTTCGATGATTCCCACCGGATCTTGGTGGATGGTCACGTCCGCATGGGGAAATTGGGCCATTAGGGAGTCCATGATTTTTTCTGACAGGCTGTGCGCCTCTAGAAGGGTCATTTGGCCGTCCATTTCAACATGAAGGACGATAAAAATTCGATCCCCATCCGACCGCGTGCGTAGATCATGGACTCCGCGCACGCCCTGCACTGATAGAACCGTTGCGCGGATTTGGGCGCGTTGCTGGGGCGGAAGCTCGGCATCCATCAAGGAGACCAAGGCGTGTTTGAGGATATGGAAAGCCGAAACAAGAAGTCCAGAGGCGATAGCGACGGCAAATACGGGATCAAACCACTCTATGCCCGTCAGGCGATGGAGCAAAAAGGCCCCAATAACGGACAGATTTACAGCCAGATCCCCTACATAATGAAGCTTATCCGCGCCAATGGCGACCGAGCGCGTTTGGCTCACAACATAATGCTGAAACACAATCAGCGCGATGGTCAAGACAATCGCCACCCCCATTACGCTATAGGCGACACCATCATTGTGAATGGGGTGGGGATGGTAGAGGCGGCTGGCAGCCTCGTAAACCAAAACAACAGACGAACCTATAATAAAAATCGCCTGCGCGAGAACAGCTAAAGGCTCGGCCTTGCCATGGCCGTAACGATGCTCGCGGTCAGGGGGGCGCAACGCGCTCGCGACCCCATAGGCCGTAACTAAAGAGGCGGCCAGATCAAAAGTCGAATCGAACAGCGAGGTCAGCATCGCAACCGAATCCGTCATCAGCCACGCGACCAATTTGGCTGCAATCAGAAGCGAGGCCACCGCAAGGCTCGCGAAAGTCGCCTGCCGCCGCAGCCTCTGATTAGTCACCGCAAGGAGTTCGTGTTTGTGCATGGTGGGGAAGTGCCGTTTCTGAGGTTGTGCTGTTCAATTCCGCTTTAAAGGCTAGGCGCAGGGTAGTATAGACCCGGACAACGCATTTCTCCAAATAGGCTTGGGATGGAAACGCGCTTTATGCATTTTCCTTGCTGATTTTGGGGGTAATTATAAAGTTTTTAATCCCTATACTCGGGCCCCTTCGGAACCCCTCACGTTTTGTCCGCGCAAAAGGCGCATCAGCTTCGCTGAGCGCGTGTATTGCACGGAATCGAATCCTTCCGCTTTCCAAGGAAACCGAGTATACTAAAGACCCCATGAAATCTACGCCGCTGGTTTGGCGACCGCCTCGTCCAACCTAACTCCGGCAGCACCGGCACTATCAGGGATGGATATTTAAGCAAAAAACTTGTACAGTGCACACACGGTACAGGCTGGGAAGCCGATGACCGTCAAAAAACTTGGAAGCCGGTGTAACAACCGGCTTCTTCAACCAGAGGCCGTTTCCACCTTAACTTTCCCGTTTTCTGTCTCACAAAGTGGGGCCACCTTAACAAGAGGAATATTTGATGAAGCTTGGCATTGTTGGTACGGGTGTCGGAATACGGACGCACTTGGCAAATGCTCTGAGTAATCCAGAAATTAAAGTTGTTGGCGTGGTTGGACGAAGTATTGAACGCTCTCAAGAACTACTTAACAAAGAAGGTTTCCCTGCAGATTTAGCTTGTAATTGGTCTGAACTTTTATCGCAGCAACCAGATGTAATATGCATCACTACGGCTCTTGAAAATAGGTATGAATATATAAATAGTTTAGACAGTTATTCAGGAGTACTGCTAATAGAGAAACCTCTAATCGGTGATATAGGAATTTATACTTTCAACACTCTATTAAGCAATCTAAAAAAACGTATATATGTTGACTTTCAACTTCGAGGACTCGAAACAATCGAGGGCTTACGAACACGTATCCGTGATGGTAACTTTGGAACTGTATATTCCATCACATTATTCGAACGAACATCAGCATTAAGAAGGGATAAACTTGCAAATTGGATGTACAGTACAGAAACAGGGGGAGGTCAGAGGTTTGCCATGGGAAGCCACCTTGTAGATTTAGCTATGTTCATATCAGGCCATGATTACAACGATGTTGACTTAAAGAATGTTAGTGGTGAAGCGCAAGCCCCCCGTGCTTCATGGAAGAAAAACTCACCTGCTAATGCTAATATTGACGAAGTATTCAGATGTGACTTTTCAGTTGCTAAATGTCATGTTCATATATCGACTACATCAATAAGCCAAGGGGAACGTACTCTCGAATTCCGAGTAGAAGGAACAGAAGGAGCAGCAGAGTTTCAATATAAAGCAGGTATAGGCCAGTTAATAGAATGGACAAATTCTGGTGAGACTATTTCATTTGTTGGTCCAGATGGTATTAACTTGCAAGAACCACCAGAACAACCTCTCAACAATTCGGCCTTCCGTGTCGCCTACCCACGCTATCTTGATTATTTAGTACGTACTATACAGGGCGAAAACAAAGGTGTATTAGCTACATTTGAAGATGGTCTAATCAATGCTGAAATTCTCGAAAGGGCTGTTAGGAAAGCTTAATGGATACTTTCCCTCCACATATCTCCAAAATCAAAGCTATAGTGTCTGATGTAGACGGCACTTTAAATTCACCTTGTTCCCCATCTTCACCCCGCGAGCCATAGCCGCCGCCCTGCCCGCTAACGACTCAACCCGGCCAGCGGCACTCAGGACGCAGAGCGCGCGGTGTCGAGCAAAAAGGTCAGCCTGTAACGTCTCGCAGTATAGAATCGCCTCAATTCTCTCTCACAGGCAGCAAAATTCGTGCTATATGCTGCATGCTGCCGAAGGCCGTAAATTTTCTTCAAAGACTCGCAGAAGTTAAAATTTAGGACCCTTGGGATAAGAACGAGATCTGAGCTTCAACGGGAGGGGCTTTCGGTGACTGACTTGCGTTCACACATTTTTCCACAAGCGAAACAGGCGCGGTTTCGCGTCGGCATCAAGTGGGATCCTTTAGAGCGGGACGATCTGGCCGAAGCCCACGCGCTGGAATCTCCTGCCGCCGCGCGGGTCGAATATGCGAAGCTTGCGCGCGCCTTGAAGGCAAAGCCCCGTCCCAACGGACTTGTCTCCCTTTTTTCCTTCATCCCTTTTATACGGGACTACCAGCTGCAAGAAGAACGGCTGCGCACGGAAAAAGAAAAGCGGCGCAAGGCTCTTGCGAAATATCTTGCCCAAGAGAAAATGGAGAGTTTTGATCTCGATCTCTGCGCCTTTTGCTACGATAAAAACGGCAAACGCCATTCCTTCGTTTCGCCCGTATCTGTCGAGGAAGAAGAGGCCATCGGCAAAGAATCCGCCTTCATTCATTCCGGCGACGATATGACCGGCACGGGGGATTTATTCGACGAGGATATGCAGGTCAATCTCTCGGCCCTTGATCCCGCGATTGAGAGCGTGTTTTTTGTAATTGTGTCCAATCATCACGGCTTCGATGAAATCAAGGGCGGTTCATGGTCTTTTATCAATACATGGGGCGAAACAGAGATTTTCTCAGCCACTCTGAAAACGCAGAAAAAGGACAGGCTTCATGTGATTGGACGCCTAATGCGTGAAGAAGAATCGTGGAAGCTTCAAGAAATCGCCGACTATTGTCCTTTGGATGACTCCGAGGCCCTCTCTCTCGATCAGCGCGTGGATGCTGTTTTGTCTAGCCGTTATATCCCGAAAGCGAACGTATGAGCGATGATCTTCGCGATCTTTATCAGGATTTGATCCTTGACCACGGGAAACGCCCCCGCAATTTTCGTATTCCCTCCCAGCCAACGCGGGAGGCTTTGGGGCATAATCCCTTGTGCGGCGATCGGCTCACCCTCTATGTGACGATGGATGCCGCAGGCATGGTTCAAGACGCGGCATTTCAGGGAATCGGTTGCGCGATTTCGGTCGCCTCAGCCTCAATGATGACGGAAATGGTCAAGGGGAAAAGCCTGCCCGAAATTGACAGACTTTTTGCCTATATGCATGCCGCATGCACAGGCCAAAGCGCCGATGAAACAGGTATAGAAGAAGAGGATAAAGACCGCATCGCCGCTTTGTCGGGCGTGCGCGATTATCCTGTACGCGTAAAATGTGCAACGCTGGCATGGCATACTCTGCAGGCCGCCCTGAAACAAGAAGGAGCCGCGTCAACCGAATGACCCTTCCGTCCAAACCAGAGGACACCGCTGCCGCCATTTCTGATTTCGGTACGCGCGTGATCACCCGAATCAAAAGCGTTTATGATCCCGAAATTCCGGTCAATCTTTACGATCTTGGCCTGATCTATCGCGTCGATGTGCGGCCGTTAGAGGGCGGGTTGTTTGATGTCGCCGTCGATATGACTCTCACGACACCGAATTGTCCTGTTGCCGAGCAAATGCCCTCTCGTGTGCAAGCCGCTGTGCGGATGGAAACCGACGCGCGCGAGGTCAGCGTGGCCCTTGTCTGGGATCCTCCGTGGGATCAGTCGATGATGTCAGACGAAGCGCGGATGCAATTGAATATGTTTTAGATTTTCTACGGCTCTATCGGCCTAAATTCGGCAGGAACGCTGGAAGGAAAGCCGGAGGACATGCCCTGATTTGTAACACCGGGAGCCGCGCCCGAGTCTGTATGAAATCCCCCTAAATTCCGTAAATACAGATGAAACCCAACTGATGTGCCAGAATTCATATCTACGCGCGTTGTGTTCTCGCGCCCGACCGTAACACCGGCTGCAAAACATTCATCGACGTAATTTAAAGATAGCGAGGAATTACGCGGGCCGGGCTGAGGATCGAAGGCTTGGGTATGCTCGCCTTTCAGAATCCAATAGGTTGCAAATTTAGACGTAAAGCCAAGAGTCGCCTGACGTACCAGATCCACGAGATTGGTCGCCGTGTCCGTTTCATAGGCTTCGATATACCGTATGGATGGACGAAGAATGGGCGCACCGAATGAAACCTGCGCATCTTGCTGCTGGGGTGAAAGATTGGCTTGTGAGAGCCGGAAGCCGTAATTCGCGTCGAACCAATTGGCTGGCATGAAATCCATGCGCCCAACATAATCCGAAGCATGCCCATTCAGGCCTGATTGGGACGGGAACAGATTGTTGCGCGTGAAATCATAGCTTTCACCTCCAAAAATATCGATATGCGCGCCGGAAGTCGTCGTGAGCATCTGGCGAATTCCATAGGTCGCGCGGCTGCCGCCTTCGATCAAATCACTTCCTGTGAAGCGATTGGGTGAAAAGAGGTTTGTTTCATCAAATTCGACATCCAAACTGTCTTCGATGGGTTGCTTTGCGATGGACCGGACATCGGGCGCGGCCGTGAAGGAGACAATAGGCTCCACAATCTGTTGATACCCGTCGCCGCTGCGCCCCATGGGGTAGCGCATAAGGACATTGGCTTGTGTAAAAGGCCGCGTAAAAAGAGCTTGGTCATAATTTGTTCCAGACCCATTGAGGGCTGAGATATGCGTTGCCCAATAACTATCGGTACGCGCGAGACCGGAAACCGTTGTAACCAACCCGGTGTCAGAGATCAGCTGCCGCTCCCACCCCACATTGGTTGACAGCCGCCGCGTGTCCGGCCCTTGTTGGGCCAGCGGAGCGCCGCTGTTGTTGCGGGTCGTGATAAGCGTGTTCGCATCAAAGGACCACCGCCCACCGAATGTATCGGCCGGTGCACCCAACGCGCTGAGGGTCATAGAGGGCAAGACAAAAGGCTCGGCGGCTAGGCTGTTCGGCCTCAAATCCTGAAAAGCATAGGAATTAAGGCCAAGATAATTGCGTTCCGAAAAGCCTTCGACATAGGCGCGGCTGATCGTTTGATCCAACGAGGAATAGCCATATCGATGCAAATAGCTTTTATCCGATACATACTGAAAATCGCTGCCCGCGCGCCAAGTGGCGTCGATATCATACAGAAAAGCACCGAACAGATGACCGCGCCATTGCTGGCCCTGATCCACTCCGTTTTCGTTGATCAGATCGGCCCTTGTGACCGATCCTTGAAGCGAGAGTTGGCCTTGGGCGAAGCGCCGCCTGTAATCAGCCGCAATCTGCGCCGTGTCTACCGTGCTGAAAGTGGGGCTTACGGTCAGATCCTGCTCGGGCGCGATATCAATATAATAAGGGATTTTGACAGAAGCGCCAAGACTGGGCGAAAGACCCGGCAAGGGAGAAAGAAAACCCTGCTGTCTTTGAACCGACGGATCCGCCATAGACAAATAGGGGCTATACAAAATAGGCACATCGCCCATTTCTACCGTCACATCGTGATAATAAATCTCATGCGCTTCGTTATCATGCGTAACCGTATCGGCCTTCAGCTGCCACAAAGGCGGTTGATCCGGATTTTCACGGCAAACATTACACGGCGAGTAGAGAGCATGATCGGCAACGGTATAACGCCCCTCGTAACGGGTCGCGCGCGCGGCGGCCATACGCGAATTATCTTGGAAAAGAATCGCCATTTTTTCGGCAACCCCCTCCTTCAAATCCCCTGTGATTTCCTGATGATCGGCAAAAGTCACCTCGCCCGAGGCGGCGCGGAGCACCACATGCCCATCGGCCACCATCACCCCTGTCTTTTGATTATAGGTGACCTGATCGGCATGAAGCGCGTGATCGTTACGGATAATTTCAACCTTGCCCGTCGCCGTCAAAATACCCGTTGCAGAATCCGTCTTCAGGATCTGCGCGCGGATGAGAGTCTCGCCTGTATGGGAGAGCGGCTGTTGAACGGCAAGAGCTTGTTTTTGAGGGGGGGGCGCCACAGGAGCCAGAGGCGTTTGACGCGGCACTTCCCCTACATAGCCCAAAGGCATCGGAAGAGCAGGAAGTGCGGGCGGCCGAGGCACCTCGCCCACATAACCGATCGGCGGCATCTCGGCGCGGCAGGGCACGCCGACACTGACGGCACAGAGGCCTAGCAGCACAGCGGCGCAAGAAGGACGCAAAGATCGGGCTTTTCCCATCCCCCAGCTCTTGCCAGAGGGAGAGAAAGGGAGCAAGGGGGATTTCAATACGGGGTCAAAAAAGGCCTTTACCCCTTGGCCTTGGCCCCATGCGGCACGGGGCCTGTTAGAAAAGGACCCTGATCGCGGCGGGGGGCTTTTTCCTTGCGGAGAAAACGCAAGATCCGTCCCAGCGTTTCGGGCAATTCGTGGCGCGTTACAACAATATCGATCATCCCGTGATCCCGTAAATATTCGGCCCGTTGAAAGCCCGGCGGCAGAGTCTCGCGAATGGTGCTTTCAATCACCCGCGCCCCCGCAAAGCCGATCTGGGCACCGCGTTCGGCAATATGGATATCCCCGACCATAGCAAAACTTGCGGTCACACCCCCTGTCGTTGGATCGGTGAGCACCACGATAAAAGGCAACCCTGCTGTTTTCACCTGATTAGCGGCAATGATGGTACGCGGCATCTGCATGAGGGACAAAGCCCCTTCTTGCATCCGCGCCCCCCCTGAGGCCGGCAGAACAACC
The DNA here is from genome assembly GCA_903824505.1 of uncultured Pseudomonadota bacterium. Lineage (GTDB taxonomy): Bacteria > Pseudomonadota > Alphaproteobacteria > UBA9219 > UBA9219 > CAIXLI01. The sequence goes on along the minus strand of CAIJXG010000103.1, from coordinate 29,200 downwards.
AGAGCCGATTTCGACGCGACCGCACGCCGGGCGGCCGTTACAATCGCCTCGCCCACGCCCATGCCCATAGAACCGCCCATAAAGCCGAAGTCGAAAACGGCAATAACCGTTTTCACGCCTCCGACACTCCCTTCGCCCACAACGATAGCATCCTGTCTTTTGCTCTTATTTTGGGCGTCTTTCAGACGGTCGGCATAGCGTTTCTGATCGCGGAATTTTAGCGGATCCTGTGGGACCTTGGGAACCTCTACCAACCGATACGCCCCGCCATCGAACAAGCTGCCGAGCCGTTTGACGGGATCCAGCTTCAAATGATGGCCGCAAGCGCGACACACATTGAGATTATCTTCCAGCTCGCGCTTAAAAAGCATCGCGCTGCAGCCCGGGCATTTCTCCCACAGATTATCGGGCATGTCTTTCTTCTCGCCCACAAGACCGCGAATTTTCGGACGAACAAGATTGGTAAGCCAGCTCATAAACAGATACCTCGGATACGGAAAGAGATAATAACTTCAGTCTTATTTTTGTAAGGCCTTAAGCTCCTCTTCGATATGGGCCTGACGCGCTTCTTGCGCGGTTAAAGCCGTGCGGAGGTCGTCGTTTTCTTTTTTCAGCTCTTGCACGGACTCAATCAGCGGGGCGATCAGCCCTATATAATTGACCGCAAGATGGTTCTTCGAGTCCGTCCCAATCAGTTCAGGGTAAATCTTCTGAAGATCTTGGGCAATCACGCCCATGCTTTTCTGCCCCGAGTTACGATAGGTAAAGGAAACAGGATCCAACTGCAAAACCTTATCAAGCGATCCCTCAAGCGGATGAATATCCTTTTTTAGCCGTCGGTCGGAGGTGTTGTAGGTAATGTTAGTGGCGTAGAGATCTAAGGCGGTTAGAGTTCCACCGGCCATGCCTACATTTCCAGTAATACTCATAACGTTCGGAGCCGTTGGTGAACAGCTTCCACCGCAACTACTGTCCATGATAGAAAACAGGGGATTAGTGTTGGATGCGCTTGCTCCGTGCAGGTCAATGAAAATAGGATTTCCTCCTCCTGCTGCAGTGCCAGTGATCGTTCCTCCCGCGCCTAAATTGATTATGCTACCCGCCGCACTGGCATCAATTGTTCCGCCTTGAAGGTTAATGGTGCCCGTCCCCGATCCCCCGTATGTTTGCATCAAAAGATTCTTGCCCCCAAGATAAAGATCTGTGGTCATGGTATTTTGGAAATGGGATGCATCCATTGGAATAGGAGCGCGGGCGAGCCAATTGCTCATATTCGAGGTGAGGGTTGAGACAAAAGTCCGGCTCGCCAGATGGCCGTAGGCTGGGACTGCCGCTCCAAAAGAATAACCTGCCGTGGGGGCTGCCGTCACATCCGGAATTGTCCATCCGCCCAGCGCACCGCACGCGGCTTTAGTGGAAGAGGCCGCCGTACAAACGGGCGCGGTGTAAATAAAGCCACCATCGTTGCCAATTAACCCCGAAATACGGCCCCCATCGGGGTCGGAAATGGTAGAACCACCTGTCGTGACGATCATAAAGGAATAAGATTGAGGGGCATTCCCAGCGGGCTGACCATCTTTCATAACTTGGATTGCATAAGACTGCCCATAGGGATTGGTTGTTGTGCTTGTGAATCCCGAAGGAAGAAAACTGACAAGATCGAGGCAAACAGTTTTAGCAGCACTGCTTGAAGTAATATTTGTCGTACTGACCGTTAACGGAATCGTAGCTACCGTATTTGGGTCCATCTGAGATAAAAGCGTTTGTCCATGTATTGAAGGCACGGGCCCCGTACAGGTTAAAGTGCTCGTCCCCGTATCCGCCAAAAAGGCTTGCACGGCCTGAATCAGCGCTGTCTGCTGCTGGGCCGTGGCCTGATCTTTAGATTGATGGCTGCTAGTGTCCATCAATCGCCAGAGGCCGGTCGTTAGAATACCGACGATTCCCAAGACGATCGCCATTTCAACCAGCGTAAAGCCAGAAGAACGGAAACGCAGACGATTGAGCATAGGTATAAACCTCAAAAAGAAAAGAAGCAGTTAGAGTAAGAGACAGGAGGGTGATTCAACAAGAACTGTAGATTCCCCCACCCCTTCAGTCTCTTTTACTTTCACAATTTACCCCCTTCATAAACCTGACCCGAAACTTTTAGGAGCCGGATCGACGACATAACGCCCTGCCTCCCCCCATTCAATAACAGCAAGGCCCCGTTCGACCTCCCCCGTTTGTTTCAAGCGGAAGATTCCGTCAAGTCCCGCAAAGCCGTTCGGATTCGCAAGCCCTGCCTCCCCGTCCACATGCCCGTGCTTGGCCATCGCTGCAGCCAGCGCTGTCGCATCATAGGCCAAAGTTGCCAAACGCGGCGGCTCGCCCCCATACGCCTCTTTATAGGCGGCGCTAAAGCGCATCCGCAAGGCGGGGTCCGGCGCGGCATACCACGCCCCTTTCAACAACGGTAAAAGAGCAATCCCGTTCGCATCGTCCCAGACTCCTGTGCCCAACGCGTGTAAATGCGCGCTGTCGATTCCGGCCGCCGCGAGACGCGCGACGGTTTTCTTCAGCGCCTCACCGCTCTCCGGCAAAAACAGCGCGTCGATCCCCTTGCGCTGAGCTGCGATTTTTTTGACCGCTGCGTCAAGATTTTTTCCGTCCGGCGCGACTCGCTCAATCCCGATCAAATTCTTCCCTTGCCGGGCAACGGAAGTCTGCAGCGCTTTGGCCACAAGATCTCCATACGGCGTTTCAGGGATCAGCGCGGCAAAGCCGTTACTCCCATGTTGCGCGGCATAGGAAACGACCCGATCAACCTGCGCGGCAGGGTCATGCCCCATCACATAGACTCCCGGGCGAGCCAGAGACACATCGCTCGATAAAGGCAATATCGGCAAATGCGCTTGTTGCGCCAAAGGCGCAACCTCGGATACATCGGCCGCGAATAAGGGGCCTATCAAAAGGCGTGCGCCGGAATCCAAAGCAGTAGCAGCTGCAGCCCCCGCGCCGCCCGTCGCAGCCGTATCTTGAGGCTGAAGCTCAAATCCCTCACCCGCCGCATCGAAAACAGCCTGTTGCGCGGCGTTTAACATCGCATGGCCTAAATCCGCCTGAGGGCCAGTCAAAGGCAACAGAATCGCGACTCTGAAAGGCTGAACGGGTGCAGGAAGGGGCGATGGGGTGGGTGCGCTCGGCGCGGCATGGCTTGGCATCGGCATTTGAACCGCGACCGGCTTTCGGGCTAGGCTGCCCGAAGCGGGCGGAGACTCCGCACACCCCGCCAGAAATGAAAGACCGAGGACGGCCAGACATGCCCAAGAAAAAAGAGAAGAACGCATCGCCAGATTACCCGCAAATGACTAGGAACCTATTGGAGGCTAGCCTGAACGCGGAAGTCTGTAAACTCCCTGCCGGCCTTTATCTGGTGCCAACCCCTTTGGGGCATTTGGGGGATATTACGTTACGCGCTTTGATGACCTTGGCGCAGGCCGATGTGATTGCGTGCGAGGACACCCGCACCAGCGGCGTCTTGCTCCACGCCTTCGGTATTTCAACGCCGACTCTAGCCTATCATGAGCATAACGAAGACGGGGCTGGAGCAGCTCTTATCGCGCGTATGGAACAGGGGCAAGCGGTGGCCTTGATCAGCGATGCGGGGACTCCGGGAATCGCCGATCCGGGCTTTCGACTCGTCCGCGCCTGCCGTGCTGCGGGTCATGCCGTCACCGTTTTGCCCGGGGCCTGTGCTGTGATTACAGCCCTTGCGGGATCGGGGCTGCCAACGGATTGTTTCCTCTTTGCGGGCTTTCTGCCCCCTAAAAGCGCGGCACGGCAAACAAAACTTACGCCCCTGCGCCGTGTAGAGGCGACACTTATTTTTTACGAATCCCCTGCGCGTTTGGCCGCGAGTCTTACGGATATGAAAGAAATCTTGGGGCCTGACCGTCCTGCCGTTGTGACGCGCGAGATCAGCAAATTATTCGAGGAAACACGGCAAGGCACGCTTGCCGCGCTGGCGCAGCATTACGCCCAAACCGAAACCAAAGGAGAGATTGTGATTCTGGTCGGCGGGAGGGCAGAGGAAGATCCCATAGATCTTGACGCCCTTTTGATTGCCCGGCTGTCTCAATTGTCTCTGCGCGATGCCGTAGCCGAAGTCGCGGCATTAACGGGTCTGCCAAAGAAAGAAGTCTATGCGCGAGCGCTGGACCTTTCGGCCCTCTGATCCCAAACCAATTTTTACCCTCAACAGTGTTTTGTTTTTGCCGTTTTGGCATGCTATCTCTCGCCTCCTTTCAGCAGGACTCTCATGGCCGGCGATTCAGAAAAAGTAAGACTCTTCACGCGCCGCGCGGCTTTGATCGCGGGGGCGCAGACGGGGCTTTTTGCCCTTTTGGCGGGTCGCCTTTATTATCTGCAAATCCTTGAAGGCGGGAAATACCGCCAAATGGCGGAGGAAAACCGCATCAGCCTGCGGATTGTCGCGCCGCCACGGGGACGGATTCTGGATCGCTCGGGCGCAGCTCTGGCCTTCAACGATCAAACCTATCGGGTCGTCTTGCTTCCGGAACAGATCGAGGATTTCAGCGATCTGATGGGCAAATTGGGTCCTCTTTTGTCGCTTGAGGACACGGATCTAAAACGGATCGCGCGGGATATGAAAAACCGACAGGGATTCAACGCGGTGATCGTACGGGATAATTTGACAAGGGATCAGATGGACTCGGTCGCCGTGCGCATCCCCGACATGCCGGGAGTCGATTTAGATGCGGGCGAGGTGCGTTCCTATCCTTATGGCGAGGTTACAGCCCATGTGCTGGGCTATGTCGGCACCGTCAGTGAGGCCGAGATTGACGATGACGAGGAAGACGACGATGCGGATATGCTCCGCGCGCAGGGCTTTCGCGTCGGCAAAAATGGGATCGAAAAAGCCTATGATACGCCGTTGCGCGGCGAAGCGGGCGATGTCGAAATGGAAGTCAATGCTCATGGTCGCGTTGTTCAGGAATTGTCTCATCGGGCCCCCCTTGCGGGCACAGAACTGACTCTTGCGCTGGATATCGGACTGCAACAATTCGTTCAGCAACGTCTGGCCGCCGAAGAAGGGGGGGCAGCCGTTGTGCTGGATATTCGCAACGGAGAAATTCTCGCGCTGGCTTCGCAACCCAGCTTCGATCCAAATCTTTTTACCTTCGGCATCGGGCAAGAAGATTGGGCGCAGCTGAACACCGATATGCATGCGCCCTTGCTGAACAAAGTCGTTGGAGGCGTTTACGCGCCCGGCTCGACCTTCAAGCCGATAGCAGCCTTGGCCGCGCTGGATTCGGGTCTTGTGAACCCCGAAGATCGCACTTTTTGCCCGGGCTATTATGAATTTGGCTCTCATACCTTTCATTGCTGGAAACATGGGGGGCATGGCAGCGTGAATATGGTCGAGGCGATTGCAGGATCCTGCGACACCTATTTCTATGACCTCGGCCACAAAATCGGGATCGACCGGATCCAGGCAATGGCTCAGCGCTTCGGTTTGGGCACGAAGACAGGCATTGATTTGCCTCATGAGCGCAGCGGCCTTGTGCCGAGCCGTTCGTGGAAACAGGCAACAAAGCATCAGGCATGGCAGCAGGGCGAAACCCTGATCGCCGCGATTGGACAAGGGTATATGTTGGCCTCGCCCCTTCAGCTTGCCGTGGCGGCCGCGCGGATTGCGAATGGAGGCCGCGCCATCACGCCCCATCTGGCCAAGAAAATAGGCGGGAAAGAAGCGGTAACCACGGAAGGCCCCTTAATGGGGCTGGATCCGCGGCATCTTGACATCGTCCGGCAAGGCATGGCGGATGTCATCAACGCACCAACGGGAACAGCCTATGCCGCGCGTATCCTCCAAGAAGGCATGGAAATGGCCGGAAAAACAGGGACCGCGCAGGTCCGTCATATCAGCGAGGCCGAGCATGAAGACGGCGTCACGAAAAACGAGAATCTCCCGTGGAAAGAGCGCGATCACGCCCTGTTCATGGGCTACGCGCCACGGGCCGAACCGCGTTATGCCATTTCCGTTATCGTCGAACACGGCGGCAGCGGCGCACATATCGCCGTCCCCATCGCCCGCGATATTCTGCTGGAATGCCAAACGCGAAAAGGGACGGGGTAAAAACAGGATGAACATTCTTGGCTATGTCAGACGACATTCTTTCTCCCTTATGGCGCTTGGGAATATCGGCGGCGATCTTTGCTATCTTGGCTTTGCCTTCAACGCCCAAGGCTGGGTAAGTTACCCGAAATTGGCGGGCTTTTTATTCACCTTCGTCGCGCACTCTGTCCTTTTGGCTTTCGCCGATTCTCAAATACTAGCGATTGAGCAAGAAAAGGGATGCGCAAGCGCCACAATCTTGTGGCTTAGGCATCGCGCTCAAAGCGCTTTCGTTTACGCGCCCCCCAAACTTCTTTTCCGCCTGCGTGCGAAGCCTGTTGGCATCGCCTTTGGCATGCTCTGTTTCAATGGAGCCGGACTCGTTGTGGATGCGCTGATGAAAGGATCCTCCTTCGCGGCGCTGACGCAAACGGCTTTGGGTCTGGGCATCATCCTTGGGTGCAGCTGTTTTGCTTGGGCTGATTGGGTCAAAAGCCAGAAAGTCGCCGATAGGCTTCTGAAGCTTGGCCCCTTTATTTTTACCCTTGTGACACTCATGAATGGCCTGCTTTTCTATGCGACCAGAGACGGTTTTCTAGCCCTCTCATTGATCCTCTTTATGACGGCCAACTGGATCGGTTTTTATACCAAAATCAGCAAGGAAAATGCATAAAGCGCGTTTCCATCCCCAGCCTAGCCTTTAAAGCGGAATTGGACAGCACAACCTCAGAAACGGCACTTCGCCACCATGCGTTAAAAATGCCGACGCGCGAGAGTCAAAAAGATCGGTAAGGTTAACCCATTCAGGATAATGCCGAACCCGATTCCGGCTTGAAGCCCCCATTCATCCGCGACATACCCGATGGCTAAGGAGGAGAGTGCATAAAAGATACTGGTCGAAAAGCTTGCCAAAGACCCAAGCGTCGCGCGTTGCGCATCCGTGAATTCGTTTTGGAGCATAAGGTCGACCGCTACACTATAGGGACCGTAAGGCACATTTTCTACGACCATCAGAAGCGGCGAGGCTTCATTCATCAAAAGAACGGCAAGGCCTTGGGTCACGAACCAGTAGATTTGAGACAGAACAAGCACACGCGCAGGTCTAACCTTCTGAATAATCTGATTGGCGAACCAAAAGCTGATAGCCCCTAAAGTTTGAGATCCCGCTCGATAAAACCCGGCCAACCAAGTTGGCCAGATGAGGCTCACAAGGGCTGGTTTGAAACTAAAAGTGGTGTCGCTTATAGCCTTGGAGAGCGCCTGTCCTAAAATCAAAAGGAAGAGTTTTCGGCTCCGCAAAACCAGCCGACAGGCTTCGTAAAGATGGGCCATGTCTTTGGTTTGGCGCGTGACGTGAATCTCTGGCTCTTGAAGAAAGAAACAGAGGGGGAACGCAAGGGCCACAGGCACAATGCTAACCAGAAAGATAGCGCGCAAATTAACCAAGGCCAGCAAGCCGCCGCAAAGCGCGGAGATGGCCAGTGAAAGCTGAAAGATCGTGCCGATACGCCCGTGATGATGCGCGAAAAGATGGGTGCCGTCTGTTGTCCTCAGGCTTTCATACAAAAGCGCGGTATTGTTTCCATTGAACAAACAGCGCCCCATTCCCAAAAGGACAGCCCCGGTCAGCAAAAGAGGAAGACCATGGGCAAAGGCGTAACATGAAAGGCCCAAGACGTAGAAAAAAGATCCGAGCGCGATGGTCCGCCGACGTCCCATTCGATCTGAAAAGACGCCCGTTGGAATATCCAAAAAAGCGCTGGCTAAGGCTCCAACCGCCGTAACCAGCATAGCGGCGGTATAGGAACCCGCTACTTGATTGAAATAAATCACTAAAAAAGCTGAATAGGGCGCGAAATAGATCAAAAACTTGTGCAGGTAAAGAAGGGGAATGTTGCGAGTCACTGCGTTTTCCTAACCAGAAAAGAACATAAACGGTGACAGAAAAAGGGCTCTTGTGGAATAGATTTTCTTACGCGCATCGCTTTTTCTGCGTGCTATAATTGCTTCCTATGCGCCCTGCGAAAGAGTCTTTTTTGTTCCGGTCGGATTCTCCGGTCAAACGCCGCCTCTGCGATCATCCGGATTGCGGGCAGGCGGGGGATTACCGTGCGCCGAAAAGCCGCGACCGGCTGCAGGATTACTACTTTTTCTGCCTGAATCATGTTCGCGCCTATAACCAAACATGGAATTATTTCGCAGGGCTTTCTCCCGAAGAGGTCGAATCCTATACCCGCGATGCAACGGTGTGGGAGCGTCCCTCTTGGCCTTTGGGACGGTGGGGTCTCAAGGCGGGGGGGGCGGGGGGAGAGGAAAACAAGCTCCGTGCAAAGGCTATGCGTGATATTTTCGGCGAGTCGGAAACGCAAGAGGACGCGCCGTCCCCTGTGCCGCCTCTTCCTCAAGCCGAACGCGAGGCTTTGGTGACGCTTGATCTAGAGCCGCCGATTGATTTTCCTGCTATTAAAAAACAATACAGGATTCTGGTTAAAAAATATCATCCGGATCTGCATGGGGGCGATCCGCTTGTTGAAGAAAAGTTCAAAAGCATTAATCACGCTTTTTCAACGCTTCGACGGCTTTACGGAGACAAAATTTCCAGCTGATGCGGGTCGCTGAGCGTTACGGTAGGGGGGGATTTCGCCTCGATCCAGCCGCGCACGCGGATTTTTCGTCCAGCCCATGAGAAGGGATCATCTCCGTCTTTCTTAAAAATATGCGCCTGTTTAGCGGCTAAGATGATCGTAAAAACAGGCTGTGTTTCGGGGCCAAAGAAAAGAACGGTCTTGGTTTTGATCTTTTGGACGGAAGAAACCGTCCCTGTGATAAAGCCGTATTGTCCTGCCAAAGAAGCCGCATCCGAAGCCTCCGTATCTTGAGCGTGCGCCCATAGTCCCTTTTTATCGCGCCGCGCCGCTTGTTCTTGTTTGATCAGCCCGTCCAAAAGATCGGGATCGCCCAAACAGGGATACACAAAAGCCAACCCTTCCCGCACAAGCGTTTCTTCGAGTGAGGTTTTATTGCCTTCCAGAAAGGCTTGCGCCTCTATCCGTCCATAACGGTCTTGAGTCCCCGCAGACACAGTAAGCGCATGGCCTTTGACGTAGGACTCCAGAAAAGCTTGCGCTTCAGGCGCGGCTTTGATGTCGGGCAGGCGGAGAACCCGCCCATCGTTTAAAAGAATCTCATCCCCCGATGGGAGAACCGAGACGGTTTCGGCCCTCGCCCCTGCAGCAAGACACAAAAAGAAACAGAAAGCGTAAAGAATCCGGCGTATGGGGGTTTTCATTGGGCTGAGAAGGCGCCGCCTCAAGAGGATCATTTTGTGCGGCCTTGCCCCAGATGCGGCTCTGTTCCGGCCCGTAGCCGCTGAATATTGGCGCGATGCCGCACAATCACGTAAAGCCCTCCGGCAATGACCAGCAATCGATAGGGGGCCGGTTGGTCTAGGGCGCAAATGAGTATGATCGCCGCCAAGGCCGCGAGCATGGAACTGAGGGAAACAATTCGAAAAACAGCCAGCACCGCGCTAAAGACCAGGGCCGTACCAACCCCCACCGGCCAAGACAGCGCCAGCAACATACCAAGACCTGTTGCTGCGGATTTGCCCCCTGTAAAATTTAACCAAATCGACCGGCTATGCCCCACCAACACGGCAAGTCCTGCTACGCACACAGCCCAAGAAATCCCTGCTTGCATATCAAGGGATGTTGGTGGCGTAAGGGAGGGAAATGTGCAAAGCCAAGGATAAAACCATCTGACAAAGACGATGGCGGCCACACCTTTCAGCACATCGACCAAAAGCACGACCAGCGCAGGCCCTTTCCCTAAGGTTCTCAAAACATTTGTCGCCCCAACGGATTTGGACCCATGCTCTCGGATATCAATGCCTTTGAGCAGTTTTCCCGCCAAATAGCCCGTGGGTATCGAGCCCAAAAGATACGCAACCACGAATCCCAGCACATTCGCTATCCATAACACCATGGGGTTTGCCTCACTGTTCTGAAGGATTATTTGGGCATTTGCTTTTCATCGGGGCGTTTTTTCAGCCAAGGGGGGCCTATGGTTTCTAAAGAGTGGTGGGCCCGGCAGGATTCGAACCTGCGACAACACCGTTATGAGCGGTGCGTTCTAACCACTGAACTACAGGCCCTTGAGAGAAGGCAAAATAAAGAGAGTCGTGCCGAAAGTCGAGCCTAAGAAAGACACTATCCTACGTGCTTCAACAGACGGTCCCACCGGACTGTCCATGGCCACGTCCAGATCTCCCAGAAATGGGCGCTTTCATCGATCGAGAAAAAGAGGAACTCGGCCTTGCCGACTAGATTTTCTTCCGGCACGAAGCCGACATTGACGGTACGGCTGTCCAGTGAATTGTCCCGATTATCCCCCATAAAGAAATAGCGATGGGGGGGAACTGTAAAAACATCCGTATCATCCAGCGGGTTTTCATCACCCAGCTTGCGGATCAGATGCGCGGGGCCTTGAGGCAAATGCTCGGTGTAATCAATGGCCCGAGAAGACGGATGCCCCAGAGGTAACGGTTCCGCTAGTCGATCTCGGTCAACCGACGCGCCATTCACGTAAAGGATCCCTTGCCGCATTTGGATTGTATCGCCCGGCAAGCCAATCAGACGTTTGATGTAATCAATGGACGGATCGCGCGGAAGTTTGAACACGACAACGTCTCCACGCTGCGGCGCATGGCCGCCGAGCCGCCCGGGAAAAGAGACAAGCCCCGCAAAAGTTCCCTTATCCGCATAGCCATAAGAGAATTTTGACACAAAAAGATAATCCCCCACCAGCAAAGAGGGCACCATGGAGCCGGAAGGGATATTAAAAGGCTCATACAAAAAGGTGCGCACCAAAAGCGCAATCAGCAGCGCCGAGACAATCGTGCGCAGCATTTCCTTGCCGTTGTCAACAGGCGTCGGTTCCTCGGCCAGAGGGAGAGAAGGATCAGGCATGTCGTTTCTTTCGGAAGTGTTAAAAGGCAAAACCGCGCGGAATGTCAAAGCCAGGCGCGGGCCGAATCTGGGCATCGAAGAGAATCGTTTCGATGACCCCGTCATTTTTCTTGCGGTAAAGACGCGCCTCGCCGCACCCGTTGGGGTTCCGCATTACGGCGGCCAAGCGGCCGCCTTCGGAAAGCTGGGCAAAGAGAAGCGGCGGAATCTGCTCAACCGACCCGTTGATCAGGATCGCATCAAAGGGGGCATAGGCCCCGCAGCCTTCGACCGGCGCTCCTGCGAGAATCTTGGCTTTTCCGTGAGGGGGAGAAGTGGCAAGTGCTGTCTCCGCCTCTTGGCATAAAAGCGCGTGAGGCTCCACACCAATGACGTCATGCGCCAAATAAGACAGGACAAGAGTGGAATAGCCCGTCCCCGGGGCAAGATCCAAAACGCGGTCGCCGGATTTAATCTCGAGCGCCTGAATCACCCGCGCCAGCACCATAGGAGGCATAAGAGCCCGTCCTGCAATCAAGGGCATATCCTCGTCCAGATAGGCGACATTTACAAGCGTTGAGGGCACAAAAAGCTCGCGCGGGACCTGTCCCATAACGGCCAGTATGCGCGGATCCGTCACCTGATTGGGGCGCAACTGCCCCTCGACCATATGCGCACGCGCACTGTCATAAGGGGATGGAGCATAAGGAGAAGGAGCGGGAGAAGAGAGCATAGAAAGTCCAAAGAAATATCGGGTTGGCAGCATTTTCCAAAAGCAACGATCCCCATGCAAAAAGAGTGAGCAGAATCCCTTTCCCGGGCGGCCTTGAGGTTGTGAGTCAAGGCCACATGTTGGGGGAAGGGGGGCATGGGTTCAGGAAATCATGTTTTGAATCAAAGACAAAGACGCGGATTGCTGGCCGCAGATTCTGTGCTGACTCTCACCCCTGATCTCTTCTGCGCTCCCCCCACCCACCAGCCTGCGGCCTCGACGCTGCGCGTCAAGCCCCACGAGGGGGAGGGGATTCTACCACTCTTTCCGTAGGACAGCTCTCTTTTCCTATACTTTTAGAAGTGCTGGGGGCGATCCTACAAGCTTGACCTCGGAAGCTCAAGCACCTAGTGTGGGCCCTCCTTGGTTTTCCAAGCGGATGGCGCGGTGGCAGAATGGCTATGCAGAGGACTGCAAATCCTTGTATGCCGGTTCGATTCCGGCCCGTGCCTCCAGTTTTTCCTTTCTATACTCGGGCCCCTTCGGGCCCCGAACGTTTTGTCCGCGCAAAAGGCGCATCAGCTTCGCTGAGCGCGTGTTTTGCACGGAATCGCATCCTCGGCTTTCCAAGGAAACCGAGTATACGTCACCCCCTCCATCCGGCGGATGAGGAAGCGTGTGAGACGGCTCCACCAAGGGAGGCGTCCTTTGTTTTTGGCGCGCCAACAGATAAGACTTTCAAGCGCTTCTTCGGGTGTGGTCAGACTTTTTCCGTCGCGGCTGAGATAACGCGGATACAAGATTAAGGCCCCTGCGACCAGCTCATCCAGCGACAGAATCCGCGTGCGGCGGGGCAGGGGGGCCTTGTCTTGCGTGAGCCCCCATCCGGCGTAAAAAGGCTGGCCATAGCAGGTTGTTTCTTTTCCGCGTAGCAACGCCTCGAATCCTGCCAGAGAGGTCATCACATGCACGGCATCTACGGAGGTCAAAAGCTCGCCCATGCTGGTTTCCGTCACGATTTCATCGCTCCATCGCGCCGCCTCTGACTCGTCGATTCCGGCGGCGCGTAACCCCGCCCAGACATCGGGATGGGGTTTATAGAGAAGATAGGCCGTTGGGTTCGCCGCACGCACCGCCTGTAAAAGCCCCATATTTGTTCGGATTTCAGGGCTTCCGAAGGCAAGAGAGGCATCGCTTTCGACTTGTCCGGGCACAAGGATTACGCGCCTTGTATGCTCTGACCTTTGCCACTTTTTCGCGCCCATATTATATTTTGTTACGCCTGATTCGGCGATGCGGGCCCGTAAGGAGGCTGCACGGGCGCAGAGCGCCTCATCAAAACCCGTTTCAGCTAAAATCTTTTCAAGGCCAGAAGGGCGAGAAGCGTCGTAATAAATGCCACTCTGATCTAAAACCCATGAGAGAGGCCGCGCCAGATCCGCGCTGAGTCCCACTGAGCGCAGAAAACCATCCTCCACACGCCACACAGATACAGAAGGGGAAAGCCCATTGGGTGCCGGAGCCATGCCCCACAGAAGAAGCACACCCGAGGAAGGCAACGGATCTTTTGGACAGATAAATGTCACAGCCTGTCCTGTCAGACATTGCCTTAAGATCGGCTGTTTCCAGCGAGGAAAATCATAGGCGTAGAAAGGGCCTTTATCGGGAGTCACCGTAGGACTCCCCGTTCCAGAAAAGACTCCACAAAAGCAAAATGGTCTGCCCAGCTGGGGGGATGAAAATTTCTCAGCCGTTCTTTTTGAGCCGCGCGGTTGGGGCTGTCGGGGTTTGCATAATCCTCAATCTTTTGCCTCCATCCCAGCCCATCCAGCGGATCCAGAAATTCCGGAATTGTTCCCGCGATTTCCTTAAAAACGGGCAAATCACTGGCGATTACCGATGTGCCGAGGCTCAAGGCTTCGATCAAGGGCAGACCGAACCCTTCGGCAAAAGAGGGCAAGAGCAAAGCCTGCGCGTGAAAAAGAAAACGCGCAAGATCCGTATCTGTGCAGTGGGGCTGCTCAATCACAAAACCACGCAACGGGACGCATCGATCAAGCAGATCAAGAATTTGCTCACATTCCCAGCCCCGCCGCCCGATCAGGACAAGCTTAGGCGCTGCCTCACCCTTTGCTTGAATCAGGGCCCGCCAGATATGCAAAAGCAATAAATGATTTTTACGCGGCTCAATGGTGCCGAGCATGACGAAATAGGGGCAGGGCAGGGGGCGTTCATCCGAAGGTTTGAGTAAATCCGGCGGTGCAAGCCGCGCAACCAAAAGGGGCCGGGGGGCCCAGCCTCGTTTTTGTGCATAGGACTGAAATTCAGCGCGTGTGGCATCGGAATTCACGATCACACCGCGCCCTGTCGCCTGCATGGTATCGATGCATTTGACGTGTCGCGCCCTTGCCTCTGGGCGTCCATATTCTGGGTAGTGGATTGGAATCAGATCATGCAGAAAATAATAGGGTTTGAGATTCCGGCGCTGAATCTCAGCCGCGTAAGAAGGATCCGCCAGCCCGTTATGATCCATATTGAAAAGGACATGGCCGTCGATGTCAGGAGCGCCGAACAGATAATGCCGAACGACACTGAACCGCGCTTTGATCCGGAAAATGTTATCGGGAGTCAAAAGCCCGTCGAAAAGTTTCTGAGACTCGGTTTGGCACGGAACGATCCAGCGCCCCCCGAAACGAACAAGGGCCCGGGCGCGGGGGCCGAAATGCCGGATATAGGCTCTCGTCACTCGATCGACACCTGTGGGCGCCATACAAGCAAGCGTGCGCCCCAAAAGACGCGTGATGTCTAGAATCACGGCGTCTGTCATCCCCCCCTCTAAAGCGTCGAGATATTCATGGCCGAGAACACAGCCGTGTAGATGATATTCATGAATTTCTGGAACTCGACCGATGGCGCATTCGCGACATAAATCACGTCCTTGTCTTGAACGGGAAAATGCTGGGCCGCAAAAAAGGTCGCGGGATTGGACAAATCGACGCGATACACCACGGGGATTTTCCCCTCAGGCGTTTGGGGAAGATTTGTCTGATCGGGGGGCAAGGCGGCGGGATCTTCGAAGCGGAAGATAAAGGCCCCTTTGGGGTTGGCTCTGGAATCGTCCAAACCCCCGACGCGCCCCAAAGCTTGAGCCAGCGTAATCCCTTTTGTTTCGAAATCGACTTCCTCGTTCTTGCCCGTTGCGCCCAGCGACGTGAAACTGAGCGATTTATGCAAAGCCGTCAGAACATCCCCTGCGCACAGCATCACATTTTGCTTGGGATCCTGAATAACAGATTCCAACGGCATGGAGGCCGAGCGTCCTTGGCGGCTAAGCTGAAGCGTCATCTTGTCCACGGGCTGACGGGTGCCCCCGCTCGCGGCCAGTGCGTCCAAAAGCCGTTCTCCCTTTGGAGTCAACGGCATGCGTTGGCTTTGCCCAACTTCACCGACGATGGTGACCGTGGCACTGGCGTTGCGCGTGATCCGCACCAAAATCTGTGGATCATGGGCTTTGCCTTTCAACTGATGGGCGATCAGGGCGCCAATTTGCTTGGTTGTTTGTCCCGCGACCGGCAAAGATCCCGTGAAGGGAAGAGAAATCGTGCCGTCTACCGCGACCATCTGCTCGGGGAAGTTAGCGGCGGGCATGCCTGTGGAGGCTTGGAGATCCATCAAAGGCGCCCCAAACAGAACCGCAGGAGGGGCTTCCCAAATATGGATGTCGAGCGCATCGCCAGGGCCGGCCGTATCTGCCGGGGCTGGTTTTTCAGGAAAAATATCGGCAAAGGCTGTACGCTTCTGGGCGGCTTGCAAACGGCGCGCGACGGTATCGTCGACTTCCACGATAGCGGGTTTTATCTCTGGCGCGAGGCTTGTGTCTTCTACCTCCGAACGGCTTGGGCCCGAATCTGGCAGGAAGGGCGTCAACGTGTCGCAGGCCGTCAAAGACAGCAGCGCTGCTAGAATTAAAAAGACCGGAAGTCTTGAGCTCTTATGCATTTTCTTCACCTTCATGCCTTCTGCGGCCTTTATGAAACGCACCAATATCCCCTAGAAAAAGGACTATGGCAACAAACCCTTTTTTGGCGCTTATGGCAAGGGGATTGTCGGCCTATTTCCTTGTCTTGATTTGTACAGAAAAAAAGTTCATTTCGTAGCAGCTGAAGAAAAACATAAATCCGCATGAGGAAAAGAAGGCATGACAGGTCATCAAGCTCCTAAACAGCCGGATAAACTTTGGTCTGGGCGTTTTACTGAGGTTGCGGGGGCTGATCTGAACCGCTTTTGGTCCTCGATTGGCTTCGATCGTAAACTTGCAGCTTTCGATTTACGGGGCAGCATCGCACATGCGCGGATGCTGGGGGCAACCGGAATTATTGCGCTCGAGGAAAGCTGTGCGTTGATCGAGGGGCTAGAATCCCTTCAAGAGGATCTGGCTACGGGGCAAGTCGCCTTCTTAGAAGAAGACGAAGATATTCATATGAATATAGAACGTTTGCTGCAGGCCAAAATCGGCTCCCTTGCGGGCAAATTGCACACAGCGCGGAGTCGGAATGATCAAGTTGCCCTCGACACGCATTTGTATGTGCGGGAAAACAGCTTGCATACCATACGGCTTCTGGCCCGTTTTCAACAGACGCTATGGACTCAGGCACACGGACATATAGATACACTGATGCCCGGCTATACCCATATGCAGCGTGCACAGCCGATTCTCTTTGCCCATCATCTGATGGCCTATTTCTGGATGGCGCAGCGCGATATCGAGCGCATGCAAGACGGGTATCGCCGCGCCAATATCTCGCCCTTGGGGGCCGGCGCGCTTGCGGGGACGACTTTCCCGATTGACCGGCAACAAACATCTGCCGAGCTTGGCTTTGCAGGTGTTTATCCCAACAGCATGGATGCCGTTAGCGACCGCGATTATGTCGTGGAGCATCTGGCGGCCAATGCTCTGATTTCCGTTCACCTCTCCCGCCTGTGTGAAGAAATCGTGTTGTGGATGTCGGCTGAGTTTGGGTTTGTTTCTCTCTCTGACGCTTTTTGCTCGGGCAGCAGCATGATGCCGCAAAAGAAAAACGCCGATCTGGCCGAGCTGGTCCGCGCTAAAACAGGCCGAGTCACGGCAGCCTTAATGGGCATGTTGATGGTTTTGAAGGGAACCCCCTTGGCCTATAATAAGGATTTCCAAGAAGACAAAGAAGGGTTGTTTGATTCGGTCGAGACGGTTCAGGCGTCCCTGCAGCATATCACCGCTATGATGGCGGTCCTGCAGGTCAAGAAAGATCGTATGGCTGAAGCGGCGCAAAAGGGGTTTCTGGACGCGACGGACGCGGCGGATTATCTGGCCAAACGTGGAGTTCCTTTCCGCGAAGCGCATGAGATCATCGGCAAGCTTGTACGGATCTGTCTTGAGTCCGGACGGGCTTTAAAAGATTTGCCTTTGGCGGAGTTGCAGCGCTATCACGCCGCCTTTGCCGAGGATTTCTATACTTCCATCGCCTTGCCCACACTGATTGGATTGCGCCAATCCGAAGGCGGAACGGCTCCCTCGCGTGTTCAAGAACAATTGGACAAAGGCCGGACGTGCCTCGCCCAAACAGAGGCGTGGATTGCAGAAAAACAGGCCGTTTCCTAAAAGATCAAGTCAAATCATTTCTTTTTAGGTGACGCAGGGCGCTAGACCTGTCCTGCGCGAGCGATCGCCCGCGCGTGAACGCCCAAAACGCCAAGGAAGCCTTCCGAATCTTTGTGGTCGAAGCTGCCTTCGTCCTCCATGGAGCCATCCATGGAAAAGAGCGAATGAGGCACATCTGCTGTCGTGACATAGGCAATGACGCCCTTATAGAGCGAAACCGTCACGCTGCCTGTCACAAGCTGCGCCGTTTCCGCCACGGCTTCCCGTCCCATGCGCGAGGCCAGATCATTCCAATAGCCCTGATAGAGCTGTTTTGTGAGGGTCGCCGATAGACTATCGAATAGCTCCCGCGCGCGCCGATCGAGGATCAGTTGAAGCAAAAATCCATAGGCGCTGCCCAAAAGCTCCATGCCCGGTGCTTCGTAAATGCCGCGTGATTTCACGCCAACAAAGCGATTTTCAACCAGATGAAGGCCAATCCCGATCCCGTGACGGCCCCCGATCTCATTCGCGTGCAAAAGGGCGATCAAGGCATCCACAGGTTTCCCGTTAATCAAAACAGGCTGGCCTTTTTCAAAGCGGATGGTCACTTCCTCGGCTTTGTCCGGCGCGTTCTCAGGCCAGACTCCCATTTCCGGCGTTACAAAATGGGCTGGTGTTTGCAGCGATTCCAGCTTTCCGCCTTCATGGGTCAGGCCCAAAAGATTAGCATCCGTCGAATAGGGTTTGTCGCGCGAGGCCTTGATCGGCAAGCCGTGTTTTTCGCAATAATCGATCATTTGTAGACGGCCGCCAAAGCGGTTCAAAAACGCCTCGTCCCGCCACGGCGCGTAAACCCCTATGGACGGGTCCATCATATTCGTAATCAATTGAAAACGAACCTGATCGTTGCCGCGTCCCGTTGCGCCGTGACTGACAATCGAAATCCCCCGTTTTTTGACGGCATCGACCAGCCCCTTGGTCGTCACCTGCCGTCCCAAAGGAGTCGTGCACCAGTACCGTCCTTCATAACAGGCCTGTGCTTGAATCCCTGCGATTCCCTCTTGCGCCATTTCCTTTTGCAACGGCATCCCGACAAAATCGACCGCGCCACAGGCCCGCATGCGGGATTCAATGGAAGCAAAATCGGTTTCGTCCGGTTGCGCGAGATCGGCTGTGAAGGCAACAACCTTGACGCCTTGCTGGGTAAGCCAATGGGTAATCGTGCAGCTGTCAAGCCCGCCAGAGGCCGCAAAAGCGATCGTCTGTCCCTTTAAATCCTGAACATTCATGGCTATACCTCATCGCAAGAGAAAACGGATCTCTCTTTTACAAGAAAGCCGAAATCTGTTCAACCATAACAAGCCCCTGTTTTTCTGTTGTCTCCCTGTCGCCTTTGCCCTAGGGTGCGCTTCCGCGTCAAGGGCTCCTCGCGCGCGGACGTGGCGGAACTGGTAGACGCGCTGGATTTAGGTTCCAGTGGCCAAAAGCCGTGGGGGTTCAAGTCCCTCCGCCCGCACCAGAGCGCCCTTGACGGACAGATCAGTTTACTCAACGAAAAAGGAAAAGCCATGACCCAGATTCAGGTTCTAAAACAGGAAGGTTTGAAGCATGAATTTTCAGTTACCGTTCCTCAGGGAACGATCCAAGAGAAAAAACGTCTGAAACTGGTCGAGATCAGCAAGACAAAACAAATGCCCGGCTTTCGTCCAGGGAAGGTTCCCCTGACGGTGATCGAACAGCGTTATGGCACGGCCGCTCACGGAGAAATTGTGGATGAGATGATTTCCGAATCGGTGAGCCAAGCTCTTACCGATCATAAGCTTCAGCCCGCCTTGCAGCCAAAGATCGAGCTGTTGAGCATTGCCGAAGACAAGGATGTCGCTTTTACCCTGACGGTTGAAACGCTGCCCACGATTCCGGCACTTGATTTTGGGGCGCTTGCGATTGAAAGGCCTGTTGCCGAGATTCCCAGCGCCGATGTGGACGACGCCATTATTCGTGTTGCGAAGCGTTTGTTGGACGCAGAACCTGTGACGGAAGATCGTCCTGCCGTCCTTGGCGATGTGGTTGTGATTGATTTCGATGGCAGCGTTGAGGGTGAAAAACGTCCGGGCATGAAGGGAGAAAACCATAAGCTTGAGCTGGGGTCAAAATCCTTTGTGGATACGTTTGAAGAACAACTTGTCGGCAGCAAAGTGGGCGATAAAAAACGGATTACGGTGACCTTCCCAACGGACTATCAGGCCAAGGATCTGGCCGGAAAACAGGCTGACTTTGATATCGAGATCAAAGAACTGCGCCAGCCCAAGCCCATGACCATGGATGACGCCATGGCTAAGGAACTTGGCCTTCCAAGCATGGAGAAACTACGCGAACGGATCGCGGGTGATTTAAGCGCGAATCTGACGTCAATGAGCCGTGGGATTGCCACGCGTCTACTGCTCGACAAACTGGCCGAAACCTATAAATTTGAGGTTCCCGAAGGTATGGTCACGGCGGAGTTCACCTCAATCTGGGGTCAGATTGAACAGGCCAAGGCCCAGAATGATCTGCCGGAAGAAGATAAAGCCAAGACCGACGAGGAGCTGCGCAGCGACTACAGGGGAATTGCGGAGCGTCGCATCCGCTTGGGGTTTTTGTTGTCCGAAGTTGCGCGAACAAACGCGATCGAGGTGCCCGGGCCAGAGCTCCACAGAGCCTTAATGAATGAAGCGCGCCAATATCCCGGACAGGAAAAAAAGGTAATCGAGTACTATACCAAACAGAAGGGCGCCCTCGATCGTTTGCGCGCGCCTTTGCTGGAAGAAAAGGTCATTGATCACATCCTGAGCCAAGCGGTTGTGACGGACAAACTGGTCTCTCAAGCCGAGCTTGAGAAACTAGCTGATGCGGAATAAGACCCTTTCCGTATGTCTTGAGCTATAGGGGATAAGGTGGGGGCGTATGCCCCCACTTTTTTTGATTCCGTACGAGGTTTTCTTTTGTGCAGCGCTTCGTATTGCCTGTTTTTTGTAAAAAACAGGCAATTTATAGCCTGAAACTATTTTATTGCCTTGTAAAAACTGGTTCTCTGTAAGATAATGCGTCTTAGTTAACGGCTCAGTCTTTCCGGTTAATCAGTACCTCGCTGATTTCCATGGATTTTGGAAGCTGTAAGATGTGTAGCATAAACCGCGCAAGATCTTGCGGGTCCATATAGGCGCTCAGGTCAACATTTTGAGAGTCGTATTTTTTAACAAGATCGGACTTAAAGCCGCCTGGGTTGAATTGGATCACGCGACATTTTGTTTTCTTCAGCTCAAGTTGCCAATTCTGACTTACCCCTCGGAGGGCCCATTTTGACGCCCCGTAGGCGCATTGGTCTTCGTAAGCTTTTGTCCCAACCGTAGATCCGACATTCAGGATATCCGCGCCGTTTTCTTTTATAAGATCAAAAAGCTGTCCTGTTAAGAGGAGGGGCGCGATAAGATTGACTTTCATCACGCGCTCGACTTCCGAATAGGAAAGGGTGGAAGGGGACTGGGCACTATAAACGCCGGCGCAGTGGATAAGCGCATCAAAACAAGCATGATGCGCTTTGATCTGATCAACCGCCTGAAGGATGGAGTCTTCACGCAGCAGATTGGTCTGTATATGGTGCGCAGCGTACTGAGGGGCTTGTCTGGACAAACAAACGACGTCGATCTTTTCTTGAGCGCAGATTTCCCCGAATGCTTGGCCGAGGCCGTCACTGCCTCCCGTCAAAATAATCTTCCGCATGCATCCTCCCACACAGGATCTTCTTTGGTTCCGGCTATACGTGTTCTGGGCTAAGAACACAAGTTCGGAAAGTCTCTGCGCGAGGGAAAGGGGGGACCGAAAGGCATTATATACTTGGGTTCCTTCGGAACCCCTCACGTTTTGTCCGCGCAAAAGGCGCATCAGCTTCGCTGAGCGGGTGTTTTGCACGGAATCGAATGCTCGGCTTTCCAAGGAAACCGAGTATACCAAGGGTCCTAAATTTTAAGCTCTAGGAGTCTTTGAAAAAATTTAGGACTTTTAGCGGCATAAGCCGCCGCTTCTCTTTCCGGCCCTAACGCGCTAGATTCTGACGCGCACCATCTTGAGAGAGCCCCGTCATGAACCCGCTTGAAACGCTTATCCGCCAGCTGATCGTGGCACAGGGGTCGCAGGGCTCTTTGTCGCTTGAAGCCTATATGGAGCTTGCGCTTCAGCATCCCCTTTACGGCTATTATCGTGTGCGGCACCCTGTGGGCCGCGAGGGAGATTTTATTACAGCGCCCGAAGTCAGCCAGATGTTCGGCGAGATGATCGGTGTTTGGGCTGTGGAAGCGTGGCGAAAGGCCGGAAAACCTGCGCCGTTCGCCTTGCTGGAACTTGGGGCAGGGCGCGGCACGCTGCTGCGCGATTTGCTCCGTGCGACAGCGCATGTGGGCGGTTTTCATGCCGCGTTGCAGCTTTATTTGCTTGAAAGCTCTGGACCGTTGAAGGCCGAGCAGGAAGATCGTCTCGCGCCGTGGCATGCCGTTTATCTTGATACGCTGGATGGTCTCCCGCCTTTGCCAACTTTCATTCTGGCCAACGAATTTTTTGATGCGCTCCCTATTCGTCAGTTTGAAAAAACCTTTCAGGGCTGGGCAGAGAGACGTGTCGGGCTTGTGGATGACAATTTGGCTTTTGTTCTTGAGCCGCTAGGCCCTTTGGAAGGGGCGCTGATTTCCGAACAAAATTGTCAGGCACGCGTGGGTAGCGTGATCGAAACGGCAGGACCCGCCTCTTTGTGCCTGCGTCTTTTGGCGCGGCATCTTTGCGCTTACGGCGGAGCGATGCTTTTAATCGATTATGGCTATGTCGCGCCGTCTTTCGCGCCGACGCTTCAGGCCGTTTCTCGCCACGCTGCGGCTTCCATCTTTGATCGTCCGGGTGAGGTAGATTTAACGGCGCATGTGGACTTCACGGCGCTGATTGAGGTTGCGCGGGCGGAAGGCTTGTCGCCGTCGCCTGTGGTCGGGCAGGGGGAGTTTCTTAGAAATTTGGGGATAGAGATTAGAGCCGATGCGCTGAAAGCCCGTGCGACTTCTGATCAGGCTGCTGTGATAGACGCGGCGCTTCACCGCCTAACCGCCCCCGATCAGATGGGAGAGCTTTTTAAGGTCGTTGAATGTCGCGTGTCTTGATGGGGTGCCAATGATTTTCTGGGTGGTGCTTTTTGCTTCTTCCGGCAGAGCGATGCAGCTGTTAGAATGGTATGCTATAAAATCAGAAGAACCTTCTCCCTAACCCCTATCTAAAAAGAGACTCCTATGCTTCCGATCTTCGTTGCTCTGACCCGTTTGCCTCATGCGGAAGGGTTGACTTTACCTTCTTATGCAACCCCTCAGGCGGCGGGGATGGATTTGTGCGCTGCTGTCAGCGCCGACATCATTCTTCAGCCCGGACAACGGGTTCTTGTCCCAACGGGGCTTTCGATGGCTTTACCTGAAGGGTATGAGGCGCAGGTGCGGCCTCGGTCAGGCCTTGCGCTGAAACATGGGGTAACGGTGTTGAACAGCCCGGGCACGATCGATGCCGATTACAGGGGCGAGGTGCAGGTTATTCTCGCCAATCTGGGCACAGAGCCTTTCATTGTGACGCGGGGTCTGCGAATCGCTCAGATGGTGGTCGCGTCCCACAGCCGCGTGAGCTGGGAGGAGACCGCAACGCTCTCTGCCACGGTGCGAGGGGCAGGAGGGTTTGGGTCGACGGGGACACGGTAACCTGAGCAAAAAGATCCGTGGGATAAATTGGATCGAATAAAACGAGCGTTCTTATGATCATCAACTCGTATTGCACAAATCTTGGCTGGCTCTTTGAAGACTTACAAGGATGCTTTAGGAAATTGGGACTACTCACAACCGAAGCCCCCCTTGAAGAGGCCGATTGCTGGCTGTGCATTCGAACAGGCGAAGCCTATAAGGCCCCAGATATTAGCCGAACGATTGTACAAGTTCATGATATGTACGACTATGATGTGACTTATTTTCAAAAAGCGGCACTGGTGATCTTCACACATCCCCTGCAATTTTGGCTATGGAAAAAGAGAGGGTTTTCTGGAAACCACAAAATAATACCGATAGGAGCGCGATCGGATATCACGAAGCCTCTGGTCCAATGCCAACGGCCCACGCTAGGTTTTTTCTGCGGCGAGACGCCTAGTATGGAAAAACAATCCCTCCTATTTAAAGAGGTTGTCACCACAGTCAGAAAAGAAATCGACATCGATGTTCTTATGATCGGACGAAATCTTGATCATATCGCTGACCTCGGCACCTATATAGAAAAAGCAGCAGACGTCTCTGATTATCAACAGATCGATGCGCTGTTTACCTCATCGATAAGCCCTGCGGTTCCCCTTTCTGTTTACGAGGCTTGTTCTATTGGCATTCCTGTGATTTCCACCCCAAGATGGTTTCCAGTCAGGTAAGCCTTCTTCAAGCGATGGCGGCTTACCCATCCTCCGCAGGTGAAGCGGTTTGATTCGGCCATGAGAAAGTCCAAAAGTTATGAGCGGGGAGCCATGAACAGCAATTCTAATTCCAGCCAAATTAAGTCCAATCCGTTGAATAGCATTGATATTTTTTATTTTTTGTTGGGGTTTATTTTTTACGCGCACTCCAAAAGTCAATAAATATGCGGGATTCCCTGATACCCGAGCGGATATAAAATCTGTGGATAAAAAGTTTCTTCGTTCTGTATCAGTATGTTATCTGTTGGTTTTTCTGGAATTAGAATTGCTGAGCCATGAAGCCAACTGTAAGTGTAGTTTTTTACTATACTCGGTTTCCTTGGAAAGCCGAGTATTACGGTTCTTCCTCTTCCTTTTCGCCGAAGAACAAGGTGCGCAAGAAGCCCGGCGTTAGCAAAGAAACAGGATTGACGGATATTTTCGGATCCTGAAGCGCGCCGGAAATCCCGAAGGAGACCGCAAGGACTCCCTGATCCTTACCTCCTGTCAGAAGATCGCCGATGACAGGAAGCCATCCCAACAAGCGGTTCACGCTGCTGAAGGGAACCAGCGTGCCCTTCAACGCCGCCGCGCCCGTTTCCATATTGATCTTGCCGTCCAGATTGATGCCAACGGCCGATCCGGCGGCGTGGATATGGGAAAGAGACAAACTCTGCCCTTGCCAGCGAAACGCGCCGTCCAAATGATCGAAGCTCGCGCGATCGGTCAGAATGTCCGTAAAGCCGAAAGGGGAGGCCGCGTTGATCAATAGCATTAGGACAGGCAGTTTTTCGACCGAGAATCCGGCAATTTTAATCTCTCCGTCAAGTGTATGGGGATCTGTAGGGACACTGTGCCCCGTGACAGTCAGGGCGCCGCCTTGAATCGTATCGGTAAAGCCAAGCCCTGCCATCACCTTGCCGAAGGACTCGCTTTGAAGGGAGAGGCTGCGGCTTCCATCCGCTTGAGGCGTCAAGGAGAGCGTCATGGGCGTATCACCTTGTGCAACTCCTTTGAAATCGATCATGGCCCAACCGTCAGAATCGCGCGTTGCGCGGGCTGTCACTTGGGTCATCGCCCCCGTTTCGCTGGTGTAAAGTTTCGCGATGTTGAGGGTGTAATTTTCAGTGCGGGTTATTTTTTCATCTGAATTTTCCGTGTGGCTGCGGAGTCCGCTGATATCCAAAGACGTGCCCGAGGCATCAAGCGTGAGAGACGGAGCGGCTCCAAAATCCTGAGTCAAGGCAAGCGTTGCGTTTGTGCGCCCTGCAATCAGGGGGGCGAGTTTCAGGGATAAAAGATGGCTCATATCTTTTGAAAAGCGCCCCGTTCCCTCGATCGTCACCCCCTGTCCGTGCAGGGAGAGACGCGAGAGGCGTATGGCGTCATTTTGATCCGAAACAGCTGAAAAAAGAAGTTTTGCGGGAACGCCTGCGGCTTTCTTCCAATTTAGCATCGACACAACGGCGGCGGCAGGGGTTAAATCCAATCCGCCATCCACCCGCAGCGTATTTTTATCCCTTTTTCTAAGATCAAGAGAGAGCGGCATGGCCCCTTTCGTGCCGTCAAATAAAGAGAGGCCCAAAGCTTTAGCTTGATCTTCCCGCAAGCTTCCGAGAAGGGTGATGTGGCGCAGATTTTCTCCCCGTTTTGGAGCAAAGGCCTCTTGCCACGTCACGCGCAACGGAACCTTATTGATATCAATCTTTCCTTTCAGCGCCAGCCCGTCGGTTGTCAGCGTTAGCGTCTCATCGCCCTGATCTAACGCAAGACCGGGAACCAGCGTGGTTGACGCGATACCCGAGAGCGCGGCCGTCGCGTCAATCCCCAGATCCTTCATCCGCAAGTCTTTTTGCAAGGGGAAACGAAAACGCACCTCTCCTTCCGCCTTTCCCGTCATCCCGTCAGGCGCAAGTCCTAAAGCTGTGGGATAGCGCAAGGGCGGATGATCCAGAAGGCGCAAAATATCGGGCACTGTTCCGGCAACCTTAAGGGGAATATCAATGGTTTGATTCTCCTTCGACAGGCCATCGATCACAAGGGTAAAGGGCTGCATCCGGATCGCGCCGGCGTGCCCGTCAAGAATCTTGATATCCATGTGATCTTGATCAAAAACCGCAGCCGCGCTGACCTGTTCGACCGGCGGCATGCCGTCCAGATAAGTCAGCGTTGTGCCTGTCAGGGCAATCGTGCCATCCGCTTTGCGGAAGACAGGATTCAGAGGATCCTCTGCGCTCCAGCTCCCCTCTGTCGTCATCTCGGCATGGGTATAGAGGCCGTCACGCATATGCGCGACCATCCAAATGCGTGGGTCTGGCCCAAGCGTTTTCGGGACAATCGCCCCATAGCGATTCATCGGCAGATTCTCGGCGGTCAAAAGGAGCTTGAAATCAAGCGGCAGAGAATCTTGTGTGGCCGATCCCTTAAGCTTGAGAGTCAGAACAGGTCCGCCTAAATCAATTTGCGTATCGTGAATTTCAAGAGTTCGCGCCGCGCGGTCATAAGCGACGTTAAGATCGAGCGCCGCGATGGGGCAGGGGGCATCCCACAGGCTGGAGTCAACGAAATGACCTGAATCGCCGTGAATTTGTGCTGTTAGGGCTTCTGGTTTAAAAACATCGTCCAAACGCAAAGAAATTTTACCTGTCAGGGGCAAATCCAACATCGCGGCAGGCGCAAGCCCCAGCGTTTCCGGGTGACCTCCTGCAAAGAAGGCAGGCGTCACATCCGTAAAGACGGCCGACAGAAGATGCTGCTGCTTGGTCGGATCGTAGACATAGCGCATATCAATGGCGGCCGTTCCGACTTGTTGCGTAGCCTCAACCCGCGCATGGCCGCTCATCGCGCCATAGGTAATCCGATCCTCTGCCGCGCTAAGGACGGTGCGCGACAGGCTGATTTCAGGCATAGAAACCACCCAATCCTTTCCGGTCGCCGCATCATGCACGTCAAAAACAGCGCGGGTGATGGAAAGCTGACGCATGAGCAAGGCGCGCGAAAAATCTTCGGTCAAACGCTGGAGAACGGCCGCAACTGATTCCGCTTTTTCTGGGGTGTTTGACGCGCCTACGGGCGCGCCGCCGAAGGTGAAATGCCCCCCAGCATCCCGTTCCAGATGAATTTGCGGATGGTCGATGGTTAAGTCTTCAGGCCAAAATTGCCCGAATAAGACGCCGATTGCGCTGATTTTGGCATCGAACGAAGGAATCTGCGCCAAAGCATGCCCCTGTGCATCCTCTAGCCGGATATTTTCGACATGCACGGCGATGGTGCGGTCATCCCCGCTCCATGTCAGGACGGGCGGCGGAAGCTGCGCCTTAGTCCCCGGGACCCTATGCTCAAGGGTTGTTTCCAAGGTCGGCGTCAGAAAAGTGGCGGTGAAAGGGCTGACGCTCAGCCGCCACGCCAGCAGCAGGATCAGGACAAGCCCGACCCCAAAAGCGGCCGCAAGGGCCTCGGCGATAAGGCGGCATAAACGGAGCATGGAATCCTAACGCGAAGAAGGAGCCTTCTCTCTTACAGAAAAAGCTTGGTTGCCGTCAAATTTCGCTCATTCTTAAAAATCACGGATACGCGATGAAACATAATGGGGGCATCGGCGAAATGCTGTGCACAATTTTCTTGATTCGTCAGACAACATTGTCTAACAGTCTCCCCCTGAAGCTGAACAAGGGGGCTTTCCAGATCCCCTTATTCGACGTCCCCTTCGTCTAGAGGCCTAGGACATTACCCTTTCACGGTAGTAACACGGGTTCGAATCCCGTAGGGGACGCCAATTAAATCAATGACTTAGCTTTACGCTAAGAGTGATTTCCCAAAAATTTCCCAATTATGCGTTGATCGGTTTGGTGACTGATGGTAGTCACCCCTAACCCAAGGCGGCGCGGCAGCGGCGCAAGTCCACGCGAAAGGCTAACTCGGGGAACGTCCGGCCTACGGGACGGGTGAATTGATTTTTAGGACGCCCCTCGAAAACCGCGCCAAGTTTCAGTTTTTTGTCGCTCAGAGCAATTATTTTCACGCTGACTACCATTTATGGGTATGTAGTTGCCTTTAACAAACAAGTTAACTACTTGTAAACCATTGATTTTGCTAATTACTTTCGCCTTTTGCCCATACCATCATCCTACCGATTTCAAGGATGGATATTATGGCAACCGCACAAAATTTACTCACAGAATACGGCGCTGCCCTCAATGTCAGGGAATTGGAACTGGCGCGGCAGAAAACTGCGGTTCTGGCCTTCGTCGTCACCGATCACAATTCGGACGAAACGAAACAGCACATACTGGCCTTGCGGGACGCCGAGGTGAAGCTGAATGAAACCTTGGAAAAACTGCTGGAAGTGAAACTGATTTCCGACTTTGAAGCCGAGGCCGAAAAGTTGTGCGGTAGGTGCAAGCAATTAGGGGCATATACGCAGGAAATGAATAAGCTGCTCACCGAGGACTTATCCGAGCGCTATCGCATCGAGAGCAAGCCTAAGGAAACACACACTCTTGCAAAAGTGACCTTTTTCTTCGCCCTTCCTGCGGCACTTGCAACGATGGCCAAGAATGGAGTGGGTGACGGGGCTATCAGTCCCGATGGGGCAGCGGTGGCAGGGTTTGCAGTGAGCGGCGGAATTTTGTCCCGCAAAAAGATTATCAGTGCATTTAGTCAGCTTGGCGCAGCCATTTGTGCAGTCCCGCAGAAAGTGAAGGACAGCTTCCTTTTGTATTATGTGCGCGAAAGTATCCGTTCGAAGGCGAAATCCGCAATACAGTTTTCTGCACAGACTTCAGAAAGCATAAAAATGCAGGTTTCTTTTGTCACAGATGCGGGGATCAATCTTGTGGGTACAACCGCCGGACTGGTGCGGACGGGGATAAAAGCTCTTGGCGATGTCATGCCCAAGCGGATTACGAAACGGGACAATTCTGCTGGGCGTGGATTGAACAATAAGCGGGAGCCGTAAGGGGGTTACTTTCTTTCAGCCCTTAGCGCTTCCACTTGCTTGCCCAAGCCAGCCAACCGTTCATCGGTGTCTGGCGTTCTGAAGGGCGCAAGCGTTGGACTGGCGGCACCAGCTTTTTTGGCTTTGGCTTCTCGACGATCCGCAACAACTTCCTTGGCGATGAACCATACGGCGTATGCGCCGAAGCCCATCCCTGCGGCAGTCCATATTAAATTATCGCTCCATAGTACCGGACTCATTTTTTAACATTCAGCAATACCAATATGTTAACGCTCGTTCCGGGTAATATTAAACGGGCGAGTGTGGTTATTATTTTGGGGAGGCTTGAATTTGAGAACAATCGGCGCAGGTAATCGAGGC
>CAIJXG010000102.1 GCA_903824505.1 uncultured Pseudomonadota bacterium | reverse complement strand
TTTCACTACATTATATATCCCTCATGCTTCTTGAAAGAGAAGCGCTGGTTGGAGAGGATCCCTCGCTATTCTAGAACCTGGCGGGATAAGAACTGAACCACCCAACGGGCGGCATGCCGTCCGACAGAAAGACCTCGGAGGTTGGAAGCTTGACAGGCCCAGATCCTCAGGCGGTTTTTTTGTGAAGAGGCTTTCCGGAGAAGACGGGAGCCGCGCGGCTTTCCCTCGGCCAACGAGGGTGCAAAACACCAAGGAGAAAAAGATGCGTTCCACTTACCCCCAATAAAAACACCCTTTACGTCACCAAAAGACGCTGCAGCACCACGCTATGCACGGGGACGGGCAGACCGACATGGTTCATGCGATCCAAAAGCTCGGCCCGCAGCCAACTCGTGAACCGGTCAGAGCGCACTTGCGTCGCGCGTAAATGACTCATGAAATCATACATATTTTCGGACAGTTTGGGCTTATACCCTTCGACAATGACCGCGTCTTTCTTCTCAACCTCAAGCGCAACATCCAGCTGCACCTGCATGCTATCGGACTCGCTGTTCACATTCACCATGACGCGCGGCAAATCGACATAAGCCATATCTGTTTCAAACCTGTGGCCGCCGGAAGCCCACAGTGTTTTCGTCAAAAAATTCGTCTGCATATAGGTATCCGAGACATAGGCCCCCAGAAAGGCCAACCCGATGAGACAGACAACATAAAGAAGCAACGAAAAAGAGGTTCCGTTGACGTCTCTCTCTTGAGTCTCGTGGGGCATGAAGTCAACTCCTGTTCTGGGACAGAATCGCACGCGTAGGTTGTATTCTGGTCTTCTCTTCTTAAAGCTCAATCAGCTTAAAGTGAAGAGCGCCGCGCTAAAATAATTTCTCTGCACCCGACCTGTCTCTGACCAAGCGCCTCACATACCGCAGCGCAGCATAAATATTCTTCAAAAATAGGCTCTTATCCTAAAGATTATTAAGCAGTTTCGCGTATCCTGTGCTTATGAAACAGACAGGAGACCCCATGATCGCCTCCGCTCAGACCTCAAGAAAAACCAGACGGATCGGTCTTGCCCTCAGCAGCGGCATGGCGCGAGGCTGGGCCCATATCGGCGCGATTCGTGCCCTTACCAAGCTGGGCTTTACATTCGATGTGATCGCGGGTTGTTCGGTCGGCGCGTTGGCCGGTGGATGTTTTCTGGCGGGGCAGATGGACTCGTTAGAAAAATGGGCCCGCGCCCTGACCAAACGCAAGATCGTCACCTATTTGGATTTACGCTTACGCAGCGGCGGGCTGATCGGAGGCGCGCGTCTGGTCGAAGATATGCGTAAATATATGGGCACATCAAAGATCGAGGATTTTACGACCCCTTATGTCGCCATGACAACCGATCTGGTCACGGGGCATGAAGTCTGGCTTGATCACGGCGATTTGGTCGAGGCCATCCGCGCTTCTTTCTCGCTTCCGGGCATTTTTCCGCCTGTGCAGATCAATGACCGCTGGCTGGCGGATGGCGCGTTGGTTTGCCCTTTGCCTGTGGCGGCCTGTCGCGCGATGGGCGCGGATATGGTCATCGCCATTAATCTGAACGCGGATTTGATTGGCAAATCTCAGCGCAAGGGTGCGACTTATGCGACCGCCGCCGGTTTCGACATGATGAATTTCTTGAAAGAAAATGGCGAAGAAAAGAAGCTGTCAATGATGGACGGACTCGCGCGGCGAGTCTTCCGGCGCGATTATGACGGGCCGAGCCTTTTTGGCGTCATGACCGCGTCTTTAAACATTATGCAAGATCGCATCACGAGGGCGCGGCTTGCGGGCGATCCGCCCGATGTGCATATCGCGCCTCGGTTGGGGCATCTGGGCTTATTGGAATTCGATCGCGCGGACGAGGCGATTCGGGAAGGTGAAGCCGCCGTGTTGCGTAAACAGCCGGAGCTGATGGACGCGCTAGAAATCCTGCATAACAGGCATCCGCGTGTCGGCCGGAACGAACCGATTTAAGCGTTTAGGCTTCCATCCCGATAGCCGCTTTATAAAGCTCTAACAACTCATCGGCTTCGCGGCGTTTTTCCAGTTCGATTTTACGCAACCGGACGATTTGGCGGATGATCTTGACGTCAAAGCCAACGCCCTTGGCCTCGGCATAGACTTCTTTGATATCGTCGGTGATTCCCGCCTTGTCCTCTTCAAGTTTTTCGATGCGCTGAATGATGGTGCGGAGTCTTTCACCTGAAATGCCGCCAGTGTCTTGTGTCATGAAGCTACCCAAAGCAAGAAAGAAAAGAGGAGGGCTTTGGTATAAAACAGAAAGGCTCTCGAAAAGCCAGAGGAAATCAAAAAGGAGGGCCGAATTTTTCCATCTTGCGGCAAGAAGGTTCTAAGATCGGGCGTCGAACAGATTCGGCGCAACGGGAGAGCCACATGACAGAAACATGGATCGAAAATCGGACCTTTGACGAAATCTCGTTTGGGGAGAGCGCAAGTCTTGTGCGGCGCGTCACGCAAAGGGACATCGATTTATTCGCCGCCGTGTCGGGAGATATCAATCCGGCCCATTTGGACGAAGACTATGCGAAGGCCAGCCGTTTTCACGGCATTATCGCGCATGGGATCTTGGAAGGGGCGTTGATCTCAGCCGTTCTGGGCACCAAGCTGCCGGGCCCGGGCACGATTTATCTTGAGCAGGAGCTAAAATTTCTGAAACCCGTGCGGCCCGACGATACGCTAACCGTTAGCGTCACGGCGCAGCTGAAAGATCCTATCAAGAAAATCGTGATTTTCGATTGTCTGTGCGTCAATCAAAAGCAGGAAACGGTTCTGACGGGCAAAGCCGTTGTCATCGCGCCGACTGAGAAAGTCCGCCGCCCTGCGTCCGAAGTGCCCGAGATCGCGCTTTATCGCCATAATCGCCTGCGCCAACTGATTGAAGCCGCGCGCTCTTTTCCCTTGCTGCGGACTTTAGTCGTCCATCCCTGTGATGCGGTGGCCTTAGAAGGGATGGATCTGGCGGCGCGCGAGGGGCTGATCACGCCGGTTTTGATCGGCAACGAAGAGCGCATCCGCGCCGTAGCCGCGCTTGCCGGAATCACCATCGAGTCTTACGAAATCGTTCCCGCCCCGCACAGCCACGCCGCCGCCGCCCTTGCGGTTGAAATGATCCACGCCGGAAAGGGCGACGCCTTGATGAAAGGCAGCCTGCACACGGATGAGCTGATGTCGGCCGTTGTGGATGGCGCCGGGGGGCTTTGCACGGATCGCCGGATGAGTCATGTTTTTGTGTTGGATGCGCCAGCCTATAAATGGCCTCTCTTGATCAGCGACGCGGCGCTGAATGTCGCCCCGAACCTGATGGAAAAAGCGGATATTTGCCAAAACGCCATTTGGCTCGCGCAGGATTTAGGCGTTGAAACCCCGAAGGTCGCACTTTTAGCGGCAACTGAGGATGTCAACGCCCGTATGCCTGCCACGCTGGATGCCGCCGCGCTGAGCAAAATGGCCGAGCGCGGGCAGATTATAGGCGGCCTTGTTGACGGCCCCTTGGCGTTCGACAATGCGATTAGTATGGATGCCGTGCGGATTAAACATATCACCTCCGCTGTGGCGGGACAGGCGGATATTTTGATCGTGCCCTGCATCGAAACGGGCAATGCGCTGGTTAAACAGCTGGATTATCTGGGCGCCTCGGAATCAGCCGGAATTGTGCTCGGGGCCCAAGTCCCTATTATCCTGACCAGCCGCGCGGATACGGCGCAAAATCGGCTGGCCTCGGCCGCGCTGGCCGTCATTGCGGTGGCCGGAGAAAAGAAACGCCACGCCGCCAAGACGCTGCAGGATAAAACTTAATTAGGGACAGGCGGGATCTTCAGGGGATTCTGGCACGCCCCTTGCTCCATCTTCTTCGTTTCCTCCCACGCCCCCTCACGGGGGGCGGAGTTTTTCATGACCCAACCTCTTTCTTTTGATTCCGCGCTTCCCGCCTTCGCTCTGTCAGCCGGAACAAGCGCATCCGGAATCTTGCAAGCGATCCGTACAGCGGCTGCCCAAACAGGCGTCGATTTTTCTTATCTTCTGAATAAAGCCGCGCAAGAAAGCGGGCTGAACCCGACCGCGCATTCCTCTACCAGCAGCGCGGCGGGTCTCTTTCAGTTTACGGGACAGACATGGTTGTCCATGGTCAAGAAATTTGGAGACAAATACGGCCTCAGCGCCTATGCGTCCCAGATTTCTCAGACAGCCAGCGGCGCGCTGCAAGTGGCCAGCCACACAGTTAAGCAAGCGATTTTGGCTTTGCGGCAAGATCCGCAAATTGCCTCGGCGATGGCGGGCGAGCTGGACAAGGAAAACGCCAAAGCCTTAGCAGAAAACACGGATGGCCCCATTGGCGCGACAGAGCTTTATCTGGCGCATTTTTTGGGGGCATCGGGCGCGAGCGATTTTCTAAACACTCTGCATGAAAGCCCATCTCTATCCGGCGCGTCCGTTCTGCCCCGCGCGGCGGCGGCCAACCCATCCGTTTTTTATACAAAATCCGGCGAGCCGCGCACACTTGCCGAGATTTATCATCATTTTGCAAAAAAGTTTGAGTCGACAGGCAGTGTGTTGGCGCAAGCAGACCCGAAGGTTCCAAGCGCTTCTGTCCTATCAATCGCTTCCGTACCCTCGCTGGCCGCTGCTTCATCTAGCTCTACCCAAACGCCTGTCGCCGCAGCCTTGCGGGCGGATACGCTTCACCAAATCAGCGGAAACGATAGCAGCTCTACTCTTTTTGCGGCCTTGATGTTGGGGCAGAATCTCTCCGCGCTCTCCTCGTTCGGATCAATCCCGACGGACCATAAGAAAGAGCAGGGGCCTTCTGCGACGGGCTAACCGTGACAAAGCCCTTCAGAGTCTTTTAGGTCGGAGGAGGCAGACAGCCCCTGACGTCGCTGCGCATCCACCCATACTCTGCAGGACAGTGGTTTTATTCAAGCGCTTCACGCCGACGCATTTCTTCAAGAATGGTCCACCCCGTTTCCGTCAGACAATACGGAGCGTTGGCCTCACCCGATTCTTTGGCCACGAGTTCTTTACGTTTCAGATACTGAAAAAGAGCATTGGCGGACGTCCCTAGCAACGCTAAAACATTACGAATATCCCGAATACGGGCGTTCCCACGCTTCGCAAGCTCTTCAAGAACGCTTCGGATTCGGTCGGACTTGACAGGCAATCGAGGCAATGGTGCCGTCCGCGTTTTTTCAGCCACATATTGAAAATGATTCCGACCGACCGGTGTCAAGAGGTAAAGACACCCATGCATAGGAGTCTGGCGGCATTGGACAAGCTTCCGTGCTGCAAGAAAGTCAAGGATATCCTTTGGTGGATTCAAATTTGAAGTGCAACTTTAGTTTCAAGGTTTTGGCATGGGGCTGAAGCGAAGTAAACCTCCTCAGGGGTCAGGAATTTTAGTTTCTTTCTGGGGCGTGAGTTGAGCTTGGCGGCGATAGCGTTGAGGTCG
>CAIJXG010000101.1 GCA_903824505.1 uncultured Pseudomonadota bacterium | reverse complement strand
ATGCGCCTTTTACGCGGACAAAACGTGAGGGGGCCCGAAGGGGCCCGAGTATATATCGGGATCTTTAGACTTTTTTAGGAATCCGGCGTGTAAAAGAGAGAAAGATCAAGAAATAAGGCCTCCTTCCCGTGTCCCTTCTCCGCACATACAGGCGCAAACTCAGACTCGTTGGACTCGCGCTCCCCTTCGTCTTTGCGTATACGCAGATGGCGATGGCGCAGAGCGAGCCCGATCCTTTTGCTGTTGAAAAAGGGGCGTGGATGTCTATGGATCATTATCAAGATTCTGAAAAAAGAGGCATGCTTCCTTCTCAGCCGGAAGAATCTCCGCCGGAATCTGCCGTGCAAAATGTAGAAAAAACGGCTGCCGCACCGCCCGTTTCCGCCGCTCCTGTCCCTTCTGTTTCCAAAGAGAGCAGGAAAGGATTTCAGATTCAGATTAATTCAACAGTGGATGAGGCCCCACGTTCCCCGCCTATTCGCTCAGAATTGTCTGTTCCTCAAGCGACTCCGGAAGAGGAGGGACTCGGCCCGCCTCAAAAGCCTCTTGATATCCGCTACAGCGCCCTTCCTAAGGCAAATGTGGCCCCGCCGCCGTTCCTCGCGCCGGATCACTCTTCAGGGTTAGAACTTGGGCGCGCGCAACTTCTCGCTAAACAGGCTCAAAAACAGGCGACTCCACCGAAAGCCTCAAGCGATCCGGCCCTGTGCGCCATCGTTGATTCCTATAAAAAGCAGGAGTTGAACGCCATTCAGAATGATCGACAAACGCTTCAAGCTCTTCAAAGCGCCGTCAGAGCTTTGGGGCTTCAAAAACAGCTGGGTTTTATGTCTGGAAATGAAAGTGTTTTGAACATGGGCGAAGACGAAATGCACGGTATGGTTGAGCAGCAAGGTAAAAATGAAGCCATCAAAATACCCAAAAATACCCCAAAGAGGTAGCATCCTCCCGCATACCGGTCTTAACTCCTTGAAAGTAATACGGAAATTCCAATCCCCCCTTTTTTTTGGTATGGTGGGTTTGTCAGGTCAAGCATAAGACCATGCACCACCAACGGAGGCTCACCATGTCGATTGCAGAAGTTCAAGACAATCTGTGGCTGGAAAGTTTGCCCAAGATCCTCGATATCTATTTCGAGAATATGGACGCCGAAACGGCGGCGGATATGGACATTGTTTTTGACGAGAGATCCCACAGCGGGGCGATCGCTTTTCTCTCCCACAGCCGGTAAGCGTGATGGGGGTCAGTAACCGGAAACCAGAAGACTTCTTAGAGTCTTCATTTCCTCCAGCGCACGGCCAGTGCCAAGCGCCACGCAGGAGAGCGGATCCTCTGCCACCGACACAGGCAATCCTGTCGCGTGGCGGAGGACGAGATCCAGATTCCGAAGCAACGCTCCACCGCCCGTCAGGACGATGCCTTTATCGACAATATCGGCGGCGAGTTCGGGTGCCGTGTTTTCAAGAGCTATTTTGACCGCTTCCAGAATCGCGCTCACAGGTTCCGCAAGACTTTCAGCAACTTGGCGTTCCGTAATCACAATTTCCTTGGGCACGCCATTCATCAAATCGCGGCCCTTGATTTCCGTCATACGGCCTTCGCCGTCTTCGGGCGGGCAGGCGGAGCCGATTTCTTTCTTGATGCGCTCTGCCGTGCTTTCACCGATCAAAAGATTATGGTAACGGCGGATATAGTTGATAATCGCCTCATCCAGCTTATCGCCGCCAACCCGTACCGAGCGCGAATAGACGATCCCCCCAAGCGAGAGAACGGCCACTTCCGTCGTGCCGCCCCCGATATCCACGACCATCGATCCTGTCGGTTCTGTAACCGGAAGCCCCGCGCCAATTGCGGCGGCCATGGGTTCTTCGATTAGGAAAACGCGGCGCGCGCCAGCGGATTCGGCCGATTCCTGAATAGCGCGGCGTTCCACAGCGGTTGAGCCGGAGGGCACGCAAATAATAATCTGGGGATTGGCGAAGCTGCGGCGATTATGAACCTTGCGGATAAAATGCTTGATCATTTCCTCGGCGACTTCAAAATCCGCAATCACGCCATCGCGCAGAGGCCGAATAGCTTGAATATTGCCGGGCGTGCGGCCGAGCATCAGTTTCGCCTCATCCCCCACGGCCAGCACATGCCGTTTGCCCTTGCTGTGCGCAATCGCGACAACAGAAGGCTCGTTCAGGACAATGCCGCGCCCCTTGACATACACAAGCGTGTTTGCCGTGCCGAGATCAATGCCCATATCGGCAGAAAGAAGACCAAGGATATTCGAAAACATTGATTTTTTCAGGCTCCAAAGGGAGGCAGCATCGGTGCGCGGGGGATTTTCGCCTCTTTTGACACTCTGAACGATTTTTCGCAAGAGAAAAGGAACTGAGGGGCGGAAGTCTTTCTAAATCGCGCTGCTTGTGATCGTCTGATAGGCGCTGATGACTTTATCCCGAATGGCGACGACTTCGTCCAGCACAACTTCGGCATTGTCAATTGCTGTGACGACATCCGCCAGATTGGCCTTGCCTGTGGCGGCCGAGATCGACGCCGCCTCGCCTTTATGCAGCGAGGTTATGGCATCGCCCGCAAAACTCTTGAGCGCATCGGCAAAGCTTGGGCCGCCTGTGGCGGGCGCGGAAGCCGCTGCTCCTGCCTCGTCAAGGACTCCCCCTGTTTTCTGATAGGCCGACAGAACGGCCGAGACATTTACCGCCATTATTTATCTCCTTATTGCAGTAGACCAACGGTTTTCAGCAGCATAGACCGTGACGCCGTAATCACGTCCAGATTGGCTTGGTAACTCCGGTTTGCATCGCCCATATCCATGGCCTCGATCAACGGATTGACATTTGGTGTTTGGACATAGCCTTGCGGATCAGCCGCAGGATTCGACGGATCGAACTTTTTGCCGAAAGCGGCCGTATCGCCCTGTACGCTTGAAACTTTGACTTTATAGGCCCCCATCGCTTGATCGAATTCATTTTTGAAACTGACGACTTGTCGTTGATAGGGCTGTTGCCCGGGCGCGGTCGGAGTCGTCCCTGCATTGGCGATGTTCTCGGCAATGACCTTCATGCGCCGTGTCTGGGCCCGAAGGCCAGAGGCGGAAATCGCAAAAATGTCGTTGCCTGCATCAGACATAGCTTACCCTTTACGAGCTTGTGCCCTTGATCGAGATTTTCATAAGCCCCATCATTTTGTGATAAATCGCGGTGACGGTCTGATACTCAATCCCTGTTTTCGAAACCTCCATCATCTGTTTTTCTAAATCCACCGAATTGCCGGAAGCCGAGACCTCAACATCCTTGGACGCAAACGTCTTCGCATTCACCCCTCTCAAAGCAGCCGGCACGATATGGCGCGGATCCGTGACGGCCATGCCCATTTGGACTTTATGCAGCGTCGAGTCAAAAGAGAGCGGCGCCACCTCAAGCTGTTTATAGTCAGGCGTATTCGCGTTCGACACATTCTCGGCCAAAACAGCCTGTTTCTGGGTCAGCCAATTCATCTTCTGAGTCAGAAGGTCGAAAAGGCCCGCAACGCTGGATGTCATGATGAACGCTCTTCGTCTGGACGCTAGACGCAAGATGAAAAGGATAGGATGAGGTCAGTCCTTGCTCAACCTCAAGGAGAAGGATAGACTCTTTTCACGAAGAAAGCCAAGTTTTTTACCCGTCCCTGAAAGTTTGGAGATACGCCCCATGACCCTGACCCCTGAAGATCTTCTTTCTGAACTCACCGCCGTCGAAACGCGGATTGCCGAAGCGCGCGGCGAAATGCAGGAAGGCCATATGCCTGATCTGCGCGGTCTGGATGTCCGAGTCGGCGTGATTTACAAAGCCTTGATGGGGGTGGCCTCTGCCGGGCGCGCGTCTTTCGTGCCGCGCTTGCAGAGCGTTATAGAAACGTTAAACGCGTGCGAGGCGGAAATGCAGGCGCTTCATGCCCAAAAAACAAAGGCCGCTCGCTAAATGACCGATGCGCCGGATTTTTCGTGGCTACGAATCTTTTTGGCCTTCGGAACCGTTTTGGCCTTAATGGGCGGGCTTGTTTTGGGCCTGCGCATCTTGGCGAAGCGGGGCGTGCGTCTTGGGACCTCCGGATTAGGATTTTCCAATTCCCGCCGTCTTAAGCTGGTTGAAACGCTACCTTTGGATATGCGCCGTCGGCTCGTTCTGGTCGCGTGCGATGGAAAAGAATATCTGCTTTTGTTCAATGGAGAGCGTGATACGGTGGTGGCAACGATCCAAGGCGATCCGCAACCGCCGCCTTCCGCGCCGTAGATTTTTAGGATCATGACCTCTTCAAGCCGTCTGCGCCGTCTTTTGTATCAAAGCACCCATCGCGGCACGCACGAGATGGATATGATTCTCGGTGCTTTTGCCGAAAGATTTTTACCCACATTCTCACCCGTGCAACTTGACGCATTTGACGCGATCCTTCAACGGTGCGATCCTGACCTCTACGAAAGACTAACAAAGCCAGAGCCTCGCGCCGAGGACAGTGACGTGATGCGCCGCTTGTTGGCTTTCGCCGCGACTCTCTCTAAAAGAGACTAAGAATCTCTTATAGCCAAAAACTCAACGGAGTTCTCTCAGTTGAAGTAAGACAGTCTAAGTTTTTGTTAACTTTCTTGTGTTGCTGCAACACGTTCGAAGAGGAAAAAATGTTGATAATCTTCCTCGTTTTTGCGATCGGGTTCGGCCTTGTTTTTGTGGATCATCGACTATGGTGGAAGCGTATAGTTATATCTTTTGGCACAGCTTTTTTTATTCAGGAATCATATAAAATCATTGACGGTTTGTACCATATAAATGGCGATAGCTATGTTTTTTTTGCAAAAACTCTTCTACCTATTTTGTTTCTCGTTGATGCGTACAAAAAAATTAGAGCTGAACAAAAAAAGG
Organism: uncultured Pseudomonadota bacterium; assembly: GCA_903824505.1. Taxonomy (GTDB): domain Bacteria; phylum Pseudomonadota; class Alphaproteobacteria; order UBA9219; family UBA9219; genus CAIXLI01. Next base: position 12,075 of record CAIJXG010000101.1, on the reverse strand, counting down.
ACTCTCTAGAAAAATTTGACTGCATCTTCAACCGAACACGGAATGCCCATTGGCTATGGGGCTGGGGGCTAATGATTACGGCTTTTTGTTTTTTTATAATGATGCCTTCTGTTATTGCTCTCCACTACTATCAAGAGGCTAGCGATTCCAGAACGACGGAATCCCTTATAGAGGCGGCTGAAAAAGGGGATGTAGAGGCTCAAAAGGATTTGGCCGCCCGTTACAGAGATGGAATAAGGATTGCCCGGGATTTTTCTTCATATTACATGTGGTTATATATTGCTGCCGCAGAAAAAGACGTGGATTCGCAGCAAGTCCTACGTGAAAGTGAGGGGTATATGTCGCGCATGAAAAAAGATCAGGTTGAAGCTCTTCAAGAAGGAAGAAAACGGGCGGATATGTGGCTAGCTAATCGTCAGAAAAAATAGGACTTTAACTGTGAAGTTATAGCGCATAGGAACGAGAGGAGCATCCCATGGCTGAAGAAACCGAGTCTGTCGTTGAGAGTCTCAGCGACGAGATCACCGAAAAAGCCCAGAAAACGCGGGAGGGGTGGCTGAAGGCCAGCGCCTTGATCTCGGCTTTGTTGGCGGTTATGGCGGCCGTCGCCTCGCTGGAGGCTGCCCATACCGCTAATGACGCCATGATTGCGCAGCTGAAAGCCTCTGACCAATGGGGCTATTATCAGGCCAAAGGCATTAAAGGCATTGTGATCGAATCCGAAAATACGCTTTTGACCCAAATGGGGCATCCGCAGCCTGAAATCGCCAAACGGATCCAAAAATATAAAGACGATCAGGAACAGGCCAAAAAAGACGCGGAAGAATTTTCGGAAGTCTCTCGGCATAATATGGAAAAGCATGAAGTCTTTTCCCGCGCCGTGACTCTGGGGCAAGTGTCTATCGCGCTTGTTGCCATTGCGTTATTGACCAAAAGACGCCGCTTTGTGCTGGTTTCCTGCGCCCTTGGTCTTATCGGCCTTGGGTTTTTGATTCAGGGAGCCTTGATGGGATGAGGAACTATTCTCAAATCCTCTCGGCGGCTCAGCTGCTTAAACAGTCCAGTTTAGGCCTTGCGGTCTGCGCAATTCTCCTCGCCCTTCTTCTTTCCTCCGCTTTTGCCGCCCCACCAGAATCCCCGCTCCCTGTTCCCAATCCCATCGCGCCGTTGGCAAGCGAGCTGGGGAAGGGGATTCAGACGTTAGCGACAAATTCAACGGCCCCCGATGAGATTAATGAAGAAACACATTTCTCACACACCCTCATCACGGGGCTTGAGAGTTTCCTTATTCTGAGCCTAAGCGGGATTGGGATCTTTGGCCTTCACCGCTGGGCTTTTTCCAGACGACGCCCTAAAAAACTTCTGCACAGAAGATTGTTGGCTGTTCTTTTTGGCCTAGCCCTGCTCGCCACGAGCGTGGGCGCTCTCGCCATGGTATGGGGCTGGCCCGTCATTTCCTTTTTGACTCTTCGCGCCAATCAACACGGTTTGAACAGTTTTCTAACAATTTTTCTGACTTTTGCGATTCTGGGCGTGGTGTATGAGGGGATCTATCTCTGGACGGAACGCGCGTTGCTGGCCGACAATGCCCGCGCGCGAACCTTGATCCCCATGATGCGGCACATTGCCTTTCTGATGCTTGGGGCGTTGGGGCTTTTGACCGGTCTGTCAGCGGTTGGATTGGATATAAGGCCCCTTCTGGCGGGTGCAGGGATAGCAGGCGTTGCCATTGGTTTGGGGGCCCAGACTCTGATCAAAGACTTTCTGACGGGCTTTTTCATCGCGGCTGAAAACACCATTGCGGTTGGAGACTCGGTTAAAATCGGAAGTTTTTCGGGCACGGTCGAGGCCTTGAGCCTACGCACGCTTCGGCTGCGGGATTCAGACGGAACGCTTCATCACATCCCTTTCAGCGAAGTGTCCAAAATTTCGAATATGAGTCGTGGCTATGCCATTGCGACTCTTGATATTCCCGTTCCCTATGAGGCGGATCTCGATCACGTGCTTGCGCTGTGCCGCGAGATCGGCGCGACAATGCAGGCCGATCCGGCTTTCGCTGGGTTGCTTCTTGCGCCCGTTGACATTCTAGGCGTTGAAAAACTGGGGGATTTCTCAATTACCCTGCGCGTGGGGCTTCGTACTGTTCCGGGCAGTCAAGCTGACGCGCGTCGCGCTTTTCTGCTGCGTCTTAAACACCGTTTTGACGCGGAAGGGATTAAGATCCCTCATGCGCCTGTCTTTCCCTATCCAAGAAAAGAATCTCCATGACCGAAGCGCCTTTCTCCCTTCTTGAAAACCTTGTCGCCGAAAGCCTGAAAGCGGGGGCGGACAGCGCCGACGTTCTGTCTGTCGATTCTGAAGAACTTTCGGTTTCTCTGCGGCTCGGCACACTCGAAAGCCTTGAACGTGCGGAAACAACCGAGATCGGCTTGCGCGTTTTCATCGGACAGAAACAGGCGATGGTGTCCACCTCGGATCGGCGGCCGGATTCCTTGAAAGAAGTCGTCGCGCGGGCGATCGCTATGGCTCAACTAGCGCCTGAAGATCCGTTTTGCGGCTTGGCGGATTCGTCAGAGCTTTCGAGAAATGCACCCGTTCTTGATTTAACCGATCGTCAAGATTTTACACCCGATCAGCTCATCGCCCAAGCCAAAGAAGCCGAGGAGGCCGCCCGTGCGGTTGCGGGAGTCAGCAATTCGGATGGGGTCGAGGCCGGCCAAAGCCGCACCCGCTTCACGCTTGTCGCCAGCAACGGATTTACAGGACAATTCAGCAAGACCCGCTTTAGTCTCAGCGCCTCCGTTTTGGCGGGAGACGGCACAGGCATGCAGCGCGATCATGACTATGCGAGCCGCGTTTTTGCTGCCGATCTTCCTACGCCCGAGTCGATTGGACGAAAAGCGGGCGAACGCGCGGTGCGCAAGCTGAATCCCCGCAAAATGCCGACGGCACGGGTGCCTGTTTTCTATGATCCGCGCGTGGCAAGGGGCTTGCTCTCGGCCTTGCTGGACGGGATCTCCGGCGCCGCCATTGCCCGAGGCACCAGCTTTTTGAAAGAATCGCTGGGGCAAAAAATCTTTCCGGACTCGATCACCATCACGGACGATCCTTTCCGCGCGAAAGGTCTGCGTTCCCGCCCCTTTGATGCCGAAGGAATCGCGCCCCAAAAACGCGCGCTGGTGGATCGCGGAATCCTGACGACATGGCTTTTAACCTGTCGATCAGCGCGTCACTTGGGCCTTCACAGCACGGGCCATGCCGGACGCAGTCCCAGCGGTTCGCCGCATCCAACACCCTGTAATGTGTATCTGGAAGCGGGAGACCTCTCTCCGGCCGCCTTGATGCAGGATGTGACGCAGGGATTCTATGTCACGGAAACCATGGGCATGGGCGTCAACCAAGTCACGGGGGATTACAGCCAAGCGGCCTCGGGCTTTTGGATCGAAAACGGCATGTTGGCTTTTCCCGTTAGCGAAGTGACCATCGCGGGCAATCTGAAAGACATGTTTCTGAACCTGACCGCCGCCAATGACCTTGCTTTCGAGCGAGGCATCGACTCTCCCACCCTGCGCGTCGAAGGCATGACTGTGGCCGGGGCGTAGCGGCTCGGTAGTAGTAAGCCGTTAGGCTGTTCTCTAGCGGACTGAAAGTATACTCGGGCACCTTCCTCGGTCCCCCTCACGTTTTGTCCGCGCAAAAGGCGCATCAGCTTCGCTGCGTCCGTGTTTCGCACGGAATCGCATCCTTCCGCTTTCCAAGGAAAACGATTACATTACAAACTCTTGGGTGTTTTGGACACTCTCTTTCGGTAGAGCCGAGCAAAAAGTAAGCGCAGGCCCCTTGTTAAAGGGGCGACTCCTTTTTGGCGAGCATGGAGAGAGTCTTTTGTAGGAGGGCGGGCGTTACAAGGTAAGGTTATTCCTGCCGTGCTGATTGTGGATCCCTGCGCTTGTTTTCTTAGAAAAAGAAGCTTTTTTGTTAGAAGGTTGAGCCGCTAAGGAGCTTGTTTTCAGAGACCCATACGGAGGATTCTGTGGCTGAGGGGAAATTCTTTGCGGTGGGGGCGCGGGTTGATTGGCAGAGGATGAGTTTGCGAGAACCTCGACACTGACAGACGGGTTTTTATTAACAACAGTTCTATGTTGGCCCACGGGGTTAAGATCACGAGCCTGTTTGATCCCGTTCATAAGTTTTTCGGCATCCTCACGCAGGTGGGGCACATTATAGGGATAAGAAGCTGCATAGTTGCCATCTGTATCCGGCCAAGACGCTGGAGACATAGCATATTGAAAAGTTTGGATCTTTTTGTCTAAATTTGGTGCTGTGTATGAACGTTCAGGCATTCGAAGTCTCCCGTTTGGATCGACCTTCACGGGATAAGCCAAAGTGCCTGATTGATTAGTTGCTGTAAGAGGTACGTTCATTCCATTTTTAAAATACTCAGACGCAAGCACAAGCCTATCCCCAGAAAGATTAAATTTTCCCTCGCTTAAATTATTGCTTATATTCAGTATGTAATTAACTCCATCGTCATTGACCATGAGGACTCTGTGCGCGGCGACTAAATTTTCCTTAACGTCATACTGAAACAAAGTAACGAGTCTCATCTCGCTGTCCGGAATGCCGATCGCTAAGAGCATTTCGTATTTTAGACTGGCGATATCCCCGCACTGTCCATACCCTGTCCTAAGTGTTTCCAGCGGGGTTTGGACCCAGTCCTTCATTTTTTTATCTGGCCAAAATCCTTCAAACGCCTTTCTTTTGTCCTTGTCATACTGGAGAAGCTCGTTCACCCAAGCATTAGTCGCTTCCATTCTAGCCTGGCGAGAAAATGGGGATTCTGTCAGGAGTTTAACAAACGCCCGATAAGCCTGAACGCGCGTGTGTGAAGTTCGGGACAACTCTAATTCTTGGAGAGAAGCAAGTCTGCGTTGATCATAGGAATCATCTTGTTTGCGAACAAAAAATTGGTTGAAAGCAAGGAAATTGTTCGGGGTGGAGTCAGGTGTAGCTGGCAGAAGGGGAAGTTCCTTCACACCACGGATTTGGTTGATGGATTCATCCGTCTCGTCCATCCGTTTTCAATCCTCTATCGCTCTATCAATGTGCGGTCGAGAAGCGTGTGGTGTCGGCGTGCCTTTTGGGCATCATGGCGAGTCTTGTTATCCGAGACGCCCGTCTGATTCAGGGGAATGTGGCGAAATTCCCCGCAGGAGATCTATCCCTTAAAAAATTATATGTGAATATAAGTTAGAATGAGCCAAGATATTGTTTTGTATGCTCGGTTTCCTTGGAAAGCGGAAAGGATTCGATTCCGTGCAAAACACGCGCGAGGGCGAAGCTGATGCGCCTTTTGCGCGGACAAAACGTGAGGGGGACCGAAGGTGCCCGAGTATAATGCAAAAAGTCTTGCTCAAAAAAGCTGTGGCCTATGCTTTGAACACGCATTTATTCCAGCATGACAGTGTTGTTTTGATTGATTTGGTATGCAATTTTGCAAGGGTCTTCCAATAGAAGCATCCCAAGCTGTGAATAATACCAACGGCTTTAAGATAAAGACCCTAACGGGTTCGTTTCTTAACACGTCGCCCAGATCCGCGCCGATGGACGCGGCGGCGGCTTATGTCGCCGAAGGCCATAAATTTTCTTCAAAGAATCAAAATTTATGGCCCTTGATATAAGTTCACGCTTTCCCTTACTTTATAACAAATCGGTAAAGGATCTCTTAACGCAACACGCTGGAAAACCTATTCTTTTTCGTTTTTTCTGTAAGATTTCATTAACCAAATAGATTTAAGGACGCTACAAAACCCCCAGCATGCTTGCTACCAGCGGGTGCCGGACGACGTCGCGATCGGTCAGGCGAACCACCGCGATACCCGGAACGGCTTCCAGCCTGTGGGCGATGTCGGAAAGGCCAGACATGCCGTGCAGAAGATCACTTTGGTCTGGATCGCCCGTCAGCACCATGGTGGAATGCCAGCCCAGCCGCGTGAGCAGCATTTTAATCTGGCCATAGGTGCAGTTTTGCGCCTCGTCAATCACGACAAAGGCGTTATTCAGAGTCCGGCCGCGCATAAAGGCGATGGGCGCGATTTCGATGGTTCCATCGGCCATATGCTGTTTGAGCCGCTTGCCGCCCATCCTGTCATTCAGCGCGTCATAGAGGGGGCGCAGGAAAGGCGACATTTTCTCTTGCAGCCCCCCGGGCAGGAACCCCAGACTCTCTCCCGCCTCAACCGCAGGGCGCGAGAGAATAATACGATCCACGCGGCCTGCCTCTAAGGCCTCGACCGCTGCCGTGATGGCCAAATAGGTCTTGCCCGTTCCGGCAGGCCCCAGCGCAACGCACAGGCTGTGCTTGGCCATCGATTCCAGTAAAAGAGCCTGATTAGCGTTTTGAGGCCTGACTTTGCGGATATAGCTCTGATCGCGCCGATCAAAAGCCGGATCGCTTAGGGGATCCCAGCGCGGGGCCGACCCGTAGATCGGCTCGACATTATGCCGCCGGTCGTTATGTTCTGCGTGGCTTCTTTTGCCCATGGTGTGTCCCCTCTTGCTGTCTGGCGTGCAGACAGCGCAAAGCCGCGCCGATGCGGAAATGCCTCGGCTTCACGGATCAAACCTGTGGTGGAAAAAGATGGGTGGCGTACAGACAGGGAACGGGCCGGAGCGTAAACCGGAAACACGAAGAGAAGACGTCTCGGTTGCGATGCCGTGCGAATCCCTGCCTCCTGTGCGCCCCTCGGTCAAAGAGAGGCTCAGCTTGGATAGTCCTAGGGGAGATGAGGACGGACCTCATCCCCTGATTCTTATTGTAGAGCCTATAGGTTAATAAACCCTTAAGCCTTGCGAGGCAGGGACAGGGTGGCAGCCGCGACAAGGGCTAGAATGCCTACATAGGCGAAGGGAAGCGCCGCCGAAAGCCCAAGCCGGAGCGTCGCAAAACCGCAGGCAAGGGCTGTAATTCCCTCAATCAAGGGATAGCGGCAGGAAATCGGGGCCGCGCAGGTGCGGCATCGGCCTTTATAAAGCAGCCATGAAAAAATAGGCACCAGCTCCCGCGCGGTCAGAAACGTGCCACACAAAGGACAATGCGAGCGTGGGATCACAATCGATTCGCCACGCGGGATTCTATAGGCAAGAACAGTCCCAAAGCTGCCCAAAACCGCCCCGATCAGACAGCCAAGGACAAACAGAAACCACGCTGAATCAAAAGGAGGGGGCATGGGGCAGGGGGTCCAAAAAAGCCGATCCCTGCATGTGCAAAGCAGGGGATGGAAGGATGCATCATAGCACATCTACCGGAAAGGGCACCCTCTTGATTTTCTGTGTCAAACCGTTGAAGCTATAAACGCTTTGGTTTTTTGCTCTAGGCCCGCGCGTCGTTTTCTTGCCTGTCTCCCTCTTTTTCCACGAGGTTTTATGCCTGTTTCAGAGAGTCCCGTTCTGCTTGTCCCTCCGCAGGCAGGAATTTACGCGGCGATCAAATGGACTCCCTTGGCCAGAGATGTCATCGGCAAGGCGCGTGCGCTTTCTTCGCCCCAAGAAGCGCAGCGCGTATTGAAGCAGCTCACCTCTCAGCTCCGATTCCTCAAATTTCAACGCACCTTTGCCCGTCTATGGGCGCCTTCTGCTGCCGAGAGTCAGCGTTTGGAGCGACATCTTCACACGCTTCAAACCCGGCGCGAGGAAGTGACGCGCTATCTAACTCAAGCCGAATCTGCCTCCTATGATCTTGATTTGTGCGCCCTATGTTACGATGCCGACGGAGCCTGCATCGCTTATATTTCTCCGACGACAGGCTCGACCCCTGCCGATTCGCAAGCGGCTTGGGCGCGTCCTAACGTCTCGCCCTTTCAGCATTCGGGCGATGATCGGACGGGAACAGAGGCCTTGCCGAACGCTTTTAACGAAACACTAAGTATCCAGCTTGGGCAGCTGGCGCCCATTGTGGAGTCAATTTCTTTGATTGTTCTGTCGGTTAATCACTGTTTTGATCGGTTCCAAGGCTCGTTGCACTGGTCGCTTCTGTCTTTGAACGACACCCCGCTTCTTCCCTCCCACCCCTTCAAACGGGCCGAGCCTTACAAATTATACTTTTTGGCGCAGGCGATCCGAACCGCCGAGGGGTGGGCTATTGTCCCGATGGAGACCTATTTACCCTTCGCCTCGAACCACAAACGGATGAACCGCGATGCCATCGGCAAACTGTTGTGGGATCATCTGAAGCGCTGCATGGAGCCGCGCTAGATATGTCTAAAAATCTGATCAGGGCTGGGTTGCGCTTGATCCGGTTCGACAAACCCATAGGAACGTGGCTTTTGCTTTGGCCCTGCTGGTGGGGCGTGGGGTTGGCCGCTTCGGGTTTGCCGGATTTGCGGCTGATGCTTCTGTTTGCCCTCGGCGCTGTGGTGATGCGCAGTGCGGGATGTATTGTCAATGATCTGTGGGATAAGGATCTAGATCGGCAGGTGGCGCGGACTCGCGATCGACCCTTGGCGTCCGGCGCCCTGTCAACGCGTCAGGCTTTGATCTTCCTTGGCGGGCTTCTTGGCGTTGGGCTGCTTGTTCTTTTATCTTTTAACCTGACGGTCGTCCAACTTGGCGCGGCCTCCCTGCCGCTTGTTCTTTTTTATCCTGTTATGAAGCGGATCACATGGTGGCCGCAGCTTTTTCTGGGCCTGACTTTCAATTGGGGCGCGTTGTTAGGAGTCGCTGCCGTAACGGGACGCGTTGTGACTCTGCCGTCGGTGCTTCTTTATGTCGCGGGGATTTTTTGGACTCTTGGCTATGACACGATCTATGCCCACCAAGACAAAAAGGACGATGCGCGCGTGGGGATTAAATCAACGGCGCTGCGCCTTGCTAAACATCCGCGCCTGTGGGTGGGGTTGTTCTATGCCGCCTGTCTTATCTTTCTTCTGAGTGCGGGGATCTTTCAAGGATTCGGGCTTATTTATGGGGGCGGGCTCGTCCTGGCCGCGCTTTTTATGGCTGTTCAGCTCAAAAAATGGAATCCGGACGATCCCGCCAATTGTCTGCGCCGTTTCAAAGCCAATCAGATTTTCGGCGGTATCGTTTGGGCGTCTATCCTGGCCGCCAGCTTTTCCGCGAGTCTCTGATAGGCCTGCGCGATGGGATGGGAGGGATCGTGCCAGCCTAAAGGATCACCCTCGTCCGAGGCTTCGCGCAGCCGAATATCAAGCGGCAGAGACCCCAGAAACGGGACCTGAAGTCGCGTAGCTTCGGCTTCCGCGCCGCCGTGGCTGAAAATATCGCTTTGCTGCCCACAATGGGGACAGAGGAAAAAGCTCATATTTTCGATAAGACCTAAAAGAGGCACACCGACTTTGCCAAACATCGCGATGGCTTTTCGCGCATCCAAAAGCGCGATGTCTTGGGGGGTTGAGACGATCACCGCGCCGGACAAAGGAATGGATTGGGCCAAAGTCAGCTGCGCATCGCCTGTGCCCGGGGGCAGATCCACAATCAGAAAATCTAAAGCCCCCCACGCGACATCGCGGAAAAGCTGCAAAATCGCGGCATGAACCATCGGGCCGCGCCAGACCATCGGCGCATCTTCAGGAACCAAGAATCCCATAGACATGACGGACAGCCCGTCTCTGTGCGGCGGGATCATCTTTTTGTCGGAGTCGATGTCGGGCTTGCCCGAGAGGCCCAACATACGGGGGATCGAGGGGCCATAAATATCCGCATCCAAAAGCCCCGTCTTGAACCCCATTTTACCCAGAGCAACGGCTAGATTTACAGAAGTTGTGGATTTCCCAACCCCGCCTTTGCCCGAGGCAACCACTAGGATATGCTTAATCTGGGGCAAAGAAATTTTTTGAAGGCCCTGAGGCGCGGGACGCGCCGCGGCTTTCTGATGCGCTGTGAACAAAACAGAAACAGACTCCACGCCGTCAAGAGCCTTGAGCGCTTTTTCAATCTGTTTCTTTTGGGTTTCCATCACGGATGCCCCCGCTCCACTCTGCAGAATCAGCGTGACTTTATTTCCGGTCAGGGAAAGGCTGAGGATGTCTTCGGGCGCAAGGGCCGCCTCTTGGGGAAGATTGTGCAGCGCGGCATGCAGTTTTTCTTCTGTTAGTTGGGTCATGATCCCCTCTTTCGCTCTTTTCATTCGGCTCAATCTGTCTTAGGAAAAGGATGGATTCACTCTTTTTCGGTTCATGCTTATGCCAATCTCCGTTCTTATGCCAGCTTTGTCTCCGACGATGACCGAGGGCAAGATCGCTCGGTGGATCTTGCAAGAGGGCGCCGCCGTCAAGCCCGGCACGATCCTTGCGGAAATCGAAACCGATAAAGCGACGATGGAAATTGAAGCTATCGAAACGGGCACGCTCGGCAAAATCCTGATTCCGGCTGGAACCGAGAATGTCAAAGTCAACACGCCTATCGCGCTTCTCTTGGAAGAAGGCGAGTCCGCTGAAGGGTTAGAGGCGGCCTCTGTGACGTGCAGCGTATCCGCCCCTACAGAAGAAACTAAGCCGCATTTGACTCTTGTCTCGGCCCCGTCCTCCCAAAGCATTGGCGATGAAAAGACCTACACCCAGTTTAAGACTCAGACGGTGCGCGAGGCGCTGCGCGATGCGATGGCCGAGGAAATGCGGTCTGATCCGAATGTCTTTATTATGGGCGAGGAAGTCGCGGAATACCAAGGCGCGTACAAAGTCAGCCAAGGTCTGTTGGATGAATTTGGCGCGAAACGCGTGATCGACACGCCGATTACCGAGATGGGCTTTGCGGGAATTGGGGTTGGCGCGGCCTTTGGAGGTCTGCGTCCGATCATAGAATTTATGACCATGAATTTTGCCATGCAGGCGATGGATCAAATCATCAATTCGGCCGCCAAGACTTTGTATATGTCGGGCGGGCAAATGGGGTGTCCCATTGTGTTTCGCGGTCCGAACGGCGCGGCCGCGCGAGTCGCCGCGCAACATTCGCAATGTTACGCCAGCTGGTACGCGCATGTGCCCGGGCTTAAAGTTCTCGCCCCCTATGATGCGGCGGATGCCAAAGGTCTGTTGAAAAGCGCGATCCGCGACAATAATCCCGTTGTTTTTCTGGAAAACGAATTGATGTATGGGCAAAGCTTCGAGCTTCCCGACGATCCTGATTTTACGGTCCCCATCGGCAAAGCGCGGATCATGCGCCAAGGCACGGATGTCACCATCGTCGCGTTTTCGCGCATGGTGGGGTATGCGCTTGCGGCGGCGGAAAAACTGGCGGCGGAAGGGATTAAGGCGGAAATCATCAATTTACGCTCGATCCGTCCCTTGGATACCGACACGATTATCGCGAGCGTCAAAAAAACCAACCGCCTTGTCTCGGTCGAAGAAAGCTGGCCCTTTGCCGGAATCGGCTCGGAAATCGCCGCCCTAGCCATGGAACATGCTTTTGATGATCTGGATGCTCCGGTGCTCCGAGTCACGGGCAAAGATGTCCCGCTGCCCTATGCCAGCAATCTGGAAAAACTCGCGCTGCCCCAAGCGGACACCATCGTCGAGGCGGTACGAAGCATCTGCCGCCGCGCTGCGGCGTGAGGGGGGAAATAATGATGCGGCAAAGAGTGCCTTGCAGGGGGAGTCAATCTTAACCATTGTTAACCATAGAAAATTATTGAGGTTTAAGGTTTGTTTTTCTATTATTCGACCGTCGCTTTAAATTTTTCATCAACAAAAAGGAACGTAAAATGAGAACAACATATACTCCCGTTGATAATAAAATAATGCGACAGATTCAGGGAGAATTGTTGAAAAAGGGACAACCTCAAGACTGGACTGACCTTGAATCATACTTTTTGATGGTCAATGAATCTTTTGTTTTACAGTCACTTGGCCTGAAGGAGGGAAAACAATCCCCGACTTTTTCTGAGATCTTTTGGTGGATGGGGGTAGATCAAACAATTGAAAGGGCCGGCTCAAAGTGAAGTGCAACTTGCTAAGATCCATGCAAGGAGCACGAGATGGGCAAACGATACCGGCATATCAGCGATACGGAACGAGAACAGATTGAGCGGTGGTTGGGCGAGGGGTTGATCCGCGAGGAGAT
>CAIJXG010000100.1 GCA_903824505.1 uncultured Pseudomonadota bacterium | reverse complement strand
TGCTGCGTGTTTTGCGCGACCGCACCTTGAACTTGCCGGATCGCATGGCGCCTCTTTTAGCTGCCGAGACCGATCCGAAGCAGGTTCGGGAATTGCTGGAAGCTGAATTGCGGCAGATCTTGAACGATGCCGCCGATGCCGTTTCCACTATGAACACGCCGACGAATTGAATGGACGCGATGCAAGAATGTCTGGCGCACGCCGCTTTGGCGTTGCGACCGGATCCTCGTCTGAATGTTTCGGAATGGGCGGACGCGCATCGGTACCTGTCGCAGACCGCATCGGGTGAACCAGGACCGTGGCGAACGGAGCGAACACCGTATTTACGCGAGATTATGGATTGTTTGTCGCCGAGCAGTCCCGTCGAGAAAACCGTGTTTATGAAGGGTGCGCAGATCGGTGGCACCGAGGCGGGGAATAACTGGATCGGCTATGTGATCCATCATGCGCCTGGTCCTATGCTGGCGGTGCAGCCGACTGTGGAAATGGCCAAACGCTGGTCGAAGCAGCGTATTGCTAGCCTGATCGACAGCACGCCTGTGTTGCGGGAGCGCGTTAAGGAAGCTCGGTCGCGCGACAGCGGCAATACCGTGCAGAGCAAAGAGTTTCCAGGCGGCATTCTCGTGATGACGGGTGCGAACAGCGCGGTCGGGCTTCGCTCCATGCCAGTGCGGTATCTGTTTCTCGACGAGGTGGATGCTTATGATTTCGATGTGGACGGCGAAGGCGATCCCGTGTCGTTGGCAAGTCAGCGCACGATTACCTTTGGCAATCGAAAAATCTTTCTGGTCTCAACACCGACGATCCAAGGGTTAAGCCGCATCGAATTGGAATATGAACAGTCCGATCGCCGCCGTTGGTGGGTGTACTGCCCCTCAAATAGGGTGTGGAGCGGAACAAATTTAGATCCCTCCACATTCCAATGATAATTATGTGTGGCCAGATACAGCCCATACGTGCCCGCCAGAACCTCCTGCAAAGCCTGCGCGACAGCGTTGGCGTTATTGGGGACTTTAGACTGGCGGAGGGTTGTGGGTGTTGCGATCATGGGGAATTCCTTCTAGGCAACAAACGGAATGTTTTTATTCGCTCACGTGGGCGGCAAATCCAGAAAGAACAGCCAGCAACCATAAGGGGATGATACACTGGCTGTTCGTCGTTGGTACTTAGGCGGCTTTTGCCTTCTTGCCACTTTCCCAAGCGGCCGAGCAATGACCCTCGGCATTCTTGGCGTGTTCGTCGGCCTTTACCTGAGCGCCAGATGTATGCGCCTTCGCTGCGTTTGTGTGCTCACCAGCGGCCTTGGAGCAGGATTCCGCAGCCTTTGTGTGATGTTCCGCGCTCGCTTGGGGCGTGGGCTTCGTTTGCGATTGTTGGGCCGTGGGGTTTGCTTGGGGGGTAGACATGATAACTCCTGTTTTTAAGGGAACGGTATGAAGACTTGGTCTTCTCCGATGGCTTCATGCGTACTCGGGTTTCAGCCGCCCCCTTTGACATCCATCAAATGACGCGGGCTTTGTTAGATGGCCCTTAATGATATGAAGCACCCTTTTCCAACAAGTGGAAGCTGGCCTCGCATCCACGCACATCCTAGAGGAGGAGCGCAAAACCCTCAGATATACCTTGAGAAAACCCTTCGGCATCTTCGCCGAACTACCTAATAATCCTGAATGGCGTCCCCTACGTCCTTCCAACTGTTGTTTCGCGGTGTAGCGTGGCACACAATTAACGCTGATATTATTGATATATAACAGCATATTATAAATTTGCTGTGTCGGTCTGTGTCCGGCTGTTTCTTCTTGGTGCGACAAATAGTATGGGCTATAGTATGGATTGTGTTTTCTCATACAAGTATGGGCTGGTGAGGATTTCATGGCGCGATCTCGGAACAAACCCTATGCTGCGCTTCACCCCGTTGAGGCCAGCATAGCACCCTATGTCTTCAGAAAGGTATCCCATGAGTGAGATTATCATCTACGAGCAGGAAGGACGCCCGGTTGAAGTGCGGCTGGAGGGCGATACGGTATGGCTGACGCAACAGCAAATGGCCGATCTTTTGGAGACAAAAATCCCCAATATCAACATGCATATCAAGGGGATATATGCTGATGGCGAGCTTGAGGAAAAGGCAACTATTCAGGAATCCTTAATAGTTCAAACCGAGGGAAAACGAAGCGTTTCCCGTAATGTTAAACATTACAATCTGGACATGATTATCTCGGTTGCTTACCGCGTTAATTCCAAGCGGGGTGTCCGCTTTCGCCAATGGGCGACGGGGGTTTTGCGCGATCATCTGACACAGGGCTATACGTTCAATCGCCAACGTTTTGAGAGCAACGCGCAGGAACTGGAAGCGGCACTACGCCTTATCCAGAAAACGGCAAGCGCGTCCGAGCTGACCCTTGATGCCGGACGTGGCTTGGTCGATGTCATCGGGCGTTATACGCAAACGTTCTTGCTGCTCCAGCGTTATGACGAGGGCTTGCTCACCGAACCTGCTGGAACGACGGGCGGCGTCCTGCCCAGCATGGCTGAAGTCCGCCAGATTTTGACTGCCCTCAAAACGGATTTGCAGCAGCGCGGCGAAGCCAGCGACCTGTTTGCGCGGGAACGTGACGATGCGCTGGAAGCACTCTTCGGCAATCTAGCGCAAAGCGTATTTGGCAATCCGGCCTATCCGACGATAGAAAGCAAGGCGGCTCATTTGCTGTATTTTGTCATCAAGAACCACCCGCTCTCTGACGGCAACAAGCGCAGCGGCGCGTGTCTCTTCGTCGATTTCCTACACCGCAATGGTGCTTTGATGCGGAACGGCCAGCCTATCATCAACGACATTGGCTTGGCTGCGTTGGCTTTGCTAGTTGCGGAATCTGCGGCAGATCAGAAAGAAATTATGATCCACCTTATTATGAATATGTTGGCTCCGCCCCGTCCGGCTGGGGCATGAGGCTATCTCGTAGCGGAATGTTTGGCGCGGATTAAAGACTAAGTTGGCGAGGATTTCATGGCGCGATCTCAGAACAAATTATCGCCGTTGGTAGTCAAGAACCTTAAGCAAAAAGGCCTCTATGCCGATGGCGGCGGACTGTATCTGCGCGTCGGGGAGTCGGGTAACAAATCGTGGATATTCCGCTTCCGGCGGCATGGAAAACTCCGCGACATGGGGCTTGGGGCTTTGCATACCATCACGCTAGCCGAAGCGCGGGTGAAGGCGGTCGATTGCCGCAAGCTACTGCTGGCTGGCATTGACCCGCTAGACACGAAAAAAGCCGAACAGACGCAAGCCAAGCTGGCGGCAGTCAAAGGCACGACCTTCGAGTCCTGCGCGAAAGCCTATATCGACGCCCATAAGGCAAGCTGGAAACAGGAACGCCATGCCGCGCAGTGGGATCAGGCGTTAGCCAAACATGCCTATGCGATCATCGGCAAGCAGCCGGTCGATGTCGTCAACACGGATATGGTTCTGAAGGTTCTGGAGCCTATCTGGAAAGACAAAACCGAAACCGCCAAACGGCTGCGTGGCCGTATCGAGTGCATCTTGGATTGGGCGAAGGTCAAGGGCTACCGGCAGGGTGAAAATCCGGCGCGGTGGCGAGGTCATCTGGACAATCTTCTGGCCAGCCCAACCAAACTTATCAATGTCGAACATTTTGCCGCGCTGCCCTATGCCAAGGTTGGCGATTTTATGAAGGCTCTCGACAAGCAGGAGGGCATGGGGGCTATCGCGCTCAAACTGGTTATCCTGACCGCCGCCCGCAGCAACGAGGTTCTCGGCGCGACATGGGACGAAGTAGATTTTAAGAGCAAAGTCTGGACGGTTCCGGCGGCGCGAATGAAAGCCGGAAAGAAAGAACACCGCGTTCCGCTGACGGAGCCGGTTCTGGCCATTCTGAAAGACCTGAAGCAGGAGCGGGAAGATATTGAGGGGAAGAACGATCCATGCCCCTATGTTTTCCCGAACGCACGGGGCGATGGCTACCTCTCTAACGCCGTGATGATGGCCTTGCTCAAGCGCATGAACCGCCGTGACATTACCGTGCATGGCTTCCGCTCGACGTTCAGGGATTGGGCGGCGGAAAATACCGAATATCCCGACGAGGTCGTCGAAATGGCTCTCGCCCACGCCATTCAGAACAAGGTCAAGGCTGCATACCTGCGTACCGACCTGTTTGAGAAGTGGCGGGTTCTGATGGATGAATGGGCAGGCCACTGCCAAGCCATATAATGGCTTGGATTTTGATTTCTCATTACCATTAAGATAAGTCTATAATAGCGATAACGCACCTACAGTTCCATACCATAAGGCGGCCTTGTGAAAAAGAAAGTGGAACATATAGCCCTGACGATTAAAGGCGACCTAGTCGAAGCCCAGACTCGGGCCGATCCTGTAAGGGCTTTGGCGGAATTGGTTTGGAACAGCCTTGATGCCGATGCATCTAACGTCCAAGTAGAGCTTGAAAAAAATAATCTCGGCACTTTATCAAAAATAGTTATCTACGATGACGGTGGTGGTTTCTCAAGAGCAGAAGCGGCAGCTCTGTTCGGCAGTCTTGGTGGGTCATGGAAGCGCTTATCTCGCGTCACTAAAACCAAGCAACGTGCAATGCACGGGCAAGAGGGGCGCGGAAGGTACAAAGCATTTGCTCTTGGATCAATCGCTGAGTGGAAAGTTTGCTATTTAAAAGATGGAAAGCCGTTCTCTTATTCAATCCTCTTGCAAGAAAATGATTTAACCGATGTTTGCATTTCAGAAGAAAGTGCAGCTAAGGGGCAAAAGCCGGGCGTTATCATCAAGATTGAAAATCTTAAAAAGGACTTTCAGAGCCTGACATCGGAAGCAGGCATGCAAGAATTTTGTGAAATATTTGCCATCTATACTCCTACGCCTTGATAACCCGAAAATCGGCTGGGTTGATGATGCGGAAGTTGTCTGTGACGGAATCCCTGTAAATAGCCCAATTTTTTGGCACTTCGACACGCAAGAAGGTTAACAAGGCGTTGGCAAAGTCTCGGAACGTTTTGTGGCATTTGTTATGCGTCACATTTTTGTGCATCACGCCCCATAGCCGCTCGATCGGATCAAGATGCGGGCAATAGGTTGGAATAAAATGCAACACGATGCGGCAGCCAGGCCTGCTCAACCATTGCTGAACCATCTCCGCGTGATGATATTTGGCATTATCGAGAAACACATGGATCCTTCGCTTCGTCGGATTGAAAATCTCGATCCCAGATAACAGCGCGATCGTGCTTTCTGCGTTGACTGTCAGTGCATCAATCATACGCGTCTCGCCCGTTTCTAAATTGATCGCTCCATGAATATTCAAACGATCGCGACCGCTGCTTTGGGCGATGGCCACTTCCACCTTTTTAGGAGCCCAGCACCCCACGGCACGCGCCATGTGCGTCGGATGAACCGCATCGGCAAACATTACGGCCTCATTTGGCGAAAGCGTGTTCAGCAGCTTGTTGTACATATCGATAAAAGCCTGCTGTTTATTGACGTCCAACTTCTTCGCAATCGCTTGGGGCTTCTTAAATTCCATCCCGATCCGATGCAGAAGTTTGATAATCGCCGACCGTGTTTTGTAGCTGACGTCAAACTCTTGCTCGATCCATGCCCCAATCTGGGATGTCGAGCGCGGCAACGTTTCTGTCACCCACCTTTTCAGGTTGTCTTGTTGTTCTGCTGTTAGTTCGCACGCACTGCCTTTGTACCTAAACGTCCTCAGTCCTTTGATGCCGTCAGATTCCCAGGCGCGATGCCAATCACGTATAGTGTCATCGTCAAAGTATAAGACTTCAGCTACTCTTTCGCAGCTCATCCCGTCATCAAGAAGCAATATCGCGTTCGCTCGCCTCATAACACGTGCTTCCGTCTTGCTGTTGCGCATGACAGTCATCAGTTCTTGCCGCTCAGGGGCGCTAAGAAATCTTGGGCGAATCATCTGCCCACATGAATCTATCCCAGAATCTTCGTCAAGCCTTTTTCGCTCAATCACGGATTCTGGGTATATCTCATTAACTACAAAGATGTTTCTGTAACAATTGATGGGGTGTCTCTTGACCCGACGAAGGCCATTGTCAAAGCAACACCTTATAAGCTGACGCCAATTAAAAAATCTGAAAACGAGTTGTTTTCCGTAACACTTGATATCATTGAATGGAAAGAATCCTCAAAACGCTCACTCTATTTATGCACGGAAGAAGGATTTCCTTTTTCTCAGGTGGAAACGCGCTTTCAGATTTCACAATTCTCATTTTCTGCATATTTAAAAAGCAAGTACATAATGGAACTGCAAAACGAGCAACGACTTGCTTTGCATGAGTTTGAACCCCTATTACAGGGTGCGATTGATGAAGCCAGAGCAAAGATCAAAGCACACTTTATAGAAAGAGCTGCTGAACAGGCTCGGAATATCGTAGAAGAGTGGAAGGCGGAAAAAATCTATCCGTACAAAGGAGATGCTGTTACCCCCTTGGAGAGTGCCGAGCGACAGGTGTTTGATATTGTTGCCGTGAATGTGCAGAGCTTTTCGCCGGAGTTTGATAAGCTGAATCAGAAAACAAAAGAGTTCCAGCTAAGGATGCTGCGGCAGGCGATTGAAAAAAGCCCAAGTGAACTACAGCTTATTTTGAATGAGGTGCTTCAACTACCAAAAAGAAAACAGCAGGAATTAGCGGAGTTATTGCAGGAAACAAGCCTCTCAGCGATAATCACAGCTGCAAAAACCGTGGCTGATAGATTAAAATTTTTACTCGGACTTGAGCGAATAATTTTTGATGCTGATAAAAAGAAGAATCTTAAAGAGCGGTCACAGCTTCATAAAATACTTGAAGAAAACACATGGATTTTTGGTGAACAATATAACCTCTGGGTCAGTGATAAGTCTCTGACTTCAGTTCTTAAGAAACACAGAGATTACCTTGATCCATCAATCGCAATCGAGGAGCCAGTAAAAATTGAAGGCAAGAGCCAAGGAATTGTTGATCTTATGTTCTCATCCGCCGTTAGCCGTCATAACGCAAACGACAGAGAACATCTTGTTGTCGAGTTAAAGGCTCCAACCGTCAAAATAGGAACAAAAGAAATTACTCAAATCAAAGAGTATGCTTTTGCTGTCGATGCCGACGAAAGATTTAAAACCATTGAGGGATTAAAATGGCATTTTTGGGTTGTTTCTAATGATCTAACGCCGTATGCCAAAGCAGAAATTGAAGGAGGTCCTAATAAGAGACATCGTCTAGTGGCTCGTATTGGTTAAATTGTAGGATATAAGTGTTTAAGTTTGATGCGGGCGTTCTCTGTGGTGAATTGCCAATCGGCTTTGGTGTGGTGCTTGTTGCGATAGGTCAGCCAAGCCTTGATTTCTGACGACAGCGTTTTTTTATCGCCGATGCGGCGATCGAGACATTGGTTTGAGAGGACGCCGAGTTCGGACTCTGCCATATCCAACCAGCTACCGTGCTTGGGGGTGTAAACCCATTCGAAGCGTTCGATGATGCGTCTTGCCTCTGCCGGAGGGAACGCTTCGTAAAGGGACGCCTTTTTGTGCGTGTTGAGATTATCCTGCACCAGCGTGATTTTCTTTGCGTTCGGAAAGTGAATGTCACACAAATCTTTCAGCGCATGGGCATAATCAATGGCGGTGTGACGATCCGTTACCTTCACAAATCGCCAGCCTTCAAGCGGCGCGAACATCATAAACATGTTGGCTGTGCCGTTGCGTTCATACTCATAATCGACACGCTTGGCTCGGCCTTTCTTCATCGGAATTGGAACGCGCGTTTCCTTAATCAGCTGCTTGGTGGCTTCGTCAAGACAAACAAGCGGGCAATCAGGATTGCGTGGACGTTTGTAAACCGCCAGCACATCCTCCATTGCGGCTACAAACGCGCTGTTGGCTTGCGGCGGGATGACCCATTGTTCTTTAAGATGGGGCTTGAGCACGTTTTTTTTAGAACCTTGCCGACCGTGCTGTGACTGGCTTTATCGACGATATGCAGTTCAACGACTTTGTTTGCCAGCAAACGCAGCGACCAACCAGCCTGTCCTTTGGGAGGTTCTGAACACGCCAGTTGTATCAATCGCGCTTCTTTCTCGCCGTCAAAGATCGGCGCAATCGGCGGCGTCGCACGCTTCTTGCGGTTCAAAACGCCATCAAGACCTTCTTCAACATACTGCTGGCGCGTGCGGTACGCCATTATCGGGTAGGTACCAAAGGCTTCGGCAATTTGCGTATCGTTCCACCCCGCACCCCCCTTCGCTTCGTTTGCCTTCAACAAAATCCGCGCTTTCAATTGCCGTTTCGCTGGACTTGTTCCCTTGCGCAGCACTTCATTGAGCTGCTCTTTTTCTTCTTTTGTCAGTTTGACAACATATCGTTTCTCGCACATCTTCGTCTCCGTTGGCGGTTGAACCAAACAGAATCGAATCATCAATATCCTACTTTTTAGTTAATACGAGCCACTAGTGTATGAAACAGATAGAATGACCATTGGCGTCAAGACTTGGGCAGAAATTATCGAAGAAAATAGGGCAAGGCTGCAGTTCTTTCAAGAACACCTGCAATACGATGTTACCGATAGTGCTGCCCTTAAATATCTACAAGATAAGCACAAGGCTGTTCTGGAAGGCGTCATTGACACGGAGCACGGGCAAAGAACCACAGATGAACCATCTAATAACTGACATCTGTTATATGAGGATGCTCCACTATTTTTGTAAAAATCGCGCCTGCAATCCCTTGATCGTCATATTTGACGCAACAGCATCATGCGGGATCAGCAAATACACCCACGGCTTCCCTCCATGCGATTTGGCAAAATCGGAAGCATTCTTGCACCACTGTAAGGCCGCGTCTTTTTTGGCCAGCACGTCAGGTGCATCCAACTGGTTCCGCGCCTTCGGCTCCAGCATGTAGATGGCTTCATCAGTCTCGGCGACAAAATCAGGCTGATACTCCTGCTCACCGGTCGCCGAACGATAATAAATCTGGAACTGCCCTCGCGCAGGCCGGAACCATTTAGCCGCCTCGCGCTCTAAAATAACAGCAATTTGCCGTTCGGTATCCGAGTCAAACTTTTGCACCGGATACAGGCATTTGGAAAATCCTCCGAACAGATATTTGGCCATGTTGCTCTTATCGGCTGGCGGTTGCCGATAATCCAACGGCGGCTCTTTGGGGTTAACGCTATACGCGCTCTCTTTGAGCGGTGTGATGCCGGACTTGATTTCAATGTCGTATCCAGAAACCTCTTCCCAATAATGCGCCTGCATTTGGGCGTGAACGAAACGCGCAATATCCTTCTGGTGGTATCGCAAAACCTTGGCGATGCCATCTTCCTCAAGATATGTACCGAAGTGGCTGACAACCTGCTGCGCCAAATCATAGAGAAGATCGGCATGGTCATCATAGGAAACATCGTCAAAGTCGATGAGGCCGCTGACGACATAGTCGTCCAGACGGTCTTCCTCGATACCGCCTTCGCCGAAACCGACAACCTGATGCTCACCGGTGCGTAGATATTGAACCCACAATTCATCTTCTGGCGGCTGGTATTTTAAGCCGTCGAGATTCAGCTTGAACGGCTTAAACCCAGAACGGACTTCGCCTTTCGGCACAACGAGAATGCGCGGAATATCTATGGACTGACGCGCCATAAGCGACGCCGTCTTTTCAATGATCGCTGCGACATCAAGTTTTTCAGCAACTACATCTAGTTCAAGCTGCGCTGGTTGATACGCCGCTTGAACCTCCCTGAAAACCATCTCCAGCACCTTCTTGTCCTGAAGGTTGTTGATGCTGGGAAGGTCTTGAACGTTGTTCCCGACCTTTTGGAAAGCCTTGTAGGCAATCTGCGCTACTTTTTGCTCTTCCGGAGTCTTAAAAAGTGGGGCTTCTGTCGTTGGCGCAACCTGAGTGCTGGTCGTCTGTTGTTGCGGCTGAATGCCCAGATGCGTGGCCAGATTGGATTGCGATATGACTGTGGCTGTCTTGCGCTCAAGATCATCCGGCTCAAGGATAAGCTGTTGCAATCGAATGGTTGAATCTGGACGACGCGCTTCATCGACAATTTCTTGGAATTTGTCGTGAGCAACAATGCTCAGGCGGTCAACCGCTGGTACGCCGGTGCGTTGTCCGTAGGGCAGACGAAGACCACGGCCTATCGACTGTTCAATCAAAATCCGGGCATTGGCGGCGCGGAGCGGCACGATGGTATAAAGATTGGTAACGTCCCAACCTTCTTTCAGCATATTGACGTGGATAACGATTTCCGTTGGTTCATCGGGACTTTCAACGGCCAACAGGCGTTGGATCATCTCGTCTTCTTTTTCGCCGGTCATGCTTGAATCGACCTGAATGACGCGATCCTTATAGCGGCCATCAAAAAAGTCGTTTGACTGGATCAGCCCCAGCAATTGCCCCGCATGCGTCGTGTCTCGCGCAATAACAAGGACAAACGGCTTGACGATCCGGTTGCCGGTTTCGCGGGCATAGGTTTCCAATTCAACCTTTGTCGATTCATGCAGCCGGATGCCGTCTTCAAGCTTTAGCTTTTCCAGTGCCTCAGGCGACATGCCCGCTGCGCTGAAATTCTTGCGGGTGACAACAGCTGGTTCTTTCACAAAGCCGTCTTCCATTGCCTTGGCCAGAGGATAATCCAGCACAACATTTTTGAACGGCAACGGGCTTTTAGGTGTTTCCACAAAGGGCGTGGCGGTCAGTTCCAGTCCAAGCACAGGCTTCAGCTCGTTAATGGCGCGAACACCCGCCGAGGCGCGATACCGATGCGACTCGTCCATTAGCAGGACAAGGTCGGGTAGCTCGGCGAGATAATCGAAATAGCTTTGCCCGATATATTCGGCCAGCCGCTTGATGCGCGGCAATTTGCCGCCGCGCACTTCGGAATTGATCTTGGAGATGTTGAAGATATTGATTTTGCAGCGAAGCAACTGGTCGAACAGATTTCCGGCCAAGCCTTCATAATTATCGCCCGTGATGATGGCGGGGGGCATAGTACCCTACTGGGGTTGGCTAACGCATTGAGGTGATTCATACTGTCGGATTCTTCACCTGTAATGGAGTCTCCGATGCCGAAACAAGACGATGCGTTAGCCGAGATACTGCGTAGCAGATTTCACCTCAGCCCGA
>CAIJXG010000099.1 GCA_903824505.1 uncultured Pseudomonadota bacterium | reverse complement strand
AGGCCTCGATTACCTGCGCCGATTGTTCTCAAATTCAAGCCTCCCCAAAATAATAACCACACTCGCCCGTTTAATATTACCCGGAACGAGCGTTAACATATTGGTATTGCTGAATGTTAAAAAATGAGTCCGGTACTATGTGCATGGCTATTAAAGCGCACCAAGATTTTGGAAGACGCGTACCAAGTTGTTAGCCCTGTCCCTCGCAAAGAAAGGCGATCACAGGATCCCAAACTTGGGCGCGTGCCCTGCTGCTGGACATTAGGCCGATATGCCCAAGGGGGGGCGTGAGGATCGTGGCGTTCGGTATCTTGTTAGCCAAAACCCGCGCCGATTCCGGTGGCACGATTTTATCTCGCTCCGCAACGACGATACAGGTGGGAACCGTTACAGAATCAGGTGTAATCGTCGTCCCTGCGACACGCCACGCCCCGTTTGCGAGGATGTTCTTGCCGCACCAATCCTCGAAACACTCTCGCGCGACCGAAGCGGTCAAGGGAACCCCGTCATTCAGCCAATCCTCGGCCAGAACAAAACGCGTAGCCTCGGCGCTGTCTTGATCCATTTGGGCGAAAGAGGCGAATTTGCGAAAAGCGTGCAAAGGCTGAAACGCGGTAAAAAGAGACTGAACAGCTTCGTCTGACACCGCGCCGCCGCCCGACAGCCACGGGGCCAGCCAAAGAGACAGATTCCGGCCATCGACTCCCGTTGCGTCAAATCCGGCGTGAAAATCCCACGGCGTTGCCAGCAGAGTCCGGCTTCGCACATGCTGCGGCGCGATTTGCGTCAGGGCCAAAGCCAGAACGCCCCCCATGCAATAGCCCATCACGTGCGGTTTCATCGGTGCAAGAAAATCCAAAACCGGACAAAGCCGTTCGGTTACATAATCGGCAACGCCAAAAGCGTTTTCCTCTATCCCCGGCACGTCCCAATCGACGATAAAAACGCGAAACCCCGAATCCGTCAGCGTTTGCACAAAGGAATGATCCGGATGCACATCCAAAATCGTAAAACGGTTGATAAGGGCCGGAATGATAAGAATCGCAGGGGCATGAGGATCCCTCGCCTCATAAGCCAGAAGCCTTGTGGTGCCTTGCTGCCAGACGGTTTTCGCCTTTTCGGGCCCGCGCCGTGCGGGATGGGCACGGTACAGAGCGACACCTTTCAGGGCCGCTCCGGCTCGAATAGCCATTTCTTGCGTCAGAAGGGGCGCGAGATTGGGATGCTCACGGCTCAGTGCGGCGAGTTGCCGCAAGGATAAGGGACTCGATTTGTCCGAGGCGTTTCTCAAGATCGGCCACGCGTTCGGCAAGGAGAAAAGCGCGGAAAGCGTCCCCATCAGTGGCAGCATCGCGCGGCGGCGCGGCGCCGGTATCGGGAATGTTGTGGATAGCGTGGGCATCGTGAGGGGGCTGCTCTCCGGCCGCGTTTGCTGCTGTTCCATGCGCGCCTCCCTTCTGCACCACCGAGGCCCAGTCAGCCCATAATTTACGTTGCGGCTCTAAAAAATGAGTCAGCTGGGCGCGGGCTGACGGATCTGCAGCCAATGTGCCCAGATAATCTTGCCACATGTCGCAGGCCTCAATCGCCAGCGCGTTCAGATCCGTCCAATTAGGAGTCTTCGCGTTTGTCATAGGGGCAGTGAAGCAGAAAGGGGGCGAGGGGGCAATGGGGTTCAAGATTTCAGTCTAAACCGCTTGGTCCACATGGGAGGACGTGGCGGAGCCTCCTTTGGCCACGGCGACAAGGGCTTCGCGCAGCAAACGATCGTGGATTACATAACCCGCCTGTAGGACTTGAGTAATTGTGCCGGGCGGTTGATCCGGCGCGTTGACCTCCAGCATGGCCTGATGGAAATTCGGATCAAAAATTTGCCCCAAGGGCTCGATTTTTTTAATTCCAAACCGATCGAGCGTGGCTAAGAACTGACGTTCTGTCGCCTCAACCCCCGCGATCAGATTTTTTACGGCCGGATCTGCGTTGCCCTGAGGAATCGCCTCAAGCGCACGGCGGAAATTGTCGCCGATTGCCAGCATGTCTTTGGCGAAGTTGGCTACCGCGTATTTAGCCGTGTCTTCCCGCTCTTTCTGAGCGCGGCGGCGCGTGTTCTCAGCTTCCGCCATTTCGCGGAGGGCGCGGTCTTTCATTTCCGCAAGCTGCTGTTCCAGATCCGCAATCCGCTGAGCGGAACCGTCGGTCGCTGCAGGGGACTCGGGGGCGATTGAGGCGTCATTCAGGGGGAGCGTTTCGGTATCAACAGACATTTTCTTTCCTTTCGATGTTTTTTCTTTAGCCGCCTCTGATCATGGAGACAAGGTGAAACCTCATTTGTTCTTCAAAAGTCTCCGTTTTTTTGTTTCAGCGAAGCATAAAGAAACGGGCAAAAATTCATTCACCGTGCCAGACCTTCCTCCGGCCTTCCGGTCGCGTCAACCGTATAGCCGCGCCCGATGAGGCTGGACAGAGGTTCGACCGTGACGCTCATGCTCTGCGCGGTCGCGTGAATGAGACTCTCGGAATCCGTCATAATTGCGACATGGGGGGTTAGTTGGGCGTCTTTCATAAAAACAACATCGCCGCGTCGCCAGTTACGATCCCGCCAGTGACCGATCAAAGGCTGGCCAAAGGATTCGCGCTGCAAATCTGCATCGCGCAGCACATCGAATCCCGCCAAATCAAGGGCAAGCTGGACGAGAGCGGAACAGTCGATGCCCTCGGGTGTGCGCCCCCCCCATAAATAGGGAGTTTGGAGCAAGCGCCCTGCCGTGAAGACGTAATCGGGCGTGTACGCCTCTTCCGCCGTCGTAATATGCCCGCCGAACACGAAGCCGCCGCTCAGAAGCTCTACAAACGCGCCTTTTATTTCCCCAATACTGACGAAAGAGCCGAGAGTCAGAATATCCGATGCTCGCACCTTCATATTCGGCTCAGGATAGACAAAGGTGCGCAGCACATGCACGCGGTGGGAGAGTTTCGCGATGCTCTCACCTAAAGGCCGTCCAAGGGGCGCATAGCCAACATGCCGATCCGCGCGATTTTGGACCCATGCGAACCCATCGTCGCGCATCTCAAACACATCCAGAAATTCACCATAACGAATCTGGCTGAGCTGTTGCGCGTCTTTATGGGGGGCCGCCAGCAAGGGCAAAACACCCTGCCAACATTGCCGCATCTGCGGCTCGACATAGCGATCCGCCGTTACAAGAGGACGCAAAGCGATGTCAGCCAGATCGGGGCGATAGGCATTGAGACGGGGCTCGAGAGTCACTGATCCTCTCCTCCGGTAACCAACGCGCGGGCGAAATCCTCAGCCACGAAAGGTTGGAGATCATCCGCCTGTTCACCTACGCCGATGGCGTAAATAGGGAGTTTACACCGATCAGCCAACGCAACGACGACGCCCCCTTTGGCTGTTCCGTCTAGCTTCGTTACCACCAAGCCCGTGATGTTTGTCATCGCCCGAAACGCATCGACTTGCGCATGGGCGTTTTGACCCGTAGTGGCATCCAGCGTCAAAAGCGTCGCGTGCGGCGCTTCGGGATCTAGCTTTTTGATCACGCGCACGATTTTCGCTAATTCTTGCATCAAATCGCTTTTGTTATGTAGACGGCCTGCCGTGTCGATCATTAAAATATCGCTGCCTTGGGCGCGGGATTCCTCTAGGGCGCGAAAAGCCAAAGCCGCCGCGTCGCTTCCGGATTCTCCGGCAACGCAATGAGCCCCGACTCGCTCGCTCCAAAGTTTAAGTTGGCTGACGGCGGCCGCGCGGAAAGTATCTCCCGCCGCCACGGTGACTTTCAGCCCGTGCGCGACATAGCTTTGGGCGAATTTGGCGATGGTTGTCGTTTTGCCTGTGCCATTGACCCCGACCACCAAGATAACAAAGGGCTTGCGGGTGAAATTAATCTCTAAAGGCCGCGCAACGGGCGCAAGAATCGCTGTGATTTGTTCAGCCAGAGCTTGCCGGATCTCTGCGGATGACACCTCTTTTCCAAAGCGGCTTTTGCCAAAGGAAGCGACGATTTGTGCGGCAACAGAAGGGCCAAGATCGGCAGCGATCAGCGCGTCTTCAAGCTCAGCCAAAGCGCTTTCATCCAGTTTGCGCTTGATCAGGACAGATGAAAGACCTTCCGTGACCGTTGCCGCGCTGCGCTGCAGACCCGCCTTCAGGCGAGACAGCCAGCCAGCTTGAGAAGAAGCTTTCATCACAGACACCCAATCCTACGCGCAGAGCATCTGTATAAGCGCACACCCGTTTTTCTTCAACTCTTGGGTGGCTTGTGAAGGGATCAGTGGCTCACTTTCCGCCGAATGCGGGAACGAAGGGCGTCAGCGAGACCCACAGATTGAGAAACAGCGTGTTGTTATCCGACGCGTTTTTCGTGGTGCCGTTAAAGCGCGTATAGCCCGTATATTGAAGCGCAAGCCGCGCATTGGCCCATTGAATAACGGAATCCGATTTACCGAAGGGGACATAGGCCAGATCAACCGTATAGCCCTCGCTGTCCGGCTTGCCATTCACAGAGTTTGTGTAGAGCGCCGCGTTCGTTGAGCCTGTTGTTTTAAAATATTGCAGACTCGGGACCCATGTATTCTCCCATGCATAGGTCACATCTGTTTTGAATGTGTTGAGTGTGCCCGCGCCAATGGAAGACCCACCCAGAACTTCAGAGGCTTTGAGATCCTCAACCTCATGAATAAAACCAGCATGGGCCGAGACGATATTGTGGCCTGTTCCCAAATACTGATAATTCCCTTCAAATCCCCAGTCGGTCATACGATCGGTCAAGCCTGTGGTGGTGTCATTCCCCGGGTGCCGAGTCGCCGTGGCGCCAAAGGTGCCGATCTGGGCGTACTGATTGTGGTGATCGAACTCCTGTTCAAGAGCGAGATGCCAATAGGGAATGGGGGTCGTGTAATTATCCGCAGCCGGATTGCCAATGGCCTGATCCAAAGCATGGCTCAGCGGGAAATAGACCGCTGTTTCAGCATAGAAAAGCCCGTCTGAGTAGAAGACTCCCGGCCCCATAACCTGACCGTTCAGCGTATCATCAAGGAAGGTCGAGGCCTGAGGTGTCGACGCAAGGCCTGATGAGGCATAGGGGAATCCCCATGGGGGTGATGAATTCCAAATCGTGCTGTTTCCAATCTGATTTCCTACCGTTACGCCCGCCGTCACGTCGCGACCCATAAAATCAAAATTCCATGCGCGCCTGATATCCACCGCATCCCAAAAAAAGTTCCGGGTCACGCCGTCATAAGACACCTCGGCCAAGGCGCCGATATTGTTTGTGATGCGCCCTCCAAAAAAGACCATCCCTTGATCGAATGCTGCGTTGTCATTGGGGCCGAAACCGACTCCGCCCGCATTCGGATAGATATTTTCGTTATTATGGGTGAAGGAGGTTTTAACGGCCGTGGTTAAACGCTCATACCAATTATCGATCAGATTATCTTTCGGCCTGTCCGAGGCCACATAGCCATTCAACTTAAAGTCGCGTCCATAGGGCGTCAGCTGCGGCCCAAAAGCGCCGATATGACAGGCCGCGCAAGGCTGTCCTGTCTGAGCCGCAAAACTCGGGATGGCCAGCGCCGCCTGCGGATCAAGCAGAAAAAGAGTGCAAGAAAGCCCAAAAATCAGGCGATACGGGCGCATGGGGACTCCGGAAAAAGCGGACGAGGCGGAAGCTGTTCTCGTCAGAATTTAAATGTGAAGCCCACCCTTTGGCAAGAAAAGAATGCACGTATAGGTTTAGCTTGCGATCTTAAGAAAGCGACCTCCGTTTGCGCAAAATTGAGATTCCATCACCCCAGTCTTTGCGCGTTCGCTTTCATCATTTTTTCGATCACTTTGACATCTGCCGGATTGTTCAGCTCCCAAAATTGGACGCCGCGATCTTTGACCTCGACGACATAAACGGGGCGATGGGTTTCGATGAAACGAAGCTGCTCCAACTGCTCCGCTTTCTCCAACGGCCCCATTTTAGCCTGGGCATAGGCTTGGAGCGCCTCCATCCGATAGCCATAGACGCCGACATGGTGAAAAACGGGCGTATGGCGCAAAGACTCGAGATTGGGCATATAGGGGATTGGCTCTTTCGAAAAATAGATCGCGCGTCCTTCGGGGCCAAAAACGGCCGTTACCGCGCCGACGCGCCCGTGTTTGCGGTCATGCCGCAGTCGCTCATACGCCTCTTCATCACAGCGCAAGACGGGGGTGACCATGGCTGCTGTTTTGACCGTTTGAAGTTTCTTGAGGATGGCCTCGACAAACCAAGGCGGCGTCAAGGGCGCATCGCCTTGAAAATTAACCAAAATATCGTTCTTTTTGCACCGCAAAATCCGCGCCGCCTCGGCCACACGCTCTGTCCCGTTGCGACAGGTGGGCGATGTCATGATCACCGAGGCGCCAGAGCTTTCCGCAACGTCCCGAATCTGGGCGCTGTCGGTTGCGATATAGATCGCGTCCACCCTCCGCACGCGCCGCGCCGCGTCATAGGTGCGCAGGACAGCCTCTCTCCCCAACAACTTCACCAACGGCTTGCCGGGGTAACGGGTGGAGGGATAGCGCGCGGGAATGATGATGGTTGTTGTCATGGGGAGCGGGATAGGGTTAAAGGAAAGGGGCAGGGGAGGGCTTACTATATCGAATGCCAAAAAAACACGGCAAAACACGCTTCCTTTCCAGATTCCGTTAAGACCAAAAGGAACCCACCGCGATGGCCAGCTACCAGTATATCTATGTGATGAAGTCTTTGTCTAAGGCGTGGCCCGGGGGCAAGAAGGTCTTGGACGATGTGTGGTTGTCCTTTTACCCCACCGCTAAGATCGGTATTTTGGGGCCGAATGGCGCGGGTAAATCCACGCTTTTGAAAATCATGGCGGGGCTGGATACCGATTTTTCGGGCGAGGCATGGGTCGCGGAAGGTGCTGTCGTTGGCTATTTGCCGCAGGAGCCGCAGCTGGACCCCTCTTTGACCGTCATCGGCAATGTGCTGGCCGTGTTGGGCGAGAAAAAGGAGATCATGGATCGTTTCGACGCGGTCAACGCCAAACTGGGCGAGGTTGAAGATCCCGATGAGATGCAAGCGCTGATCGATGAACAAGCCGCGCTGCAGGAAAAGATCGAGGCGCAGAATCTCTGGGACTTGAATCGCTCAATTGAAATTGCGCTGGATGCGTTGCGGTGCCCACCTGCGGACTCCAACGTGACAGCTCTGTCGGGGGGTGAGCGTCGTCGTGTTGCGCTGTGCCGTTTGCTGCTTCAAAAGCCGGATCTGCTGCTTTTGGATGAGCCGACAAACCATTTGGATGCGGAATCTATCGCATGGTTACAGCGGTATCTGGCAGATTATACGGGCGCGGTCGTGATGGTGACCCATGATCGTTACTTTTTGGACAATGTGACGGGGTGGATTCTGGAGCTGGATCGCGCCAAGGGCATCCCGTATGAGGGGAATTACTCTGCGTGGCTGGAGCAAAAGCAAAAGAGGCTGGAGCAAGAATCGCGCGAAGAAACAGGGCGACAAAAGACATTGGCCCGCGAATTGGAATGGATCCGACAATCGCCCAAGGCGCGGCAGGCCAAAAGCAAGGCGCGTATTAGTTCTTACGAGGATTTGCTGGCGCAATCGACCGAGGCCTCAAGCGACACGGCGCAGATCATCATTCCCGCGCCCCCGCGCTTGGGCAGCACGGTGATCGAGGCGAGCCATTTGTGCAAAGCCTATGGGGAGCGCGTGCTGATTGATGATTTGTCCTTCAAACTGCCTCCGGGTGGCATTGTCGGCGTGCTGGGGGCAAACGGCGCGGGTAAATCCACGTTGTTCAAGATGATTACGGGCCAAGAAACACCTGATGGCGGATCAATCAAAATCGGCGAGACGGTCAAATTGGGGTGTGTCGATCAAAGCCGCGATTCGCTCCGTGCCGATAAAACGGTGTGGGAGGAAATCTCGGACGGGCTGGATATCATTGATCTGGGCAAAAAGACGATGCCCAGCCGCGCCTATGTGGCAGCCTTTGGCTTCAAGGGGGTGGATCAGCAGAAAAAGGTCGGCGTCCTGTCAGGGGGCGAGCGGAACCGCGTCCATATGGCCAAGATGCTGAAATCAGGCGCGAATGTGCTGTTGCTCGATGAGCCATCGAACGATCTGGACGTTGATACGCTCCGCGCCTTGGAAGATGCCATTGTGGCCTTTCCGGGCTGTGTTGTCGTTATCACCCATGATCGGTGGTTCATGGATCGAGTCGCCACGCATATTCTGGCCTTTGAAGGCGAAAGCCGCGTCACTTGGTTTGAAGGCAATTACCAAGATTACGAAGCCGACCGTCACCGCCGCCTCGGAGCCGAGGCCGACCAACCCCACCGGATCAAATACAAGCCTTTGGAAAGGAAGTGAGTTAACGGGCCAGCGGCAATCATGGCGCAGAGCGCGTGGTGTCGAGCAAAAAGTTTAGCCTCTAACGTCTCGCAGTATAGCAGGGCAACAACCTCTATACCTCCACGACCCAAAGCGCAGGATTCACTCACCACATAAAGCCTCAGACTCTTCTATAGAGCAGGCACGCCAGCTCATCTTAGCGTATGCTGAGAGCGGTCGGAATAGGATGTTGGGGCGGGGCGGTGGGATTCATTCCAGTTTGAATCACCCCTCGCCTCTAAAAAGGTGACTTTTTTGTCACACATCACAACTTGTCGATTCGCTTATTTTGCTTCAGGTCCTTGCGGTTTATCTCTGGCTTACTGCATCCTTTTGCACGCCGCGTGTTTCCTTCTGTTGACTAGAGAGCAATGGGACAACAGGAAAAACGTATAACATATTGAAATCCTTGGTGACCTCGGCGGGATTCGAACCCGCGACCCCCTGATTAAAAGTCAGATGCTCTACCAGCTGAGCTACGAGGTCCCCTTAGGAAGTGCCCTCGTTATCAGGTCTTAACGCTTCGCGCAAGACGATATGATGGCGTGCAGCAATTCTAATTTCAGGATCTGTGGGATTATAGCGTAAAAGAGGTTAATTTTTAGGATGAGTTGAAGGGGAGGGGGGATTTTGGATTTGCGAGGACAGCTGGCAGATTCTTCTATGAAGGGAAGATAAAGCGCGCTGAGAGGACCTTTATATACTCGAGTTCCTTCGGAACTCGAGTTAAAAAATCCTAAATTATACCGGGCTCAAGCATAGGCCGATCTTTGGCCTCCGCCTCTTCCTCTTTTTCCTCTCGCACAGGGGGGGTTACAAGCACTTTGTCAATCCGTCGGCCGTCGATATCTACGACTTCAAAGCGTGCGCCTTCCCAGACAAAGTGATCCCCTGTGACGGGCAGACGCGCCAAATGATCGATGATGAATCCCGCGATGGTTTGAAAATCGCCCGAGCCGCGCATGTCGCGCAGACGGGTTAGCGCCTCGACCTCGTCCACCGGAGTCATGCCGTCCAGAAGCCAGCTGCCATCTTCGCGCCGGATGGGGCGGTCGCTGTCCTGTTGGTCAGAACCATCTTCCAGCGCGCCAGTAATGGTCTCAAGGATGTCCGTCAGCGTGACAACCCCTTCGACGCTGCCATATTCGTCGACGACGAGGGCGATATGCTTACCCGCCCGTTTAAATTGTTCCAAAAGCCGCAAGACAGGCGTCGTATCCGGCACCATCAAAGGCGGACGCATAACAGGGTGAAGGGACAGATTGGGATCCTCAAAACTCGCATTCAACAGATCTTTGGCGTGGACGATGCCTAGAATCTCCTCCATATCGCCGCGCGCCACAGGAAAGCGACTATAGCCGCTGGCGCGAATAACTTCTTTATGCGCTGTGGGGGGATCATCGATATTCAGCCATGTCACATCCATGCGCGGAGTCATGATCGAGCGTACCGTCCGGTTGGCAAGGCGCATGACGCCTTCCAGCATGTCTTTTTCGGCTGGTTTCAACGCGCCGGATTCCGTCCCTTCGGCGATCAGATCTTTGATTTCCTCTTCCGTAATTCTTTGGTCAGGGGGATTATGCAGACCCAAAAGACGCAGAATAATGTCCGTTGAACGCGCCAGAATCCATACGATGGGGGCGGCGACAACGGCAAAAAAGGACATGCCATGGGCGGCGCGCACCGCGATGATTTCGGCATAGGCAAGGCCAATGCGTTTGGGCACAAGCTCGCCGAAAACAAGATTCAGATAGCTGGCGCCCGCGACGGTCAACGTCATCGCTATCGCCTCCCCATGGGGGGCAAAGAAAGGTGCCGTTGTGGTGAGCCACGCTGTCAAAGGCTCTGTTAGAGTCGCACCGCTGAAGGCGCCCAGCAGAACGCTGTTCAGCGTCATGCCAATCTGAACGATAGAGAGAAAAGAAGAAGGGTTATCCGCCAAATCAAGAACAAGCTGCGCGCCTTTATGCCCTTCCTCGGCCATCGGACGTAGACGGCCGCGCCGCGCCGAAACGATGGCGAGTTCGGACATCGCAAAAAAACCGTTCAAAAGAATCAGCAGCGCAACAATCGCGATTTCCGATCCGATCGACACTTAGGCCCCCACTGCTTTGCGCATATCCGTTTTGATCTGCTGCATATGGGCATCCAAAACTCCCAGCGTTGCAACAAGTTCCGATAAAATATGTGTCTGTTGCTGAATCTGTCGTTGAGTCACACTTTCAAGGATCGGGGCAGGGGGCTGCCCATCGCCTTTGGCTGCAAGGCGGTCCTCCAAACGCTCCAGCCGATCGGAGAGCGTTTCAGTGAGGCCCGCCCGGACAGCCTCGACCTGAGCCGAAAGCTGAGCGCTTTGATCATGAAGCTGTTGTTGAATCACGGATACCTGAAGGGTAGGGGAGGAGGAGGGGGGGGCTTGAGTGATCGCTAGCCGTGTGTCTTCAACAATGCGGCGGGTTGCGCCCAACGCCTGATCGAAAGAGTCAAGTTTCGGCGTGATTTCCTGATGAAGCGTGCGGCTGAAACGGGTGCGCGCGCCGTCCATCAATGCCGCCAGATTAGTCTCAAGAATCTGGAGAAGCTCGCTTCGGTTCATCGAAGAGGGCTGGCTCGCTGCCTGTTGTACCCGATTCAGAATGTCCGAAACGGTTTGGGTGGTTTGAGCAACGCCACCCTGAAGGCCGGATAAAACCCCATGAATTTGCGCGTTTTCCGCGCGACTTTCCGCAAGGGCTTGCGTTAAGGGGGTGACTTCTGTTGTCAGCGCGGTAGAGAAAGCCTTCAACGTTTTTTGAACGGTCTGTTCCGGCAGCGTGTCTATTTTATCGTTTAATGTTGCAAAAGGCGTTTGAAGAGTCCGAGCCCATGTCTCTTCCTGCTCCTGAATTTCTGAAACCAAAGCGGCTAATTTCGGCTCAAGATGGTTGGAAATCAGAGTCTTAATCTCTGCAACAATTTCAGGGGCGGGATTCGGCGAGGGCTCATCCAGCTTGGTCTGCAGAAGGGTCAGTTGGTTTCCAAGAGCAAAAAGCTGGGCCTCAACTATCTCTGGATCACGGGCAATTAGAGTTTCTAGCTTCGGTTCCAGATGTGTGCCGATAAGGGTTTTTATCTCCCCAACAATTTCAGGGGCGGGATTCGGCGAGGGCTCATCCAGCTTGGTCTGCAGAAGGGTCAGTTGGTTTCCAAGAGCCAAAAGCTGGGCCTCAACTATCTCTGGATCACGGGCAGTTAGAGTTTCTAGTTTCGGTTCCAGATGTGTGCCGATAAGGGTTTTTATCTCCGCAACAATTTCGGGGGTTGGATTCGGTGAAGGTTCGTCGAGCTTGCTTTGCAAAAGCGCAAGTTGGTTTCCAAGAGCAAAAAGCTGGGCCTCAACTATCTCTGGATCACGGGCAGTTAGAGTTTCTAGCTTCGGTTCCAGATGTGTGCCGATAAGGGTTTTTATCTCCGCAACAATTTCAGGGGCGGGATTCGGCGAAGGCTCATCCAGTTTTGTTTGCAAAAGCGCAAGTTGATTCCCAAGAGCCAAAAGCTGTTCTTCTACCCCACTGGACTCACGCACCGTCAAAGCCTCTAACTTCGGTTCAAGATGCGTTGTAAGGAAAGTCTCCAGACTCGTCACAATCTCTTCTGCGGAATTTGGCAGAGGATTGTCCAGCTTCGTGCACAAAAGGCTTAGCTGCGCTTCCAAAGAAGCCAGTCGATTATCATCATGGAAAGGTGTGTTTTTCTGAAGCTGCGCACCTGTTTCCGCCAGCACCTTGCCGCCTGCTTGCAGTAAATTGATCGCGCCAAAAAGTCTTTCGCCTAAAGTGTCCGCCGTTGCTGAAAGTCTTGCCAGAGTCGTTCCCGCCCCTTCCGCCTGTGCTTTCAGCACCTTGTCGCTGGAGGCAATCGACTGAAGAGTCTGCGCCATTTGGCGGCCTGTCATTTGGGTAATCTCTGCCATGCTCGTCGCCCGTTCTTGGATATGGGGGATCAGGCGATTCAGCTGATCGGCGGCATGGGCATGAGCGTTTTTCAATTTATCTACGGTTCCCGTCATCTCTTGCGTCATAGCGCGGAGCTGCTGATCGCTTCCTTGTCCGTGACGCAGCCACGCGCTTAAGGCCCCTTCCACTTGGACTGACAGGCTGGCAAGGGCGTCTTTGTGCCGATGCATATCTTCGGCCAGTTGCGTGGCCTGTCCCCGCAGACTGTCTGAATCGCGGGAAAAGTTCTTCATCATCGCCTCGAACAGCGACCGAGTCTCGCCCTCAAACCGCAGACGCACGGGGCCTTGGTCGCTGAGAAGCGAGACATCCGGCAAATGGCTGAAATGATAGCGGGCCATATCGACGGCGCGCGCCACCTCGCCAATCGTATCTTGACGTTCAATGCCCCAAATGGCGGCGCGCATGTCTCCGCGCACCATGTGGCGAATACTTTGCGCGAGTGCCTGTAAAGGCGCAGCGCGGCGATCCCGCACAAGAAAAAGGGCGGTCAACGCGCAGGACAGAGCCAGCAGCAGACTAGCCCAGCTTGTTCCGGCCAAGATCAAAGCCCAAAGACGGACTTCCGTCTGCGCGGTCAGCCGCGTTTGCGCATTCGATCCCGTCACGCGGGCATCCAAAACAGGCAGCGCGGCGTAAAGCGGCGCGAGGTCGGCGGCCGAGAAGTCATCTTCATCGGGGCCAACGGGTTTTTCTATTTTCTGCAGCGCGGCATCAAAAGAGGCGACAAGAGCAGCCAGTTCTGCATGCGTATCGGCTGAAGATATTTCCGAAGTAGAGTCAGGCAAATGGGCCACAAGATCATCCGCCGCGCGAATCCAACCCTTCATATCGGGGATGCCCGACGAATCGTGGGTCAGGGCATAGCGTTGCGCCGCCCCCAGAAAACCGCCATAGCCCAACGCGTGACGCAGCGCGCCAAAAGAATCTTTCTCGCCGCCCAAGGCGCTGTCGGGTGCGGCCAAAACGGCCTCCGCGCGGTCAAGCCTATATTTCGCATAGCCCGCCGTCCCCGTCAGCCCCCCGCACAGAAGACCCACGCACACAAGCGCCCCAACCGACAAACGGCCGGAACCAGCAGCAAAAGAGCGAAAGACCGAGAACATATCCGACAAGGCAGGGAAGAACAGGCCGCATTATGGA
Source organism: uncultured Pseudomonadota bacterium (assembly GCA_903824505.1). GTDB lineage: Bacteria > Pseudomonadota > Alphaproteobacteria > UBA9219 > UBA9219 > CAIXLI01. The sequence goes on along the minus strand of CAIJXG010000099.1, from coordinate 204 downwards.
AAGAATGGGCAGGCAAATCAATAGCCGCGGACATAATAGAGTCGCTGCGCGATAGTGGTGAAGAAGAGGGAGGGCTGTTTGCTTAATTAACCCGAGTTACGGGTTTTAAGAATGTTAACCATTTGTAAATATTTATGGATTCTTGTGAGTCGACCCAACAACAACGTGTGGAGCACGCCATGTTCAGCCGACTCGTCGAGACTT
>CAIJXG010000098.1 GCA_903824505.1 uncultured Pseudomonadota bacterium | reverse complement strand
GCAAAAGTCATCTAATTCGCAAAAAGTCTCGACGAGTCGGCTGAACATGGCGTGCTCCACACGTTGTTGTTGGGTCGACTCACAAGAATCCATAAATATTTACAAATGGTTAACATTCTTAAAACCCGTAACTCGGGTTATATAAGTAAAAACCGGAAAGGTTTTTGGCGCACCTTTCCGGTTTTGTCTTTTTAAGCGGCGGGCGCTTCGGCTTCGATAGAAGAAGCTTCCGCAGCTGCCTTCGCTGCTTCGGCGGCTACCTTCAGCCGTTCCTGAGCCTTCGCCTTTGGTGCAGACTTCTTGGGCGAGTCGCGGTATTCGACTTTCGCGCCCAGATTGGCGGCATGCAGAAAACGCGCGACGCGCTCGCTGGGTTGCGCGCCGACGGACATCCAGTATTTCACCCGCTCTTCGACCAAGGTCACGCGCTTGGCATCTTCCTTCGGCAGCATCGGGTTATAGGTCCCGACCTTTTCGATGAAGCGCCCATCGCGTGGGCTGCGGCTGTCGGCCACAACAATATGATAGAAGGGGCGCTTCTTAGCCCCATGACGAGTCATCCGTAGTGTGAGCATGGTGTTTCCTTTCGTTTTGTTTGGTGTTTTGTTTTCTGTGTTGGCGTCATCCCCGCCCTCCCAATTTTGGCATCATCGCGCGCATGAAGCCTGATTTTCCTAGCTTCTGAACCTGTTTCATCATGCGCTGCATATCCAAAAGCTGTTTAATCAGGCGGTTCACATCGGCCACATCAACGCCTGCGCCTTCCGCAATCCGCCGCTTGCGTGAGGCTTGAAGCAAGTCAACATTCCGCCTTTCAGCCGGAGTCATGGATCCGATGATCGCCTCCTGCTTTTTCAGCACGTTGTTATCTAGATTTGCCTCTTTCATCTCCTCTTTGAGCTTGCCCATGCCGGGCAGGAAAGCCATCAGCCCCCCAAAGCCTCCCATGCGACGGAGTTGTTGAAGCTGCTTGGCCAGATCGTTGAAATCGAACGCGCCTCCGGCCATAAATTTTTCTGTGATGGCCTCCGCCTCGTCCATATTAATGGAGGCAGCCGCTTTTTCGACCAGCGAGACGACATCGCCCATACCCAAAATCCGCCCCGCGAGCCGATCGGGGTGATAGATTTCTAACGCGTCGGTCTTTTCACCCGTCCCTAGGAATTTGATCGGTTTGCCCGTCACGGCCCGCATGGACAGAGCGGCCCCGCCCCGCGCATCGCCATCGATACGCGTGAGAATAATCCCCGTCAGGCCGATTTTCTCATTAAAATGCCGCGCGGTATTGACGGCATCTTGTCCTGTCATGGCATCCACAACCAACAGGCTTTCATGCGGCTGCGCGATGTCCCGCACGGCAGCCGCTTCCTGCATTAACGCCTCGTCAAGCGTCAGGCGCCCTGCTGTGTCCAAAATTACAACATCAAAAACCTCGCGCCGCGCGGTATCCAAGGCGCGCCGCGCAATCACAAGAGGCGTTTCACCCGCAACGATGGGCAGAGTCGCAATGCCTGTCTGTCCTCCCAGCACGGCCAGCTGTTCTTGGGCCGCAGGGCGCTGCGTGTCCAGCGAGGCCATCAGGACTTTCTTGTTTTCCCGATCCCGCAAAAACATTGCGAGCTTCGCGGTTGTTGTCGTCTTGCCCGACCCTTGAAGGCCAAGCATCAAGATCACGGCGGGCGGCACAACATTTAAATTTAACGCTTCCGCTTCTTTGCCCAAAAGTTCGACCAAATGATCGTGAACGATCTTGATGACTTGCTGCCCTGGCGTGACGGAGCGCAGGACATCTTGGCCAATGGCGGCCTCTTTGACTCGTTCGGTGAAATCCTTGACGACAGGCAAAGCGACATCGGCTTCCAACAAAGCCACGCGCACCTCGCGCATCGCCGCGCTGACATCCGCTTCGCTCAACGCGCCGCGTCCCGTCAGACGGCCCAAAATGCCAGTGAGTTTGCCGCTTAAGCCTTCAAACATCCGGTGTCAAAACTCCAAGCCAAAAAGGACCTGTGAGCGCAACGCGCCAACAGACCTGCCTTCCTTTCCTATCCCGATGGGGAGGAACGAAAGGGCTTATAGGGTATAAATAAGAGGGGAGTCAAAGGGTTTTAGCCCTTATCTTCCGCCTGTATCTGCGGGGACAAGCATACGTCGTGATGTCCTGCAGCATCGCCTTCAAACAGGGGCATCTATTATCTTATTAAATGTTATCAACGACTTGGTGTGCGGCGTTCTGTGCAAACTTAGGCGAAAACCATTCTTGATAAACAGGACGGTCAACCGTGATCCGATTGCCCTTGCGTTCCGCAATCCGTGCTGACATCTTTCAACCCTCGGGCTTGTCTGCGACTCAACACACAAGAATCCCTACAGGTTAAAATGTTTGGGATCAAGAAATAGGGGCGCAATTTTGGGGTCTTGAAGACGGGATCCGTCTATGACATCTTGCGCTCAACTTATACTAAGGGTCCTAAATTTTAACCTCTGCCTAGTCTTTGAAGAAAATTTAGGACCTTCGGAGCATATATACTCGGTTTCCTTGGAAAGCGGAAGGATGCGACTCCGTGCAAAACACGCGCTCAGCGAAGCTGATGCGCCTTTTGCGCGGACAAAACGTGAGGGGGCCCGAAGAAGGTGCCCGAGTATAGAAGGGAAGTTTGCCGATTTAGCTCAGGGGTAGAGCAACCGCCTTGTAAGCGGTAGGTCGTCAGTTCGAATCTGACAATCGGCACCATTTCCAGCTTTCAGCGTTTGTCCTCGGGAGCCACCGCCAATTTGATGTCCTGTGCCCGCAGCCACGAGGCCGAGCCTTTTTTGAGGCCTTTCATCGCGCGATCGGCCAGTTGGGCCGCCCCTTTGTCGTTGCCTTGGGAGGCCGCTTCTTCCGCCAAGGCATAGGTTGCCATCGCCTCGAATTGGGGATCTTGTTTGATTTCGGCTTTGCGTCCCCATGCGGCGGCTAGGAATCGCCATGTCGAGGGGATGCGCGGCTCCAGCCGGTTCGATTCCAAAAGATTCTGAATAGCGAGTTCTAAATTAGCTTTATCACGGCTTTCCAGCAGCGCATGGCCCCATGCCTGCCGCAAAAGAGCCGAGTCGGGCAGAAGCTTATTGGCCATTTTATAGTCGCGCAGCGAGTCCTCGACATGCCCATTATCGAACAGAATCTGGGCTTTCAGCTCATAGAAAAAGGGGTTCTTGGGTTCTTCCGCGATCAGCCCATCGGTGACTGAAAGAGCACGGTCGGCCTTGCTCGTCCTGTACAAAGCAATCGCGCGCGCATAACGAGCGGGTAGACGCGGGTCGCTGTCTGTCGTGCGGAGCAGGGCGGTTTCAGGCTGCAAATAACCCGTCAGCTTAGCCTTCATACGTTCATGCATGCGATAGAGGGAGTCCGGTAGCTTCGCGTCTTTCAGCGGCGAGGCGTCCAGATGCCTTTCCACAGCGTCAATGCGATCTTGAGTCAGCGGGTGGGTGCGAACATATTCTTCCTGCCGATCCACGGGCAGCATTTCCTGCCCCGCTAATTTATGAAAAAACTCCGCCATGCCGCGGGTGGAAATGCCTGCGCGATCCAGAAAAGAAAGTCCTGCCGCATCGGCTGAGGCTTCTTGAGAGCGCGTAAAGCTAAGGAAGCTCCGCATCGCGACTTGCGTGCCCCCCGCAAGCCCTCCGGCGGCAAGGCCGCCATTGCCGCTCGCAACACCTGCAGCAACAGCTAGAATCGTGCCCAAAATAGCCTCGGCCGAGGCGTTGCGCTGTTCTTCCTTGCCGCGAATCAGATGCCCGCCCGCGATATGGCCCGTTTCATGGGCGATGACTCCAGCCAGTTGCTCGGGCGAGTCCGTCAGTTGCAAAAGGCCCGTATAGAAAAACTCGTTCATGCCTTCGGCGACAAAGGCGTTCACGACATTGCTTTGAACAATCAGAATCGACACGCTGGAGGGATCGACATCGGCGGCACGATAAATCGGCGCGGCAAGTTCGTGCAAATAGGCTTCGATTTCGGCATCACGAATAAAAGTCGGCGGCTTGCCCGCGCCGGACTCTTGGGCTTGGGCGGGAGCCCACACCCCTAGGAACAAGGCAAGAAGCCAGAGGAAGGAAACGCTTTTCAGCATGGGAAGCCTAAATGCGGATTTATTTTGGAAGGACACAGCTCAAGTTTTATGCCGCCGAAGGTCCTAAATTTTATTCAACAACTTGCAGAGGTTAAAATTTAGGACCCTTAGGGTTATAGCATGCACGGGGGAACCCTAGGGAGGCAAAAATGTAGGATCCCCGATCGCTTGTCGCGCGAAGGCTCGATTGCGGGGGGTAAATCCACACAAGAGCAACGTATACTTGGGTTCCTTCGGAACCCGAACGTTTTGATTAATCGGTTTACTTGGGGGGGCCCTTTTTTGTCCTTTCGTTCGCCTTGCTGTTGGTAAGGTGGGGAGTGCACCCCCCATCCCGACGATCCTTTCTCGGAAGACATGTCCTCCTGTTTGAAGCTTTTCGATGTGTCCCCCAGCAAGCTGCAGCGTTGGTGTGATCGATCCGCTTCAAACGTCTCTTTGACGAGACTGAGGGTGACTATAGTGGGACAAAAGCTACAAGTCAATGGAAAAATGATAGTATTTTTAAAAAAAGCATGATTTTTCTTTTTAAGGGTGGGAGGATTTGCCTTTCATTTGAGATAGCCTTTAGTAACAGGCTGCTTTATATGCGTTTTTTGATGAAACGCGGGAGCTTCCTTAAGATTTTTCAACAAATTTGCTTTAGTCAGTTCAGGCGGGCAAAGCACTCCTGCAACTGCGGCTTTGTTACAAACGCGTCAACCTCTTTCCTCTGGTCTGGTTGCCCCCTCCCTTTAGTCCTGCGAGAAACTCTTTCTTCTTACCCTCCGGTCGGTTAGGGTTGAGGCATCCTGTGCCGATGGCTCCTTCATGTCCGATTCTGTCACCTTTTTTGAAGCTCAGAAAACCATCCATCCACGGAGCGTCTCGGGACGGTACCGGCGGATCAAGTGGCTGATTACAAGCGGTTTGCTGGCCCTTTACGTGATTCTTCCGTGGCTGCGCTGGGAGCGCGGCGCGGGCGTGCCGGATCAAGCGGTTCTGATCGATATGGGGGCACGGCGGGCCTATTTTTTCTTTATCGAGATTTGGCCGCAGGAAGTCTACTACCTGACGGGGGTCTTGATCCTCGCCGCTGTTTCTCTTTTTTTCGTGACAAGTCTTCTGGGGCGCGTTTGGTGCGGCTACACCTGTTTTCAGACGATTTGGACGGATCTTTTTGTGGCCGTGGAGCTTTTGTTTCAAGGGGATCGCAACGCGCGGATCAAACTCGACGCGCAGCCGCTCAGTTTCAATAAGATTTGGCGCAAGGGGGCAACGCATGCTGTTTGGCTTCTCATCGCGCTTCTGACGGGCGGCGTCTTCGTCTTTTATTTCAACGACGCGCCGACTCTCGCCCACCAGATTCTGACTCTTTCCGTGTCGCCCGATATATATCTTTGGTCTCTGGGGCTAACTTTTTCGACTTATATTATGGCCGGTTTCGCACGAGAACAGATCTGCGCCTATATGTGTCCCTATGCGCGGTTTCAGTCCGGTATGTTCGACCGCGACACGCTGATTATCAGCTATGATGCAGAGCGCGGTGAGCCTCGCGCCCCCCATAAAGCGGGTGAAAGCTGGGAGGGGCGCGGCCATTGCATCGATTGCGGGCTCTGCGCTGCCGTTTGTCCCGTTGGGATCGATATTCGCAACGGGCTGCAAATGGAATGTATCGCCTGCGGTCTGTGCGTTGATGCCTGTAACGGCGTGATGGACAAAATCGGCCTCCCGCAAGGTCTTGTGCGCTATGATACCGAGAATAACACCATAGGCCGATCAGCAGCGCACCGTGAGGGCCGCCCGTGGCGCGACAGATTACGGCTCGTGCGTCTACGGACTGTTTATTATGCTGTAATTCTGCTGGCAGTTCTGGGCGTGATGGGGGGGGGGCTGGCCTCTCGATCCGTTTATGAAATTCATGCCTTGCATGAACGCAATCCCTTGTTCACCCCCCTGTCCTCCGGCGGCGTGCGGAACAGCTACACGATCAAAATCCTGAACAAAACGCATCAAGCCCAAAGCTTTGTTCTTTCCATTCCGGATGCGCCGCCCGGCGTGACGCTGAAAATCGACGGAGCTGGAAATCCAGATGTGGGACATCTGAACGTGCCCGCAGATGATGTGGGGAGCTTCCGGCTTATGGTCTCCGTCCCAGTGGACGCGTCTTTGCCCTATCATTTTGACTTTGTGGCCACATCTTTGCTTGATGGAAAACGAATCAAAACGCCCTCTATGTTTATCACCGGAGAGAAAGAATGACCGCCGCCTCCCTTCCTCGCCCCTCCGACAAATGGATCCCGTGGTGGATTGCCTTGGGATTTGTTGTGTTGATCTCTCCGGTCGTGCCTTTAGCCTATATCGCGATCCATACATTGCCCGGCACCGTCAGCGATAAAGCCTATGAAAATGGCATTGCCTATAACAAATCTATTGCGGCAGGCGTTAAAGCTGCCGCCTTGGGCTGGACAGGCGTGATTACCTATGATCAACCCGCCGAGGGGCAAATCGCCTTTCACTATCGGCTTCAGGATACCAAAGGAGATGCCGTGGAGGGGGCTTCTGTCCATCTCTTCCTCGTCCGGCCTGTTCAAAAAGGCATGGACCGGAAAGCGACCCTTCAGGCCGAGGCGGGGGGGAATTACAGCACGACTTTGGACTTGCCCGCAACGGGAGTCTGGGACGTTCATGTTTCTGCGACGCGAGGAAATGAGAATTTTCAAAGCATCCAACGGATTGTTGTCTCCTCCCGCAAGCCCTGATCCCCTGAGAAAAGACACCGTTTGACCTGAAGGATCCCATTATGCGTCCTGTTACATTTCTTCGGCTTTGCCTTGTAGCCCTGTTGGCCTCTTTCCCTCTTTCGTCCGCCAAAGCTGAACGGCTGAATGAGGCCTCCATCCGCCACATGTATGATGAATCTGCAGCAGCGATACGGGATCCGGATCAAACCCGCCTTTTAATGGAAGAACGTCTGGACGATTCGTTCACGCTCAAGACAAACCAAATCATTGCCTTAAGCGATGGACGCGGCCAAAGCAGCAGTAGGGTGCTGGATAAAGCGGGAACGATGGACGAGGAGATCCTTTCCGGCCGCACAACAGAGATAGAAGATTATCATCACACGATTCTCAACATTCAATTCTCGGATGATAAGAAATTCGCGGATGTCAGGGATGCAACTCTTTCATCCGGCCTCATAAAAATGGAGACTGCAGAGGGGCAAAAAAAATCGGCAAAGTTCGGCGCGAGTCAGGAGTGCTTAGATCTTGTGACGCTTAAGGATCAAACCCTCACCATTTTAAAGTCGGCCGGCTCAAAGTGAAGTGCAACTTGCTAAGATCCATGCAAGGAGCACGAGATGGGCAAACGATACCGGCATATCAGCGATACGGAACGAGAACAGATTGAGCGGTGGTTGGGCGAGGGGTTGATCCGCGAGGAGATCG
>CAIJXG010000097.1 GCA_903824505.1 uncultured Pseudomonadota bacterium | reverse complement strand
GATTCGATTCCGTGCAAAACACGGACGCAGCGAAGCTGATGCGCCTTTTGCGCGGACAAAAAGGTCGGGGCCCGAAGGGGCCCGAGTATATATTGAAGTGGGCTTTTTAACTCATGGGTGCGCTATCGCGCGCGCTGGATCCCGTTTTTCAACGGGATGACGACGGCTGTTTTTTCGGCGCGTTCTGTTGTTTTACTGAATCGCTCCGCCTCTTGGATCTTGGATCGTGGAGACAGGGACTCCGTCCACCTCTATGTCTCCGAGGGGTTTAAGGATTTGTTGTTCCGCCTCTCTTTCCTTTTCCTTTGTCAGAGGCGGCATGCCCAAAAGCGGTGCCATTTCAGAGATTGTGCGGTTGACGATCGGGGCTGATACCCACCCCCCTGTCGCAAAGCCCGCTGTTTGGGCGTTGCCCTTGGGATCATCAAGCATGGCAAAGACTAGATAACGGGGCGCATGAATTGGAAAAAGGCCTATAAAAGAAGACAGCCGGGCATGCTCGGCGTAATGGCCTCCGACCAATTTCTGGGCCGTGCCGGTTTTGCCGCCGACCAAATAGCCAACGACATCGGCTTTTTTCGCCGTGCCGCGCGTGACGACCAAACGCATCAAGCCGCGCACCATCGCGGAGGTGCGGGGCGAAATAACGGGAGATTCGGCTTGAGGCGGCTCCGTCCTTCTTAAAAGAGTTGGATGCACAGGCACCCCGTCATGAACGACTGTGGCAACCGCGCCCGCCAATTGAAGCGCATTTACGGCGACTCCGTGACCGAAAGCGGCGGTGAGCGTTGTCGCTTCGGTCCAATTCTTCTCGGAAGGCATCAAGGGGGCGCCAATTTCGGGAATCTCCAGTGGAATTTTTTCCGTCAGACCCAAACGGGTGAAAAAAGCTCGTTGTCGCGTGCCGCCGAAGACTTCGGCCATACGGGCCGAACCGAGATTCGAGGAATGGGTGAAAACCTCCGCGACATTCAGCGCGTGGTCTTCTTTGTCAAAATCGCGGATTTTGTGATGCCCAATAATCAAAGGATGCACCGCGTCGAACCGATCGGACACATGGATAAGGCCGGAATCAAGCGCGAGTGCGGTGTTAAAAATCTTGAAGGTAGATCCCATTTCATAAACGCCCAGCGTTGCGCGATTGAATCGCTGATCGTCCGTCGCGCTGCCCGGATGATCCGGATCAAAATCTGGCAAAGAGACAAGGCTGAGAATCTCGCCCGTCGTGATATCCATCACAAGCCCTGCCCCCGCTTGGGCATGATAGGTTGCGATCGCCTCCATCAGCCCTTGGCGCAAGATCGTCTGCACCCGCAAATCTAAGGCAAGCGCCAGAGGGTTGGGCGTGTCGCTTAGGACATCGCCCATGGATTTCTCGACTCCGGCGATCCCCTCATTATCAATATCTGTATAACCAACGATATGGGCCGCCACAGCCCCCGACGGATAGACGCGGCGTTCATCAGGCAGAAATTCAAGACCTGCAATCCCCAGTTTATTCACCTCGTAAGTCTGGCGCGGAGTCAGATGCCGCTTAATCATCGCGCAATGTTTGCCACCGCGCAGGTCTTCCTGTAGTTTTTTGGAGTCGAGATCCGGCAGAACTCGACGTAGGCCTTGCGCCGCCTCATCAGGGTTCTGGATAGCTTTGGAATCCGCGCACAGAGATGTCGTCGGCAAAGAAGTCGCCAAGACAACTCCGTTCCGGTCTGTGATGTCGGCGCGATGAACCGGCCCGTCAGAAGCCGAGGAGACGGAAGGCTCTGGCGCGCTGCCATTGAATAAAGTGAGGTAGGATAAGCGCCCGCCTAAAACGCACCATGCCAAAGCGAACATCAACATCACAAAACTGAGACGGGCGTGAGCAATCTCCAACGCCTGTTCCCGCGCGGTAGGCAACCGGCGCGTGCGGGGCTGGGGGAAGAGCCCGGGAATTTCAGGCTGACGTGCAGAACCGAAAGGAGACTTCAACCGCCATTTTTTCATGGGCGGAAATTCAAGGACCCAATCAGCGCGCCGATGGGATCTGCCGAGGCCTGAACCGCCGCGCCATGCTGAAGAGTGATGTGGTCGTTAATCCTGCCCTCTGTTGACAGGGGCCTTACGACGCGTTCACGACTTTGCCGAACAGGCGCGTAAGAAGCCGGAGGTGTGGCTTCAGCCAGCTGAACGGCAGGGGGGGCGGCGACAGGCAGTTTGGTCCCGTCCCTCATAGCCAAAAGCGGTGCCATCCCGTCCAACGTCACCACACGCGCAGGTGGCGTTGGCTGCAGCGCCAAGCATTTCCGCGCATCGGCTTCGATCCGTGCCGGATTAGCCAGATAAACCCATTCGGCCTTACGCACGCGCATGGTTTCCTGTTCGGAATCAATCTGCGTCTTGAGGCTTTTAAGCTGGCTTTGTAACGACGTTACCTGATCGCTGGTATGATAGAGCCCAACACTGGAAAGAATAATAAGCCCAAGCCAGAATAGAAGAGCAACAGAGGGTTTCGTCATGCGCCTTCCTTTCTGTGCACAGGCACGGGCGCATCGGTACGTTCAGCTGCGCGCAAACGGGCGGAACGGGCGCGTGGATTCACGGCGCACTCGGTCTCGCTTGGGCTTACAGGCTTTTTCGTCAGAATCCGCAAACAAGGCGGAGGCACGTCATTGGCGGGTCTGTGGCGCGAGACAGACAGACCGCCTGCTTGATAGCGCATAAACTCCTTCACAACGCGATCTTCAAGCGAGTGAAAACACACAACCGCCAAACGCCCCTGAGGTTTGAGCAACCGCAGGGCCGCCTCAAGCGCACGCCTCAATTCCCCAAGCTCGTCATTCACATAAATGCGTAAGGCTTGGAAACTACGAGTCGCGGGGTCGATTCCATCCCGCGCACGGGGCACCACTTTGCGAATCAGCGTAGCCAGCTCGGTTGTCCGGGTCAAAGGCTGAAGCGCGCGCGCTTCAATAATCGCATGGGCCACACGGCGCGCGCAGCGTTCCTCGCCCAACGTAAAGATTAAATCCGCGAGGTCGCGCTCCGGCATTTCATTCACGATATCTGCCGCGCTGGGGCCGCTTTGGCTCATCCGCATATCCAAGGGGCCGTCCGCACCAAACGAAAAACCCCGCGCAGGATCATCGAGTTGAGGCGAAGACACGCCGATATCCAAGACGATCCCATCCACCTGTGTCACGGATTGCCCCGCCAGCAAAACATCCATCGCGCCGAACGGGCCATGCAGAAGCGTCAGGCGCGGCGCGTAGGCGGCCACCATTTTCTGTCCGGCGGCAATGGCCTCAGGGTCGCGGTCGATGGCAAAGACTTGAAGATCCGGCGCGGAGTCCAAAAGTGTCTGCGTATAACCGCCCCGCCCGAAGGTTCCGTCTACATAGGTTCCGCCTGCATGCGGCGCAAGCGCCGCCACGGCTTCATGACGCAAAACAGGGACATGAGCGCGGATCGCTTGGGTCATCCCGCACCCCCTGCCCCATGCGCGACAGCCGCGATGATTTTGCTGAGCGAAATTTCTTGGGCTTTGGCTTTGGCGCGCGCGGCCGTTTCGTGGGCAACGAGTTTTGCAGGATTCCAAAGCTGGAATGTCTTGCGGCGTCCGACAAAAGCGACTTCTTCTGTCACGCCAATGGACATCGTCAGATGTTGGGGCAAGGTAATGCGCCCCTCTCCATCAAAGGTCAGCGAGACCGAGCCGCCGAAAATCGTCGTCTCGATCAAGTCAAAGACATCAGACGGCAAATCTTGTTTTTCCAGACTTTGGCTCAGCAATTCCAGATGCGCGGTCGAACAGCCTTCGAGCGCCTCATGCTGCAGGGAGGGAAACACGACGATTCCGGCTGCTTCCGCGCCCAGCACCGCGCGAAAAGGCGCAGGCACGGACACGCGCCCTTTTTTGTCAATCTTGTTGACGAAGCTGGAGAGAAAAACACCCATGTATGCCCCAGAATCCACATCCAGCCGGTTGCGGGGCGCCCTTCAAAGGGTGTCTTAGCTTCCGTGGGATGTCTTGGGATATCATGGGACAGGGTGGGCCGTCAAGGGAATTCAAGCCCCTTCCCGCCTCTAGTTCATATTTTTTCAGTTGGCTGCTCACCACATCAACTCGCCGCTCATCCAAAACATCCGCTTCACCCCGTAACTTTTTGGATAGGCTTTATCTTTCGCTTAATCGGGCTGCTTTTGTTCCTAACTGCCTGAAATTCCCGCATCTTGCCGCATGTTTTTGTTGCGCGAATCAAGAGAAAGAGCTGAAATGTGCGGAGTGATTCGTTTGCCTCTTTTCGTGCGCCCCCTATCCGGAGAAACTCCATGATCAATTTGTCGATGGTTGACCCTGAACACAATCTGCGTCCACGCTTGACGGTTATCGGCGTAGGCGGCGCAGGGGGCAACGCCATCAATAATATGATCCGTTGTCAGCTGGAAGGTTGCGACTTCATTGCGGCAAATACGGATTCGCAAGCGCTGGCTATGTCGCTGGCGGGCCGCAAAATTCAGTTGGGCATCAATCTTTCGCGCGGTTTGGGCGCAGGCTCGAAATCCGATATCGGCCGCGCGGCAGCAGAAGAACAATTGGGCGACATCATGGCCGCGCTGGAAGGCTCGGACATGCTGTTCGTCACTGCGGGCATGGGGGGCGGCACGGGGACGGGTGCCGCGCCTGTGATTGCGCGTGTGGCCCGCGAGGCGGGGATTTTGACCGTCGGCGTTGTCACCAAGCCCTTCCATTTCGAAGGTAACAGCCGCATGCGTCAGGCCGAGGCAGGACTGAATGAGCTGCAACAATATGTGGACACGCTGATCGTCATTCCGAATCAAAACCTGTTCCGTATCGCAAATGAGCGCACGACTTTTGCAGAAGCGTTCCGTTTGGCCGACGAAGTCCTGCATTGCGGTGTGCGCGGCATCACGGATTTGATGGTCATGCCGGGCTTTATGAATTTGGATTTCGCGGATGTGAAAACCGTCATGGGCGAAATGGGCAAAGCCATGATGGGCACGGGCGAGGCGGAAGGTGAAAATCGCGCGGTCCGTGCAGCCGAGGCCGCCATTTCCAACCCACTTTTGGACGACGTGTCGATGAAGGGCGCGCGTGGCGTGTTGATCAATATCACGGGCGGGCTGGACATGACTCTGTTCGAAGTGGATCAGGCCGCCAACCGCATCCGCGAAGAAGTCGATCCCGAAGCGCAAATCAAGGTCGGATCGACACTGGGCGAAAATATGGACGGCTCGATCCGCGTCTCGGTGATCGCGACAGGCATTGACGCGGCGACATCCACGCGGACGAGCGCGTCAAGCGGCAGCGGCACATCCCATATCCGCCCGACACCTAAGCAAACAGCGCCGCAGGCACAGACCCCCTCACCCGTCTCGCCTCCTGTTCAGGCGGCACCTCAATCCGCTTCCCACCCCACGGCATCTTCTTCTTGGATGCGTCCGGTTTCCGCCCCTCCTACGGGAGCGCCGGTCTCTTATTTTTCTATGCCTCAAGGGATGGCGACACAGCCTGTTGTTTCTTCCCCCGCAAAGATTGATTCGCCAATAGATCAAAAGGGGCTAGAATCTGTTTCACCCCCTGTTTCAGCCTCCGAGAGAAGCGATACAGAAACGCCCACCGCAACCCCACAAAGCACAGAATCCCCGTCATCCGGCGCAGGCTGGGGCGCAACCGAAAGCTGGCGCAAACCGGCTGAAACCTCTTCCTATGTCGGGCCTCAGGCTTCCGCTTCCCAGAACGCGCCAAGCCAAACGCCCCCTTCTACCACGCCACGCACGACGCGTCCGGCCTCTCCGCCTTTGGCGGCACAGGGCGCGGAAATGCGCATGACCCAGCTCATGCCTCAGGCACAACCAGCCCAAACGCAGCCCCCCCAAACAGGATCGGAGCAGCGCCGTCAGCGTCGCGCTGAGTCCCTTTTTACACGCATCACGGGATTTGGCATGGTGCGCCCCTCGGCTCAACATCACGAGGACGACACGACCGAGATGCACCCGACGGACGAGTTGGTCACGGAACATACAGGACAAGGCGGCACGAATCCCTCGACCCTCTCGATCGATCAGACTGAGGAAGCGCTGGACATCCCCGCCTTCCTACGTCGGCAGAACAATCATTAACGGAGCGTTGCGCGGAGTCCTGTCGAAAGAAAAAGCGCCACCGCCCGTAAACGCGCCAGCGTGTCGGGGTCACTGACTCCTGTTAAACACTGGGGCGCATAGCGGCGCTGAAAGGCCAAAAGCGCGGCCTTAGGATTGTGCAGGTCATAGCCGATCTGTCGCAACAAAGACTCACATTCCCCTTCTTTTTCGGGAGTGAAATCCGTGGGCACAGGCCAAAAGCCAAGCCCTTCGCGCGCCAGTTCTTCCCACGGAAAAAACTCCCCCGGATCTTCTTTGCGACAGGGCGCGATATCGCTATGGGCCAAAAGACATCTCGCGGAGTCAAACCCGTGACGGGCGATGATCTCGTGAAGCAAAATCTTCAAAGAGGCGATCTGCGCGTGCGGAAACGGGCGATAGCCGAAGACGTGACCCGGATTAACCAGCTCAATCCCCAGCGAGGCGCTGTTCAGATCCGTCTCCTCCCGCCAAAAACTCGCCCCCGCATGCCACGCCCGTTCGCTTTCGGGAACTAAGGAAAACAAGGCTCCGGCTTCATCGATCATATAATGCGCGCTGACCTGGGCCGCCGGATCCCTCAAACGCTCTAGCGCCGCGTGCGGCGTTTCCATCCCCGTATAATGCAACACAATATACTGCAACGGCACAGAAGGGGCGCGCGCGTTGAAATTGGGCGAAAGGCTCATGCGGCCAGCCCCAACAAAGTCTGAGCGCAAAGCGTTTCATCGGGCGTGCCTGTGCGTTTGACGGCAGCCTCCGCATCATACAGACGCCGCAAGGCGGTGTCCGAACGCGCGCGGCTCCAGCGCCGGACTTGCGCCGCCATGGCGCTTTCATGTTTCCAGAAAACAGGCGGCTGAAGCCGTTTGACGGCATCTGTGGCGCTAAGGCCGCTATCCAGCTGCGCACGGGCCCAGCTTAGGCGCAAGAAATGCCGCTGCGCGGCGCGAAGAATTGCCACGGGCGCGGTTTGTTCGGCAAAGAGACGATCCAACAAATGCGTGACCCGTTTCGGCTCGCCCGCGCCAACGGCAAAGACAAGATCATCCAGCTCGGCCGCACCCGCATCTTGCAAGACTGCATGAATATCCTCAGCCGTGGCGGCATTGCCTTTGCCGACGTAAAGCGCGAATTTTTCGATCTCGCTGCGTAAAGCCAGCCGATCAGAAGGCAAAATATCGCCTAAAAGCGCCACAATCTCACGAGGCGCACGAATCTGTTCCGACTCCAACAAAGCCGCAATAGTCCGCTGACGGGCCGCCGCATCTTCGGCGTAACAGGGAATCGACGCGATCAGCGCATTTTCAGATTCCGCCAGCGCGCGCAGTTTTGATCTTTTGTCCAAATCCCCCGCTTCGATCACCAGCAAACTATCCGTCTGGGGCATCGAGTCCAGCAAACGGCTGAGAATGGGTGTCAGAGTCTCGCTGGGATTTTGCAAACGGACCAGCCGCTTGCCGCCGCCCAGACTCAGAGAGGCCATTTCATCGAACAGCCGCGCAGGATCTTCGACAACACTCGCGCCCGTCAGAGCTGCAACGCGAAAGGGATCGTTTAAATCCCCCACCGCACTTGTGCCCAGATTCCGCGCCCGCTCGCGCACCAACCC
Source organism: uncultured Pseudomonadota bacterium (assembly GCA_903824505.1). GTDB lineage: Bacteria > Pseudomonadota > Alphaproteobacteria > UBA9219 > UBA9219 > CAIXLI01. The sequence continues at coordinate 34,823 of CAIJXG010000097.1, read as the reverse complement.
TGCGTCGGGACCATAGACCACAACCACCCGCACGGCAGGATCAGGTTTGGCAAGAAACGCAGCAAGTCGCGCGGGCGGAAGTTTCATAAACGCAGTTTAAAGAGGCTGCATCCGTCCGTCCACAGTTAAGGACAAAAGGCAAGGGGTTGAATCTACCCGCGCTTTATGGGACACAGCGAAGAGCCAAAACAAAGGGAGAAAGCCGTGCGGGTTACCTTCAATAACGCCATGCAGTGCATCGCGCTTTTTGACGAAGTGCATGGGACAGGCAATCCGGCTGACTTTTACAATCCTGATGCGTTTGTGAATGTTTTCAAGCGCATAAATCCCGATATTTTATGCCTCGCCGAAGTGCCGTTTGAGACGGATACGGGGCAAAGTTATTTCATTGACGCCCTTTCCAAACAGCTCGGCCTTTCTTTTTCCCATTCCGTCATCGGAGATCAATCTTGGTTGAATGAAGGAAAATGGTACGGCCTGTCGGTACTCAGCCGGTGGAAGATTCAAAACTACCGCGTTGTGACATTTTCCAACCCGCAGCTTACAACCAGATGGCACAACGGAAAAACTTACGCGCTGCACGACAAACACGCGCAGCTTTGTGACATCATAACCCCTTTAGGGAGTGTTGAGATTATTAATCTGCACGGTTTTCCGTTCCATAAATTCAAGCGCCGCATTCAAGAATTTCCAACCGTCCTTTCGGAAATCGAGCAGCTTCTGACTGGCTCCGACCGCCCCTTGATCGTGTGCGGTGATTTCAACAACAAGGCCAATCCAATTGAAGAGCTTTTCCCCAACTCTATCGGCCCCACCTCTCTGAGAAATACGGTTCGCTTCAGCATGAACGACTATTTCCCAGAGGAAATAAACGGCCAAATCGACCATATTCTCTGTGATCGGCGGTTTCTGTTGGAAAAAACGAGCGTCGAAAAAGGTCTTTCCGATCACCCCATCCTGACCGTCGATTTGGAGCGTCCAAAAATGCTTTGGCCTCACTTATTGTAAAGGATATGCCCTTTTTTTATCGAATACTCGGCTTTTCAAGGAAACCGAGTATATGTCAAACATTTCTGCTCGTAACAATCTGTAAGAAGGATTGTCTTTGGTTTCCTTGGGGCGCGTTTTAGGGTCAGGCTGTTCTTTTTGTATGAGCTTGGTCTTCCCATGTCTGCACCTTCCCTTCTTCAACAAAGTTTGGCCCGTTCCGTCGCCTGTTCGGGCATCGGCCTGCATTCGGGGCAAGAGATTACGCTGCGCCTTAATCCCGCTCCGGCGGATACGGGCATTGTTTTTATCCGTACCGATTTGGTGAATGGGGCGCGCAAAATTCGGGCGCAGTGGGATCAGGTCATAGATACAAAACTTTGCACGGTGATCGGGAATGATCATGGGGGCAGCGTGGGCACAGTCGAACATTTGATGGCCGCCCTTGCCGCTTGCGGCATCGACAATGCGGAAATTGAAATTGACGGACCGGAAGTGCCGTTGATGGATGGAAGCGCGGAATCTTTTGTGTTTCTTTTGGAAGTTGCGGGTGTCAGTCAACAAAACGCGCCCCGTCGCGTGATTGAAATTCTTAAGCCCATAAGCGTGACACAGGGGGGCAAACGCGCGACCTTGTCTCCCGCAACTGAAACTTCTTATAGCGTTTCGATCTCTTTTGACCGCGCCCCTATTCGGCAGCAAAGCTGCGCCGTGACTTTGTCGGCAGCCACATTTAAGAATGAGATCAGCCGCGCCCGCACCTTTGGCTTTTTTGAGGAGGTGGATCAACTCCGCCAAATGGGGCTCGCGCGGGGCGGCTCGCTGGACAATGCGATTGTGATCAAGGGCGAGGAGATTATGAACGCCGAAGGTCTGCGCTATCGTAATGAATTTGCCCGCCACAAGGTTCTGGACGCTATCGGCGATTTAGCGCTGGCGGGGCTTCCTCTGCGCGGACGCTTTGATGCTGCTTGTACGGGGCATGCGCTGAATAATCAGCTTCTAACCGCCCTTTTTGCCCAGCCCGAAGCGTGGCGCATCACGACCTAAGGGGTCAAAATTTTAGGAGAATTCAAATCGATCTTTGTTTTTCCAAACCGCCGCGAGATACGCGCATCGTTGTCGCCATGTCGGGCGGGGTGGATAGCTCTGTCACGGCCGCTTTGCTTGCCGAGCAAGGCTATGATGTCGTCGGCGTCACCTTGCAGCTGTATGATCATGGCGCGGCGATAGCCCGCAAAGGGGCCTGTTGCGCCGGGCAGGATATTTACGACGCGCGGCAGGTGGCAGACAAGCTTGGCATTCCCCATTATGTGCTGGATTACGAAAGCCGCTTCTCCCAAAGCGTGATGGAGGATTTTGCGGACAGCTATACACGCGGCGAGACTCCTCTACCCTGTGTGCTCTGTAACCAACGGGTTAAATTCCGCGATCTTTTGTCTATGGCCCGAGAATTGGGGGCCGAGGCTCTGGCAACCGGTCATTATGTCCGGCGGGTCATGGGGGCGAAAGGAGCAGAGCTTCACCGCGCCGCCGATGACAGCAAGGACCAAAGCTATTTCTTGTTCGCGACCACGCAAGAACAGCTGGATTTTCTGCGTTTTCCTTTGGGGGATATGCAGGCGAAAACGCAAACGCGGGCGCTGGCAGAACGATTCGGCCTGCCCGTGGCCACAAAACCGGACAGTCAGGATATTTGCTTTGTCCCGAATGGCGATTACGCCAGCGTCGTTGCACGGCTGCGCCCGGGCGCTATTGAGGCGGGCGAGATCGTGGATGAAACAGGCACGGTTCTGGGCCAGCATGAAGGGATCATTCATTTCACCGTCGGCCAAAGGAAAGGACTTAATCTTTCTGACCGTTCTGGCGAACAGAATGAACCGCTTTATGTGATCCGTATTGATGCGTCGACAAAACAAGTCGTTGTCGGTCCTCGCGCGTCTCTGGCCCAACAAAAGGTCACGCTGCGGGACATAAACTGGCTAGGCGATCCCGTGCCGCCGGAAGGAATAGAGGTGCAGGTCAAGCTTCGCTCAGCGCAACCGCCTCTGCCCGCCCATTTCACGAGGAGCGCAGGATTAGAAGGCCATTTGACGCTCGACATGCCCGCCTTCGGTGTTGCGCCCGGACAGGCGGGGGTTATTTATCAAGAAAACCGCGTGCTGGGTGGGGGGTGGATTTGTAGGTGAGTGCCTCACCTACCTCAGCCAGAAACAGGGTCGTGCTGCTTATGGAGTGTTTCCTAAATCAAGACTTGTTGAGCCGCTTTGAGCACAAGATCCCGCACGGCCTGTTTGAGATCCAGCCACAGGTTTCTGCCCTGCTTTCAGCGCGTCAATGATTTTTTCAATCCCCTCAGGCGTTAGATCTTCATAATACGACTCATTGATCTGAACCATCGGAGCATTGACACAGGCGCCCAAACATTCGACTTCGATCAGCGTAAACTGTCCGTCCGGTGTTGTCTCGCCGACATCGATTCCCAGTTTCTTTTTACAGGCACCGACAATGCCCTCCGATCCGCGCAGCCAGCATGGGGTCGTCGTGCAAACCTGAACGAGGTTTGTCCCGACGGGCTTCAGGTTAAACATCGTATAGAAGCTCGCGACCTCATACACATCGATGCGCGGCATTTTGAGAAAATCCGCAACATAATCGAGCGCTTCTTGCGGCACCCATCCACCGCTTTGCCGTTGGGCAAGATCTAAGAGGGGCATGACCGCGCTGGCCTGTTTGCCCAGAGGGTACTGAGCGATAATCCTGTCCACGCGGGCAAGATTTTCGGGGGTGAAGGTGAAGGAGGAAGCGTTCATAAGGCCATCCCTGTGCTGGAAGGTTTTAAGCGAGTCACAGTCTCCCTTTCTTGTCGAAAAAACAACAAGATCAAGCCGCTGAACGGCAGGCTGCCGTTACGGATTCCAGACCCGGCACCGGAAACTGTTCACACAAAGCCCGCGTTTCCTCTCGCAAACTACTCAGAAGCGTTTCGTTCTTTGGATCGCGCAGGGCGGCCAGCATGATGCGGACCAGAATTTTCATTTCCGCCTCGCCCATGCCGCGCACTGTCGCCGCGGGGGAGCCGAAACGAATACCGCTGGGTCGAAAGGGCGGGTTCGGCTCGTCTGGCACGACATTCCTGTTCACGGTTATGCCCGTCTGATCCAACGCGTGTTCAGCGATGTCGCCCGTAATGCCAAAGCCGGTCGCCGTATTCAGAACTAAAAGATGGTTCTCCGTACCGCCGGTCACGACATGTGCGCCACCATCTAGAAATGTCTGCGCCAGCGTTTGGGCATTTGCCAGAACTTGTCGCGCATAGGCTTTGTGCGAGTCGGTTGCGACCAGTTTCAACGTGGTCGCGATCGCCGCGATTTGGTGCATATGGGGCCCCCCCTGCATCCCCGGGAAGACAGACTTGTCAATCGCGGCGGCATGCGCCTTTTTGCACAAAATCATGCCGCCTCGGGGGCCGCGCAGAGTCTTATGGGTTGTTGTGGTCATCACATCGAAGCCGAAATCCATCGGGTTTTTCAAGGCATCGGCGGCGATCAAGCCGCCCAAATGGCTGACATCGGCCATTAAAAGTGCCCCGACTGCATCCGCGATTTTTCGAAAACCGGCGTAATCATATTCGCGCGGATAAGAGGAATGACCGCAAATGATCAATTTGGGTTTTGTCTCGCGGGCAATATGCAAAACCTTATCCAGATCGATACGTCCATCGGGTATTTCCGTTCGGTAGCGCACGAAATTGAAAATCTTGGCCATATTGGTTACCGGATGGCCGTGAGACAAATGGCCGCCATGCGACAGCTCCATGCCCAAAATCGTATCCCCCGGCTGCAAAAGCCCGAAATAAACCGCTTCATTCATCGGACAGCCCGAGAGAGGCTGCACATTCGCATGCTCGGCACGGAAAAGCGCCTTCGCTCGGTCCCGCGCTAGATTTTCGATCACATCCGTGTTTTCTTGACCGCCGTAATAGCGCCGCCCGGGATACCCTTCCGCGTATTTGTTGTTAAAGACAGAGCCCAACAGCATATAGACTTCGGGAAAGGGATAGGTTTCGGAAGGGATCAGCTCAATCCCTTCGGTCTGACGGATTTCCTCGTGCATCAAGGCGTTGAAAATCTCAGAATCGCTTTTCTGAAGGCGATCAAGCGCGACGGTCGAATAGGTAAAATTAGACATGGAAAGCCTCTTGGGAAAGAACGGCTCATGGTGACGAGAAAGGAGGGAGGGGTCAAGAGGATGTTTCAAGTAAAATGAGCGCGGACATCCCCAGTAATAAACCCGTTATTTGTTGAATGGTAAGAGGATTATGAAAGAGAAGCCATTCCAATAAGGCCAAGGTCCCCACGTTAAACAAGACGATGGTAAGGGTAGCGAGCGCGATATTCTGCCCCTTCAATGTAGCGGCAAGACAAAGGAGTCCAAGAACCCATGCCATCATGCCTCAAGCTCCATATCTCCAATCTTGGTTCAAAAGCCATTGCTTCATGATGACATCGCCGAGGGTCATCGCTAGGCCGCCCGCAAAGAGGATAACAAGCACGACAGAAGCCTTCTGAATAAAGAGTTGTAGGCTCGGCTTCCTTGGAAAACCGAGTGCATTGCGTTCACACTCTGCAGCCCTTCTGATGTCGGTAACGTAAGGAAATGAGACGAAGGAAGAGCCTCAGCAAGGCACTTGTGTAGTCCAATCATGCGTCTTGCCGAGGGAGAAAAATTACCAAGAAGACTTTCTGAAGGCCGAAACCTGTCCGTGCGTTTGGCCGTTGAGGGGGTGAGCTTGGCCATTAAGGGGAGGACGCGCCAGCGTATTGCGCACAAAGCCCATGACCTCGCCATGCCCTGCGCGCGCATGGCCCTCCTCGGTTGCCGCGACACGGAAATATTGCATGACATAAACACGAATGGCGGCCGTCAAAGAGCTCTCCGCATCTTTCTTCAAGGCGATTGTCGTGCACAGCCCATGAAGCGTTTGTTTTTCGCGTCGGGAAATCTCCATCAAAGCATCCCACATCGCCGGTTCAAGCCGTACGCTTGTCCGGTGGGTCGAAATCACGACATTACGACTCCGGAGCGCACTGCGTGTCCGCCCCGGTTTTGCCGTAACGCCATCCGGCGTGGGAAGGGAATCTGTGTGCATAAGCTTGTATCCTAAAAACTAAAGAAAGGGCCTTTCCCCCATGGATTCACCCACAGGTTGTATTAAATAATACCCAAGCAACCACGTCAAGCTTTTTTTAGACTTTTCTTCGAATTTTCTGAAATATACTCGCTTTCCTTGGAAAGCGGAAGGATGCGATTCCGTGCAAAACACGGACGCAGCGAAGCTGATGCGCCTTTTGCGCGGATGAATCGTTCGGGGCCCGAGTATAGCATTGATATTTTTCATTTTTTGTTGGGGTTTGTTTTTTAAGCGCACTCCAAAAGTCAATAAATATGCTCAGATTCCTTGATAACCGAGCGGATATAAAATCTGTGGGTAAAAAGTTTCTTCGTTCTGCATCAGTATGTTATATGTTAATTTTTCTGGAATTAGAATTGCTGTTGCCAAGGCGTGAAAAGCTTTATCAAGTGCGGTTAAATAGCGGTCTCTCTGTCGCTTTCCCCATGTGTTTTGAGTGTAGATACCAATGGCTTTAAGGTCTGATAGGGCTTGATGGGTGAGAACAAAGCCTGTCATTAGTTGACACTTTCTCGGTCAATCTCGGCTATCAGGCTTTTCAGGGAATAATTGGCTCTGCCGCTTTCCTCTCCTTCAATAAGAGCTTTCTGTAAGGCGGCAATCTTTAACTCACGCTCCTCTAGCAGTCGTAAGCCAGCGCGAACGGTTTCACTAGCCGAACCGTAGCGCCCCTCATGGATTTGTTGAGCAATGAACTGTTCAAAGTGTGCGCCAAGGGTGACGCTGGTATTTTTTTGCTGCATGGCCTTGGCCTCCCGTGAAAGATACCATTGAATATTATTTGATGGTATGAAATAGGTCAAGCAAAGAAAGCAAAGCGCAGCAATTCTAATTCTAGCTAAATTAAGTCCAATCCGTTGAATATACTCGGGTTCCTTCGGGCCCCCTCACGTTTTGTCCGCGCAAAAGGCGCATCAGCTTCGCTGCGTCCGTGTTTTGCATGGAATCGAATCCTTCCTCTTTCCAAGGAAACCGAGTATAGCCCCCCTTTACCGATCTGAGGGTCCATTCATCCATGTGATTTTTGACGCTTGACTCTTCCGTTTTATCCCGCTAGAAAGGTTCAAAATCCGGCGCGGCATTTAAACGGTCGTTTGCGTTTTTAAGAAAGCCGGAAACTTCTCCATAGGCGTCGAGGCCTCCGTTCAACGGATCCCGCTGCGGTTCAACCGAGCCCGAGCCCCCACAATCCCAAAGGACACTATGACATCCACGAATTTACGCGAGTTGAAGGCGAAAACGCCCGCCGAATTGCTGAGTATGGCTGAAAAACTGGGCGTCGAGGGCGCCAGCGCGATGCGCAAGCAGGACATGCTCTTCGCGATTTTAAAACATATCGGGGAACAGGCCGATCAGACCATTTCCGGCGAAGGCGTTTTAGAAGTTTTGCCCGATGGGTTCGGCTTTTTGCGCTCGCCGGAAGCGAATTATCTGCCCGGGCCGGATGATATTTACGTCTCGCCCTCGCAGGTCAAGAAATTCAACCTGCGCACCGGCGATACTGTAGATGGCGACATCAGATCCCCCAAAGAAGGCGAACGGTATTTTGCGCTGCTAAAGGTCAGTCGGATTAACTTTGAGGATCCCGACAAAGCCCGCCACCGCATCGGCTTTGATAACCTCACCGCCCTTTATCCCAAGCAGCATTTGAAGCTTGAGCTGCCGGATCCTACGAAAAAAGAATATGTCTCGCGGATCATCGATTTGATCTCGCCGCTTGGTAAGGGGCAACGCGCGTTGATCGTCGCGCCGCCACGCACCGGCAAGACCATGATGATGCAGAACATTGCGCATGCCATTACCACCAATCATCCCGAGGTTTATCTGATTGTCCTGCTGATTGATGAACGGCCGGAAGAAGTCACGGATATGGCGCGTTCAGTCAAGGGCGAGGTGATTAGTTCCACCTTTGATGAGCCTGCGACTCGGCATGTGCAAGTCGCTGAAATGGTAATCGAAAAGGCCAAGCGCTTGGTCGAGCACAAGCGCGATGTCGTGATTTTGTTGGACAGCGTGACGCGTCTAGCCCGTGCCTATAACACTGTTGTGCCTTCTTCGGGCAAGGTGTTGACTGGCGGTGTGGATGCCAATGCGCTGCAACGCCCCAAACGCTTTTTCGGCGCGGCGCGAAATATCGAAGAGGGGGGATCTCTGACGATCATCGCCACGGCCCTGATTGATACAGGAAGCCGTATGGACGAAGTTATCTTCGAAGAATTTAAAGGCACGGGCAATTCGGAAATCATTCTGGATCGCAAATTGTCCGACCGCCGGACCTTCCCTGCCATCGACATCACCAAATCGGGCACGCGCAAGGAAGAATTGTTGGTGGACAAGGCCACCATGTCGCGCATGTGGGTTTTGCGCCGCGTCTTGTTGCCGATGGGCACGGTGGACGCCATGGAATTCCTTTTGGACAAGCTTAAATATGCCAAGACAAATGCGGATTTCTTTGACAGCATGGGACAAGGCGGCGGCGGCGGTACCAATGAGAGCAATGGCGGCCCCACGGTTCAACGCGCGACATTGGCGCGGCGCAGTTCATCCTCGGGCGTGACCAACACAGAAAAAGAGTAAAGAACCCCCTCCTTTTTTCGGATTTCAGGGAAACGCAGGGGTCTTTAAACATGGATCTTGACCTGACCACCGATTGGCTTGCCCACGCGCCGCTGACGCCCGATGAACGGCGCGCGTGGCAAACTTGCCGCACGGCGGTGAAAGAACTTCAAGCCCAAAACAAGGCGTTGGCTGAAAAAATCCGGCAGTTAGAGGCTGACCAAGATAACGCCCCGCTGCTTCTTACACGGACGGACTTCAATCGCGAGGTCGCCCGCATGCTGGCCTTCGACGAACGCTATGGCGGGACATCCAGCGTCCTGTATCTGGACATCGAAGGTCTGGGCGAGGCTTTTGGTGTGTTGGGCTCTGTTCGATCTCAGGCTTTGCTTGAAAAAATAGGCGGGGCTCTTGGCGACCATGTCCGTAAATCGGATATTGTTGGGCGGTTGGCTCCCGATGAATTCGGAGTCATGCTCATGCGCTGCCCGAACGATATGGCGTGGCGTAAGGGGGAAAGTCTGGCTTGTGTGTTGGAAGACTTGCTGGCGCGGGTTCAGGGACTTTCTGCGCCTTTGAAAGTGGCCTATGGTGCCTATACCTTTGGAGATAAAGAAGATCCAGCCTCAGAAAACGAAGAACGGGCTTTACGGAAGACTCTGCCGCCGAATCGGGAGAAAGAGCCTCGGACACAAGAATAGATTGGTTTTTCTGTTTGTTTCAGAGGAGAGGATGGCTTAAGACACCCTAAGAAGCGATGGTCCCTATCCTGCCTTAAGATGGATTTTTGTTTTCGGAGTCTCCTATGCATACCGCTATCGTTGTTTTTCCGGGCTCGAACCGCGAACGGGATGCCGCCTTGGCCCTTGAGCGAGTCACGGGACGCAAGCCGCATATCGTCTGGCACGCTGAGTCCACGCTCCCCAAGGTGGATTTAATCCTTTTGCCGGGCGGGTTTTCCTATGGCGATTATCTGCGGACGGGTGCAATGGCGGCGCACGCCCCCTTGATGCGCGAGATTAAGGCCCGCGCGGCTCAAGGCGTGCGAGTCTGGGGCATTTGCAACGGCTTTCAAATCTTATGCGAATCCGGCCTGTTGCCGGGCGTTTTGATGCGCAACAAAAGCCTGAAATTCATCTGCAAACCCGTGACTCTGACGGTCGAGAACACTGCAACCCCCTTCACCACCCTGTGCCACACGCAGCAAGAGCTGCGCCTGATCATCGCGCATGGGGACGGGAATTATTTCGCAGATCGGGCGACGCTGGATCGGCTGGAAGGTAACGGGCAAGTCGCCTTCCGCTATCGTGAAAATCCCAACGGCTCGGTCAACGACATCGCCGGAATTGTCAACGAGAGCGGCAATGTGCTGGGCATGATGCCCCATCCCGAAGACGCGGTCGAAGAACTGCAAGGCAGCACAGACGGGCGCATCTTGTTTGAAAGTTTGCTGAAGGCGGTGGCGTAGGACTTCCGGAAAAAAGGCGCGCTTATTCCCTGACGCCGCCTAAGGGTATTGCAAGGTCTCCCTTCAGGCTGTTTTGCCGGGCGCTTGTGATGATGACCTGCAGCTCTTGCCCGACAATAGCGTCTCGGCCGCGGGGAGGTAGGGGGATATAGGTGGATTGCGTAAAGGGGCTGCGGCCATGAATTTGCCCCTCATGCCGCCCGTCATCGTCAAATAAAACGGGCAAAGTCTTGCCGACAAGACTTTGATTAAATTTGATTTGTTGGTCGCGCAAAATCTCTTGTAGCGCGTGAAGGCGGGCGTCTTTAACCTCTTCCGGAATTTGGTTCGGCAGCGCGGCGGCGGGTGTCCCCGGGCGGCGACTATATTTAAAAGAATAGGCCTGAGCGAAACCAACTGTGCGCACAAAATCAAGTGTTTGCGCGAAATCCGCCTCCGTTTCGCCCGGAAAACCCACGATAAAGTCCGATGACAGGGCCAGATCCGGCCGCGCGGCGCGGAGTTTGCCAACAAGGTCCAAGTAATCCGCCGCTTTATGTTTCCGGTTCATGGCGGCCAGCACAGGATCCGCCCCGCTTTGGACAGGCAAATGCAGAAAAGGCATCAAGGAGGGCACATCGCGGTGCGCGTCAATCAGCGCTGCGTCCATATCGCTGGGGTGCGAGGTCGTATAGCGCAGACGTTTAAGATTCGGGATCTTAGCCAAGGCGTGGATTAGTTTCCCTAAACCCCAAACCGATCCGTCTTCGGCCATGCCATGAAAGGCGTTCACGTTTTGCCCCAACAGCGTGATCTCGCGCGCGCCCTTTTCAATAAGAAGGTGAGCCTCCTCACATATAGCCTTGATAGAGCGCGAATATTCCGCCCCGCGCGTATAGGGAACGACACAAAAAGCGCAGAATTTGTCGCAGCCTTCCTGAATAGATAGAAAAGCGCTGATTCCCGTTTTTTCTTGCTGAGGCAGCGCGTCAAATTTTGGCTCGACCGGAAAATCTGTATTAAGGATCCCCCCTGCCCCCCTTGTCACCCGCGCGATCATTTCAGGAAGCTGCGGATAGGTTTGCGGCCCGAAGACCATATCGACATAGGGGGCGCGGCGCTGAATCTCCGCCCCTTCAGCTTGGGCCACGCATCCGGCGACGGCCACGATCATGCGCTCGCCCTTTTCGGCCTTGGCCTTTTGCAGCGTGCGCAGGCGCCCTAGCTCGGAAAAAAGCTTCTCCGTCGCCTTTTCGCGAATATGGCACGTGTTTAGGATTACAAGGTCGGCATCTGCAGCCGTCTCGCTCGATTCATAGCCGAGGGGCGCTACGACATCGGCCATGCGGCTCGAGTCATAGACATTCATCTGGCATCCCCATGTTTTGATATGAAGTTTCTTTGTCATAAGGGACTTTTACGGGATTTTCTTGGGTTTGGCGACTTATTTTGCGGACAGGATCTTCTCCCCCTCAATTAAGCCGCAGCGGTTTGGTGATCTCGAGCTGCAGACCGATCATATGGTCCTCTGCGGTTCCCGGAATGTTCACCATCTTAGCGGCGCGGTATTGGTAGTGAAGATCCAAAGCGAGCGAATCCGTCACATGCCACGCAAGCCCCGTTTGCCCCATGGCAAGGGTGGAGAGACTGCCTGTGACAGAGACGGGGTAGGTACCTTCCGCGTAACTGCCCCCCACCCTAAAGTCAAAAAGCGGCGTAAAGCTGTGGGTTTCGACGAGACCTATGCTTGTTTGAAGGGCAGAGGTGCCGTTCCCATAAGGCGTTTCCGCCCGCACAGATGTAACATCCAGCCGGTCATTCAAACCTTTCCAGCTGAGGCCGGAATCCCAAACAGCATCCCATTCCACGGGTGTTTCTCTTTTCCCCCCCAAAGAAGCGCGCCGCGCTTGCCCGCCTGCCGCGAGGTGAGCTGTAAGGGTCGGCAAAAGAGCCCCCTCCCACCCGATCAGGGGGGCAAGGGTGTCAATTTTATTTTTTGCATTTCCCAAAGCCTCAAAATGCTGCAAATCAAAACGCAAGCTCAAGGTGCTGAGAGGAGTCACCTGATGCGTATAAACGGGGGTAACCGCAAAAAGCGCGTAATCCGTAAAAGCCGCGTTGGCGTAATTTGACGAGTCGATCTTGCTGGACAGGCCGAGGCGATCCTGCGGCGTCAGGGTATAAGCGATTTCCGGCAATAACCTCAGCCCCGTATGGGAACTCGAGACCGGCGTGCGTCCATAAGTAACAAGCTCACTGGTGCGCGTGGTGTCAAGATCGACACCGCCGCCCAGACTGGCCGCCCATAAAGGCTGGCGGATAGAAGTATCCGTCTTCAGATGCAGATCGGTTGAATCATAGGTCGATTGATTGAAGATATTTTGATCCACCCGCGTGTCGAGATCCAAAAGCGAGTCTTCCCCCTTACGCTTCAAAACAAGGTCCGGAGAGGTTACGGATCCGTAAAGCGGCGTCCCCCCGCCTGTCACCAGAAAGGGATTGGACGCCGCATAAAAACTCTGAAACAGGGTCGATTCTAGCGACCAGTCTTGAGCCTGAGCAGAGTCAACCGGACACACGAGAGCAAGAAGAAAAAGGAAGAGACACGCGCGTCTCATTAGAAAAGACGCGCCGTTGGAACCACCACGACATCACCCGGCTCGAGGACAATATCGGCTTCCAGATTCTCTCCGGACGAAACATCGCTATACGAGAAAGGAATGGAGGTCTCCGTCCCCCCTTGCCGCCTTAAGATCACGATGTTCTTTTCACTGGCATAGGAGGTCAGCCCTCCAGCTTGGCTGAGCGCTTGCATAACGCTCAAGGCCCGCGCCGAGATGATTTCCCCGGGCCTGTTAACCTGTCCCAGAATGCTGATGGCATGGCCGCCAACGGATTTAACCGTGACGGTTACAGTTGCGGATGGAACGAAGGCTCTCAGATGCTCTTTAACGACGCGTTGCACGGTCTCAAGCGTCAAGCCTTCAACCTGAATCCGCCCCACCAGAGGAAAAGTCAGGCTTCCATCGGGCAAGACCAAGGCTTCGCGATCCAGATTGGGCTCTTTCCAAATGGTGATTTGGAGCACATCGCCCGCCACGACTCGGTAGATCGGCTGCTCTTCAGCACGGGCCGGAACAGCGAGAAGAAGAAGCGACAAGAAGAGGACAAGTCGTTTCATGGGTCAGGCCGCCAAAGGAGTGTTGAGACCACAGCTCTGCAATTGATCCGTCACGGCTTTCTTTAAACGATCCAGCCCTTCAGGTGTGAGGGATTCAGCCCGGACAATCAGGGCCGCTTGCGTGTTCGAGGCGCGCACCAGCCACCAGCCATCGGGCGTTGACACGCGCACCCCGTCAATCTCATCGACAGTCGCCTGCGCGGCCTTTAGCCGCGCCTTGACGTCTTCAACAACCTTGAATTTCAGAGACTCATCCACCGGAAAGCGCAGCTCCGGCGTACAATAGGTGCGCGGCAAGGTATCAAGCCATGCGCCCAAAGATTGGTCTGACCGCGCCAATTGAGAGACAAGCCGCACGGCCGCGTAAATCGCATCGTCATAGCCATAATAGCCATCGGCGAAATAGATGTGGCCGCTCATTTCCCCGGCCAAGGGTGCGTGGGTTTCGGCCATTTTCACTTTAATAAGTGAATGCCCCGTTTTCCACATCAAGGGTTTGCCACCCAGCGCGGAAACATGGTTGAACAAGACCTGCGAGGCTTTGACATCGGCAATAACCGTCGCGCCCGGATGTGTTTTAAGAACCTCGGTCGCATAAAGGGCCAGCAGCTGATCGCCCGCCACGATACGCCCCTGCCCATCGATCGCGCCGATCCGATCGGCGTCGCCGTCGAAAGCAATGCCGAGATCGGCCTTACGTGCCGCGACTTCCTTCTGAAGATCAATCAGATTGTGGGGCTCGGTTGGATCCGGATGATGGTTTGGAAACCGCCCGTCGATATCGCCGAAGAGAATCGTGTGGGTGCCCGGCAGCTTGGCGACGAGCTTTTCAACAATCTCCCCCGCCGCGCCGTTGCCACAATCCCAGACGATGTTAAGAGGCTTCCCGCCCTTATAATCCTGCAGCATACGAGACACATAGGCATCTTGGACATCCACCTGTGTTGAGGACCCCGTGCCTAATACAAAATCACCCTCCGCCGCAAGCGTCGCCAGTTTCCGGATCCCCTCGCCATAAACAGGTCCGCCGCCTGTCAAGCGTTTGGACATCTGCATTTTGAAGCCGTTTTGATCGGCAGGATTATGAGACCCCGTAACCATGATGCACGCATCGGAATCCCGTGAGGCCGCCGCGAAATAGACCATCGGCGTAGGGCCAAGCCCGACACGTTCGACCGTGGCCCCCGTCGACACCAACCCTTCAACCAAGGCTTCTTCAAAAGCGGGCGAATGAGTGCGCCCATCATAGCCGACAACAATTCGATTTCCGCCTGCCCGTGCGACCATCGTGCCGAAAGCCTTGCCCAAATTTAGCGAGTCTTCAACAGCTAGCGTTTGGCCAACAATCCCGCGGATGTCATACTCGCGGATGATGGTAGGATGGAAACGATGGGACATAAAGCACCGGAGGGTTAGAGGTTGAACGAATTTTTTTAAAACGCTCGGGTTCCTTCGGTGCCCGAGTATACAGAGGCTTTTACCCCCATCCGTGCAGATACACAATATCAAAACGGGCAGAAATTCGGCCCGAAGAGTTGCAAAAACGGGCACGATACAACCGATCCGCCTCAAGAAAAACGGCACGCGGAGTCGGGCGGCGCAAACGCTCGGTCAGAGCATTACTTTGCCCCATGCCGCGCAAATCACGCATCAGGGCGAAAAGATCGGGATAGGTTAGAGTCAACGAGTCGCTATCCACAACAGGTAGGTGAAAGCCCGCGTGCTGCATCAGACGGCTCGCGCTGGATAAATCTATCATAGGGGAAATGCGTGGGCTGACCCCGCCTGTGACGGAAAGCTCTGCCTCCATCAGACAGGCGCGAAGCTCTTTTAGACTTTCTCCGCCAATAAGACTCCCCAGAAAAAGCCCCTCCGGCTTTAAAAGAGCGCGGATGGAGGCCAAAGTCTCAGACAACGCATTGACCCAATGGAGCGCGAGGTTACTGACAATCAGATCATAATGTGACTCTTCCAAAGGCGCGGTTTCTTTCAAAAAGGGAAAAGGACTAAGATCCCGAACGGATATAAAAGAGCGATTGACGTCCGCAAGTCGGTCGCTCAAGGCTTGGGCTGCCTCGTTAAAAAGAACATCATGCGCGGAAAGGTTTCCCTGTGCCCGATCAAGATGCTGCTGCACCAATTTTTCGTCAAAAAGAGGGGGGGGCATGCAGTCCTTTCAAGAAAGAGGCGGGTCAATCTGCCCTATTTCTTACCCGTTGCGTCACAAAATCTTTGCCTTCGCTTACAACATGCCCTAAGACAGGTCGCGATAATAAAGCAGGGTGACCCATGGCTATAGACCCCGAAAAAGATCTGATCGAAACCCGCGCTGGACGCGATACTAGCTTTTTTGATCTGGTTTCCATTGATTCCGTGACGCCGCAGGATATGGAGCTGATTTTTGCTCTTGCCCGAAAATTCAGAAGTTACGGCACACATAAATTTTCTTTCAATAAAGGCTGCAGCCTCGTCAACGCCTTCTTTGAAAGCTCGACCCGCACGATGGCGAGCTTTGATCTCTCGGCCAAGCAACTGTCGATGGACACCAGCAATGTTGGCTCCAACAGCTCAACCACTAAGGGCGAAAGCTATTTGGATACTGCCGAAACCCTCGATTCCTATAATCTCAAAATTCTGGTGGTTCGGGCACGTGAAGCCGGTGTACCGGAATTTCTGGCGCGGCACGTCCAAACAAGCGTGATTAATGCGGGCGATGGGTGGCACGAACATCCCACCCAAGCTCTTCTGGACGCCTTGACTATGCTGGATCACTTTAAGGGGGCGGATCTTAAGGGACGCACCGTCACGATTGTCGGCGACATTTTGCATTCGCGCGTTTTTGGCTCTTTAAGCCGAATCCTTAAAAAGCTGGGCGCAACAATCCGCGTCGCGGGGCCAGAAACTTTCTTTCCCGCACATGTCGAAAATTTTGGCCTTACCCTCCATCACAAAGTCGACGAAGCCCTTGAGGGAGCCCATGTGGTCTATGCCTTGCGCGTTCAAGAAGAACGCGGGGCGGGCGGCTTTATCCCGACGGCCCGCGAATATTCCAAAATGTATGGAATCAGCAAAAGACGCCTCGATCTGGCGGCCAAAGACGCCATTTTGATGCATCCGGGTCCCGTACGCCGCGATATCGACGTGCACTCAGCCCTTGTGTCGGTCGATGAACGTGCCCACATCCTGCAACAGGTTGAAAACGGCATGGCGATCCGCAAAACGCTGCTGTGGCTGCTTGGCAACCGTACGGATAGCAGCATCAAGGAGTTCAAACGCAAATGACCTCAATCCTTATCAAAAACGGACATGTCGTGGATCCCGCTAACCACGTGGACGGCATCCAAGATATTCTGGTTGAAAACGGCAAAATCGCCAAAGTGGGGACCTCTCTCACGACTCAGGCGGATGAGGTGATCGACGCGACAGGCCTGACCGTTACGCCCGGCCTCATTGATCTTCAGGTTCACATGCGCGAGCCCGGACGGGAAGATCGCGAAACGATTGAAACGGCATCTAAAGCTGCCCTTGCGGGCGGCATTACGGCCGTTGTCTCCATGCCCAACACATCGCCCGTGGCGGATAATCAGGCTGTGATTGAATTTATCCTTAAGCGCGCGCACGATGTGGGCTTGATTACGGTCTACCCATCAGGGGCTATCTCTAAAGGGCAAAAGGGGCATGTGCTGACAGAGATTAACGAAGTGAAAAACGCAGGGGCTATTGCCATTACCGACGATGGCGTGGATGTGCAGGATGAAAATCTCCTCCGCCGCGCTTTTCAATACGCCAAGACCTGCGACATTTTGGTGATGAGCCATTGCGAAGTCGAAAAACTTACCAACGGCGGCGTGATGCATGAAGGCTGGGTGTCAACCCAGCTGGGTCTACCCGGCGTTCCGGCGGAAGTCGAGGATCTTGCGGTACACAAAAATATCATGCTCGCCAATATGTGCGGAGCGCGGCTGCATCTGCTGCATAATTCGACCAAAGGCGCGACCGAGGCGATCCGAGAGGCCAAGCGCAAAGGCCATACGAATATCACGGCGGAAGTCTCTGTCCAGCATTTTGCCCTGACGGACGAGGAATGTTTCCACTACAACACAAACGCCAAAATGTATCCGCCTTTGCGCTCTCAGGCACATATCGAGGCGATTATCGAAGGGATCAAGGACGATACCTACGACGCCTTCACAACCGATCACGCCCCCCATATTGAACCCGATAAGCTAGAGACTTTCCAAAACGCGGCCTTCGGCTCAACAGGCCTTGAGACCAGCTTTGCGGTGATGAACACCTATCTGGTCAAGCCCGGGCATATTTCCTTCAGCAAGGGGATCTCTAAAATGACCGTGGAGCCCGCGCGAATCCTGCGGGTCAATAAGGGCACACTGTCCGTCGGCGCGGATGCCGACATCGCGATTTTTGATACGCGCCAAGAATGGATTGTGGATGCGTATAAAAACAGCTTCTCCAAAGGCAAGAACTGTATCTTTGACGGAAAGAAATTGACAGGCAAAGCCGTGATGGTTATAAGAGGTGGACGCTTAAAATATCAAAATGGAGAAATTCTCCACACATAGATTTGAAAACAGAGGAAATAATGGGTAGTTCATACTCCTTTTGCCTTCCGTCTGGAGTGATTCTTAACTTTGAGAATCCAGAGGGTTTTTACCCGGTTAATCCCTACCAATCTGAGTTGCTGGCACTGGTCGCTGTTCAGCAGGCCTACGTCCTGTCTGCAGAAAAAGAAGCGCCCCTCTCAACATTTCATGCCATCGAGTGGTGCGCAGGAAATGGCCCCGCTGCTGTTGCATTAGCAAAAATCGGCGTTGGCCATGTTCAAGCGACAGATGTTAGTCAGATAGCCCTAAAAAATACGAAAAAAAACGCAAAGAAAAACAAAGCATCTATTAATACCTCTATTGAATCGATTGAAGATTCTGGCTCAAAAACAGAAAAGTTTGACCTGATCGCCGTTAACCCTCCCTGTCGTCAGAGTAATCATATTCCAACGAGCACTGCAAAGACCATAAAGCAAGCCATGGATGGGGGAAATGGGGGACTATATTACTTCAAGAAGGCAATCGAAAAATCGACAACTTGTCTTGTAGATGGAGGCCGACTTGTTATTGTCCTCACCTCTACAATGGATGTGCTGGAAGCTGTAAATATTCTTCAAGCACACTATCAAAACTCTTGGTTTGCAGCTCCAACAACCCCCATTCTGGCTCCGTGCCCATATCTATCTCCAGAGGATGACAAAGGGAAAGCTCTTTTGGCATCAGCCCGTGAAGAAAACCCTCGTATTCTAGTTTATCCTCAAGGTGATTTACTCAACAGGTTGACATGGATTATTGTCGCGCACAAAGGTAAAGAGGCGCCAGAACATCTAGCCGCCCGTTCGTTAAAAGAACGCCTTCCTCTCTGCCCTTATGGATTCCCCGATCAGCCAAGGGACCAGAAATTCGTTGAGCCGGCTGCTCGTCTGGCACAGACACTTGGTTTCGGCACAGCTTAACTTTAAGAAGATTTTCTTATGCTTGACCTCTTCACCCTTCAGTCTCTCCTCCTCGCTGTTGCGGGTCTTGTGATTGGCATCTTTTCTGTTGCCGTAGGGGGGGGCATGTTTGTTTCAATCCCCTTGGTAGAATGGATTTTTCCGCAAGCTTCCTTGGGCGCGATTGTTGGCAATATCAAAGTCAGCTCTTTCTTTCGCGGCGTTGGTTCGACGCTTTCGACATGGAAGCAGATTGCCTTTCTTCAAGTTCTTAAAACGATGCCTGCGCTTCTTTTGGGAACGGCCGTTGGGTCAACAACCATTTCGCGTCTGGATCAGAAATGGCTTTTGCCAGCGATTCTGATTGCCATCATCTTCACGATTCAAGCGCCAAAATTCGCTTCAAAAATCACAAACAAAGGGTTTGCTCTTTTCAGCTTCGCTATCGGTTTTTACACAGGCGTTCTCGGCGCAGGTATTGGCGTTATGCTGGTTGCGCTTATGCGGCTGAAATATCCAGCGGATTCAGAAATCGCCTTCGTGAAAATTCAGGCGCGTTTTGCCGAGCTTTTAACAACAATCATTGCCGTTATCGTGCATCTGATTAGCGGCAATCTTGTTTCTGCCTTGTGGATTCCCTTGTCTGTCGGCTGCTTGGTCGGCGGGTATGTTGGTGGGTTTCTGCTAGAAAAAATGGGGAATCTTTCTGGTTCCACGCAGAAGAAGATTCTCTATGCTGCTTTTGCTGTCGATATCATCGTTGCAGGGACCAAATTCTTCGAATGAAGGGTATCTTCTCCTTTTCTTTCACCACCTGTCCGTCTACAGTTAGAGCCTCTTCTCTATCCGAGGGAAACTCTGCGATGAAAGCTTTTATGCGTCGGGCGCTTTTATGTGTGGGCGCTCTTTTTCTCACTCTTGCTGGACTTTTTCCGATGACCGCTGTTGCCGCCTTACCCCCTGATCTTGAAAACACCCTCTGGCTTGACCTGCCTGCGGGACGCGTTGTCATCAAGCTCCGCCCCGATCTTGCGCCCCATCATGTCGCGCGGATCAAGGAGCTGGCGCGTCAGGGTTTTTATGACGGTCTCGCCTTTCATCGGGTCATTCCTGGATTCATGGCCCAAACGGGCGACCCGCGCGGCGATGGCACGGGCGGCTCTGGCCAAAAACTGAAGGCCGAGTTTTCAAAAGAGCTCCATCTGCGCGGAACCGTTTCTATGGCGCGCGCAACGAATCCCGACAGTGCCGACAGCCAGTTTTTTATCTGCTTCGCGCCCGCGCCCTATTTGGACGGGCAATATACCGTCTGGGGCGACGTCGTCTCTGGTATGGAGGCGGTCGATGAGATCAAGAAAGGATCTTCATCAAACAACGGCACCGTGTCAGATCCCACCCGCATTATTCATCTGCGTGTGGCGGCGGATGTGAAATCGTAACTTTTAGTGCAAGGTCACGATCGCGGGTCCAGACAGAGACGCAAAATTGGGAACTTCTCCGGCCGCCAGCTTCGTGCGCACCATAGCGTCTAACCGACGGATACGAGCGTAAAGAGCGTGGCTCCGTATCAGAAGATCGCGCAGCCCTACGGGCATTCCTTCATCGCCCTCTCCTTTGTCGCTTGAGCATTCTTCGCTATCCTCGATGGCGTATTGGGGCGAGATGAACTGTTCGGGGGAGATCTCTCCGGCCAGCAAGCCTTTCATTGCCAAGAGCCATGTCATCACTTGAATGAGGCGGGCGGAAATACGTGTGTGTTGATACCCCGCGACAAGGCAACGCGGCAGGTCGAATTCGCGGCGATCCGCCTGTTCACGATAGGCGATATAATTCCGCGCCTCTTGCGTCAGAGCGATCCCCTCTTCAAAAGTATGATCGAGCAGGGTGGCGGGATAGGGCGTTGACATGGAAAAACTCCTTATGTTGTGTTTTGAAGTCTTGGTGACTTCCTGACCCATCCATAGCCCCTATCTCCTTAAGAAGAGGTATATAACCCATTAATTTTGCGTTAAAATTACGTTTTTCTGCAAAAAAGATGAGGGCAAAACCTCTAAAATATACTTGGGCCCCTTCGGAACCCCCTAAGTTTCATCCGCGCAAAAGGCGCATCAGCTTCGCTGCGTCCGTGTTTTGCGCGGAATCGCATCCTTCCGCTTTCCAAGGAAACCGAGGATAGCAAAAAATCCATCCCTCCAGACCGTGAATCTTCCTTTGCCAGCCTCCGCCGACTTGTGTAGATAGCTTAGGCGAAAGGGTACGGAAGGACTTTTGTGCGAGCCTCGTCTTTTTTCCCCAAGCACGTTGTTTGATTAAAGGAAAAGCACCATGACAAATCTTCACACTCCTTGGGAGCCAAACGCGGTTGATGTGGCAAGCTGGGAAGGGCTGGGACGCGATCTCGCGCGCGGAAAATATGTCCTGACCTCTTTGTGGGGAGGGCGCGGGCATGTGTCGATGGCGTTGCTGGATCCCGTTTCTGGGAAATCCTCTGTCGCTCATTTACCTGTTCCAGACGGCACATTTCCGTCAATCGCGAAGCATTATCTTCCGGCACTGCGTCTGGAGCGCAGCATCACCGATATGTGCGGCTTTACGCCTGTCGGCTGTCCAGATCCACGCCCGTGGCAAGATCACGGAGTCTGGGGCGTGAAAGCTCCTTTGACAGACAACAAGCCCCATACCGATCCGCCGCCGCCTTATACCTTCCTTCCCGTCGAGGGAGAGGGCTTACACCAAATTCCCGTCGGCCCCATCCATGCCGGCATTATCGAGCCCGGCCATTTTCGCTTCACCGCCAACGGGGAAACTGTTGTGCGTCTGGAAGAACGTCTGGGCTATATGCACAGGGGCGCTGAGAAGCTTTTTGAAGGCCAAGACATTTCAGGCGGCGCGAAAATCGCCGCGCGGCTTTCGGGCGACAGCACGGTTGCCTATAGTCTTGCCTATGCCCGCGCAGTTGAAGCTGCGTGGAGTCTTGACGTGCCGCAACGGGCGCATTTCCTGCGCGCCCTTTTTGCGGAAATCGAGCGAATCGCTAATCATCTGGGGGATATCGGCGCGATTTGTAATGACGCGGCTTTCTCGGTTATGCTTGCCCATTGCGGGATTTTAAGGGAAGAGACTCTGCGTCTGGCTTTTGAGTGTTTTGGACATCGTTTGATGATGGACCGGATCGTTCCGGGCGGCGTCAAAGTCGATTTGACTCGCGATTCAGCTGAAAAAATCCTCGCTTGGGCCCAGAAAACAGAAAAACACTTCGAGATTTTGGTCGATCTTTACGACAACACAGCTTCGCTACGAGATCGAACCGATACGACGGGTACAGTCTCGGCCGAGCTTGTCACGTTGTATGGCGCAGGCGGGCATGTGGGCCGCGCCTCAGGCCGCCAATTCGATTCCCGCAAGAACACCCCCTACCCGCCTTATGACAGGCTAGATTTCGAAATCCCTCTCCGTAACACAGGCGACGTGAATGCGCGGGTTTGGATCCGCATCTGTGAAATCCGGCAGAGCCTTTCGCTGATCCGCCAAATTCTGAACCATATTCCCGAAGGCGGCATCGCGTTTAGTTTGCCTGAGTCCCCTCCTGCCGAAACGCAGGAAGGCGCGGCGCTGGTCGAAGCCTTCCGGGGCGATGTGTTTATCTGGCTGCGGATCACGGATGGAAAGATTGAGCGCTGTCATCCGCGCGATCCGTCATGGTTCCAATGGCCGCTGCTTGAAAACGCCATCAAAGGCAATATTGTTGCGGATTTTCCGCTCTGTAACAAATCCTTCAATTGTTCCTATGCGGGACAGGATTTATAAGGAAGACTCCCATGACCGCCAAACTTCTCGCCCAATCGCTTCTGAGTAAGCCCGTCACGATTCCAGCCCCTCAACCGGATGAGGCCGCGCTGGCAGAACTTGCCAAGGCTTTGAATGAAAGATCCCGCGCCAAGCTAGGCCGTTCGCTGACGATCCGCGAGGTCGATGCAGGGTCCTGCAATGGCTGCGAGCTGGAAATCCACGCCCTGAACAACGCCTTTTATGATCTAGAGCGTTTTGGGATCAAATTCGTTGCCTCGCCCAAACATGCGGACGTGCTGATGGTCACCGGAGTTGTCACTAAAAACATGGAATTTGCGGTCAAGCGAGCCTATGAGGTCACACCCGATCCCAAATGGATTGTCGCCGTGGGGGATTGCGCGGCAGGCTGTGGCGTGTTCACCGAAAATTATGCCCATCTGGGAGGCGTTGCCTCCACCATTCCCGTGGATCTGCATATTAAAGGCTGCCCCCCTCAGCCGATCGATCTTCTGAAAGGCCTACTCGCCCTTTTGGAGACGGCAGCAGAGGGAAAAAGGGCGTAACGGAAGGTTTTTATCCAGCCGTCATAACTGGTCTTGAAACGGCAGGTCTATTGAGTAAACGAAGCTAACCGCATAAAAAGGCCGTCACCCCGTCTTTCGACGAGATGACGGCTATTTTTGTGTCGCGTTTTGTTGTTTTACTGAATCGCTCTGTTGAAACGGACGCCAGAATTCTGGCTTCCGTTTCAAACCATATGCTGCAAGGCTTCGGCCGCGCGTTGGTGCAGGACGGTATCGACCGTCTCGCTGATCCCATCCCCCGTTTCTTCAAGCTGAAGCAAGATCTGACGCAAAGACCCCATCAGCTCATCGCTTTGAAGCTTCAGCGCCACCCGCATGCGATCCGCCCGTTGCTGCATCTCGCCAAGGCTTTCGTTCATGCCGAGGACTTGTTTATGCGCCTCGCCTACGCCTTTTGTAACGGATTGGGTCTGTTCGGCATAAAGCTGTCCGACACCCCGCACCACGCCGGCTGCCGTCTGCGCGCCTGCCGTCAGGCTGGTCATATGCGAGCGAACAGCCTCAACGACATCATTCAAGCGTTGGATCGCATGGTCACTGGCTCCATCCGACAGGGTTCGGGTTTCGTTAATTTGCGCCGCGACATCTCCCAAATGGGCCAGAACGCCCTGAACGCGCGTGATGGTATCGCCTTCCTGCTGACGGATCCCCTCTCCCGCAATCGCCATTTGATCTAACGTGCCGTTCAGACGTTTGCCAAAATTCTCAAGATAGCCATCGAGGGAATCAATCGCCGTACGCATTTGGGTCACACGGGCATTGATTTCAGCCGTCGCCGCGCCACCGGAGTCAAGAAGCCCCTGCCCCGCCTGCCCAGCCAAATCAACAGCCTCCCGCGCCGAGGCCGTCAACCGCTGAGACGACTGATCCAATTCGGTCGTGATCTGCATAAGCCCATGCGCGATATCATCGATCTGCCCCTGCAGACCTGCGCGGATTCGCTCAAGCTGATCGCGGAGTGTCTGACCAACCCCGAGCATCTGTTTTTCAGCCTGAACCGAGGCCATGCCAATCGCCGCCGTCTGGGCCGCGAGCGACTCGCCTGCCTGAATGAGTCGCTCACTGGAAGCGGATGCGCGTTGATCAATCAAATCAAACTCTTGCGCCAGACGCGCGGCGGTATCCACCGTCTCTGTTCGCAATGTGCCGAGTTTTTCTCCGGCGACCGTCAAAAGCGCAACGCTTTCCGCTGCCCGTTCCGCAAGCCCCCGTTGTTCACCGGAAAGAGTCGTCGCGCCGTTCTGAAACGCAGCGACCTGATCCCCCAGTGTTTGGCTGAAATGGCCAAGAATTTTGTCGGCTTCCTCTGCCAGAGTCCCAAGCCGCCGCATTTCATTGGCCATCTTGTCACGCGCCGTAGCTGTGATGCGCTCAAAGCTCTGCGCCGTTTTTGCAAGAGTCTGGTCCGTGCCTTCGGCATTGATTTTGAGAGTCCGCGTCGCCGTATCGATCGCCTCCACGCTCTGCGCCAAAAGGGCGGGCAGGCGGGTTGTTTCATCCTGTAACAAAGAGGCCGCCCCACTTAAGGCCGTTTCGGAAGAGGACAGATTCGCTCGCAAAACATCGCTTTGAACAGACAGAAGCTGCGCCGCGCTGGAAACTTGCCCCAGCGAGTCCTGCGATGCTTCGGCAAAGTGAGCCAGCGCGTCTTTCAAAACGCCCTTCAACGCATCCATTTGCGTGCACACGCCCGCGACAAGATCGGGACCGATGTGATCGCTCTGCCCCAACGTATCCCGAAGCGTCACAAGCCGTGTTGTCGCAAATTCAGCCCCCTCGGCAAGACGAGAAGCCAAGGCCCCCGTTTGTTCCCCCACTTCCCCGACAAGACGTGTTTGCCCCTTCAAGCGATCTTCGGCACGGGCCATTTTCGCTTCAGCTATATCGCTGGTTTGGGCAAGGATTTCGCTCTGCGCCCGCAGGGCAGAAACGCCGCTTGTCGCAAGAGTCTCAAAACGCCCAGCCGTCTGATCGAACAGGCCAGAGGCTGCCGCGCTTTCGGTGCGAATTTTGTTCGCCGCATCGTCAAGGCCGGCGATGACCAAAGACAACGTCTCAACAACACGAAGGGATTCGACTTCCATCGCCTCCCGTAGATGGCCCAGCTGATCGCCCGTCGTCGCACCAACCACTAGCAAAGACTTCATTTGCTGTTCGACATCGCGGCCCTGATGCGCGAGCGCCCCCGTTTGGGTGAACAGCGTTTCTGTCGCCTTTTCAACCTCCCTAAGAGTCTGAACCGCTTGATCCGCGAGAACAGAGGTTTCCCCCTGCGCCGCGCCAAGCCTGTTGAGATAAGAGGTAAGGACCTGATCTTGGCCGTCGAGCGTGTTCTTGAGTGTGCGTTGACGCTCAGTGATCTCTTCAAGCGTTGAGCCCAGCTCTTCCGTTTGATCGCCAATAGCGCGATGCATCGAGCCCAAAACAGTCTCGGCCATCGCGGCCACATCGCGCAGTTCATCGCTGCCGGAGGTTACGCGCTTGAGCAGACCGTCGACGATCGTTTCCGTTTTGCCGCACGCTTCATCCATCGCCATGCGAATCGTTTTGATCTGTGTGTGTAAATGTGAGGTGGATTCGACAACAGCCTCCGCGCGTTGTTCAGCCTGTTGCGCTGAAAGGGTGATAGCATCCACTTCATACACAAAACTGGCCGAAGCGGCCTTGATTCCGCTGAGCGCGCTTTGCACCCGCGTGCCCACAAGATCCGCGCTCTGCAGGATATTTTGGGTTTCGGAGCCAAGCCGTTCGGCGGCATGACGCGCGACAAGGGTTGTTTCATCCTGCGCGATCGCCAGACGGTTCAAAAGTCCGTTTAGAACCTCACGCTGCGCGTCCAAGGACCGAGTCAGATTTGTCTGACGCGCCGTAAGAGAGTCCATCGTTTGACCCAAAGTGCTGGATTGGGTCTCCATCGCCTCATGAAGCGTTGCAAGCAGAGTCTTTGCATCCCCACCCACCAACTGCACCGTCTGACTACTTTGAGTCAGGCGCGTCAGCAACCCATCGAGATTTTCTGTCGCGCGGGCGCTTTCAGCTTGAAGCCCCTCGCGCAAATGACGCGCCTGCTCCTGAAGAGCGGAGGTCGCCGCGAGAACTGCGCGGGTTTGCTGTTCGGCCGCTTGGACTTCCCGCAAAAGTGTGGCGGTATGTTCGGCAAATCCCATCCCCGCTTGCTGGACATGCCCCACCGCTTCTTGTGAACGGTCACCCAAAAGGCCCATCTGGCCCTGAATATCGGCAAGGGATTGAGACAGACACGCAATCGAGCGTTCAGCGATTTCTGCCGCCTGCCCATGCGCCGCCCCCAAGCGATCGAAGAGCGAAAGCATAT
The DNA here is from genome assembly GCA_903824505.1 of uncultured Pseudomonadota bacterium. Lineage (GTDB taxonomy): Bacteria > Pseudomonadota > Alphaproteobacteria > UBA9219 > UBA9219 > CAIXLI01. Next base: position 8,254 of record CAIJXG010000097.1, on the reverse strand, counting down.
CTAAACGTTGGTGTTCGTTCGCTTCGGCAATCAGTTTTTGCTGCGCCCCAATTTGATCCCCCACGATAGCCAAAGAAGCCGCCTGTCGCGTGACTTCCGCGCCAAGCCCTTGCAAGCTCGCGTCGACCCGTTCGGACAGAGATTGAAGATCTTGCCCGGAAAGCTCCAGACGCTCCGACGCCCAATCCGTCATTTCGGCAAAACGCGCACTGGCCTGATCGGCTCCTTGCAGCGCCGCCGTGACCACGTACTGCAAACGACTGCCAGTAACATCGAGCTGCGCGACCGCATCGGCCAAATGAGACATTAAACGGCTGTTTTGCTGTTCCATTCCCATGCGGATTTGGCTGGCCTGATCCGCAAGGGCCGTAGTTGTGACCGTCAGCTGGCGCAAGAGGCCGTCGACCTTTTGGCCGTCATCGACCAAACGCCCTGCTTGTTCGCCAAAAGCCTGACCTGCCGTTGTTACAGAGCTGGTTGCCGTTTCAGCCAGCTGCGTTAAATCCGTTGCGCGCCGCTGGAAGGCCGCCGCGCAAGCTTCAAGCCGTTCAAGCGCATGGTCGCCCGAGACCGTCACCATGTCGCGGGTGACCGACATTTTATCGTTCAAAAGAGAAAGATTCTGAAGCGCCCGCCCGCTTTGCGTCGCGATTTCGCCCGCGCGTTCCCCAATTTTTGCGGAATCCGTTTCAATCCGATCCGCCTGACAGGCCAAAGCGGCATGAAGCCCTTCGACGCGGATTTGCGTTTCAGCGACAACCTTATCCGTTCGCTGCGCAATCTGGCCATAGCCGCTTGCGGCGCGATCCAGAACCTCTAGCGTCGTATCCGCACGATCACGGATCGTCTCACCAATAGCCGTGAATTTTTGCTCAGCCCGGGCCAGATCTTGCCCAATCTCTTCGGTTTGTTGACGCAAGACCGTGCGAATCTGAGTGGCTTCAGCTTGCAACAAAGCCGAGACATCCTTCAGCTGAGCTCCTGAATTGCGCGCGTTTTCCAACATCTGATAAGAATGTTCGCCGACCTTTAAAGCCGCTTGCTGCAGGGCATCCACCGCCTGAGACGCATGTGTATCCAACCCGCCAATTTCTCGCTGCAAACGGTCGGAGAGCGTCGCAAAATCTGACAAAGTTTGCCGCGCCGCCGCTTCTTGAGTCGTCCGAACAGAGGCAAAACGCTCACTCAGACTTTCAAAAAGACCGACGCTATGAGCCGCCGTTTTACCCATTTCCTCGGTCATCGCGCCGACGCGGTTGTTGATCTCTTGTAAACGCCCCACTTGCTGAGTCACGCCTTCCCCATAATGGGTGAGGGTGCGCAACCCATTTTCAGCGCTGGAATCGATCTGCTTGACAGCCGTTTGAATTGGCTGAATCGCCTGCGCCGCGAAGCTCTTAAGCTTTTGATCTGTGAGGGCCAATTGCGTCTGAGTTTCGCTGAGAAGCGAGCGCAGATTGACCGTCTGCTCCCGCAACGTCGCGCCTGCAGTTTCGGCTTGGTATTGAAGTTTTTGCACCGAGTCGAGAACGGCGTTTTCGCCCTCGCGCATCTTGCCAACCAAGACACCTTCTTGATGTTCCAGCGTCTCGCTTGCAACAGCCAAAGCGCGCGCGCCCATCTGCGCGGTTTCGCTCAACCGATGGATCAGCCCTTCATTCTGGGCGACCGCATCAGCTATATCTTTCACCAGCTTGTCGCCGACGGCCTGCGTGACATCGCGGGCCAGCAGCACCCGTTCCAACACCTGTTGCAAATTCTGTAAAGCGACAGCGGCGCGCTGTTGCACTTCCTCGCCCGCTTGGCTCGCCGCCTGCCCCAGCGCTTCGAACTGGCCTAGGTAACGGGCGGCCTCTTCGGTCATTTCCTTCATCTGGGATCCGCTTTCGTTTGAAAGAGCGCGCATACGCACCACGACATCCTCATAGCGCCCTGTCGTATCGGCCAAATGCGCGGCCACGGTTTCCGCGTTCCGGCGCGATTCTTCATTCGCGACGGCGAAACGCGTGAGGAGGGTTCCCGTCTTGCCTTCAAGTCCGGTTGTTGTCTGCGTCCACGACTCCACAAAGCTGGACGCCGTTTCACCAATCCGCGCGGCAAGGCCATTCAGATCAACCGCGCGCCGATCGAGACCGCCGTCGATTTCGTTCATGCGGGATGAAAAACGCTCCATAAAAGCGTGCAGCGAATCAACTTGATGCGCAAGCCGATCCCCCAATCGCGCCGCTTGATCGCAAGCCAACCGTTCGCTGGCGTACAAACGATCGGCCACGCCGCGCAAGACCGTTTCAGCTTCGCTGACACGGGCAGGTAGAGTGGTGCTGAAATCATCCAAGGCCCGCGTCTGGGCATCCAAGGCTTGCGCCAAACGTTCGGCTTCTTCGCGCGCGCTGGAGGCGCGTTCTAGAAACCGCGTGACACTTAGATCGATCTTACCAGAAAGGCTGCCCAAGGTTTCAGAGGCAACAGTCGCCGCATTGGTCAGCGACGCTTCTTGCAAGCGCGACGTATCCGCCAATTTCCGACTGTCTTTTTGGGCGCGATCAAGAGCATCCGCAACTTGGGCCCCGTTTTGCTCAATCTCCTGCAGCATCCGAGCGACTTGATCGCCGACGCCCTGAACCTGCCGCGCGATGCCGTCACCATTCTGTTGCAGGCGCCCATCCAGAATCCGCAGCATGGTGAACTTATCTTCCATCGTCTTTTCGATCTGCATCATACCGTGGCGAACGATATCTTGGATCTCTAGAACCTGCTGGGAACTTGAACTCTCGAAACGCTCCAGCTCGGCGCGATGCTGACGGATTCGCTCGACAATGGCTTCGATATCGTCCTGACTCATGGCCTGGACGTTGCGGAGCAAATCAAGCTGCTCCCTGATCGCCTGATTAAAGCGCCGGATTCGGGCGTCGGCTGCGCCCGATTCGCCGGTAATAAGCGTCAATTGGCGGCGCAAAGGATCCGTCACGGACCGAATGTCCGACGCGCGCTGCACATAAGCCGTGACCATCCAGATCAACGCGACCGGTGATACCGTTGCTGAAATACCAATAGCCCAATCAAGCAAAGACGCGCCCGCCCAAGCTGAGGCGGGGGCCGTTTGAAGTAAAACGATGCACACGCCGCAGATCCAAGCAACCGACAGGCATAGCCCCATCCAGAAAGGCGCAAAAACAGATCCATCTCGGGATGGCACAGGCTTCCGAGAGGAAGAAGGCGTGGAAGTCTGCGCGGTGGCGGCGGGCGGAGACATCGGTGTCTTCTGTAAAGTCATTGGTTTCCTCTAGGGTTTTCACGACCGAAACAAGGCAAGACTCCACAGATTCTGAAGAAATGCCTTGCTGATTCGGACCGGAATCAGACAGCTACGCATCCTAACAGTTTTGGAACGGCAAAGGGAAGTCTTAACGAGAGATTAACGCGCACTATTCTGTGGAGAAGTTTGGGGCATTCTGATCCCGTCTTCAATCCATCCTTTAAACAACAAGTGCAGCCGCTTTTTTCAGGCAGGCGTCGCGTGTCGCGCGGAAATCGCCCTCAATCCACCATGTCTCAATATCTTTAAGGATTTCGCCCAAACGCGGAGTCGCCGGAATCCCAAAAGCCAAAAGATCCCGCCCTTTGAGAGGGAAAACGGCCCCCTCCCACGCCGCTACAATCTCCAAGGACTCCTGAACGCCTGACGGCTCCAGCAAAACCGCAGAGCGCATTTTCTGACATCCATACCTATATACAAGCTTCCGGATCCCTTGGGACGAGGGATCGGCCCGAATAAGGATAGGCAAAACCGCGAGCGCCTTTAACTGTTCTGTTTCTCTGTTCGACAATTTTAGCCGCCCCGCGACTTGTTCAGCCGCCCCCTCCTCTTCCGGCAAAAGCGCGGCCAGACGGCTCAGGGCACAAGGCGGTTCGTTGATAGCTTTTTCCGTCTCCAAAAGAGATTCCAAACGACCAAGATTTTGGGCTTCTTCTGCAAAAAACGGCAAAATGTCTCCCTCATGCATCAACCGCCACGCGGAAAGGGGAGACGGCGCGGCAAGGAGTTTCAGCACTTCCCGCCCGATTCGCTCAAAAGATAGGCGGGGAATCAAGGGCGCGAGCGCACGACAAGAAGTTAACGCGTCGGCATCCGGCTCTCCAGCCCCAAACCACGCATAAAAACGGAAGAAGCGGAGAATCCGCAACACATCCTCTTGAATACGAGCTGACGCCGCGCCAATGAATCGAATCTGCCCTGCGCGCGCATCCGCGATTCCCTCAAAATAATCCGTCAGATTGCCGGCGGCATCCACGTAAAGAGCGTTCAGGGTGAAATCGCGTCGGGCGGCATCCGCGCGCCAATCATCCGTGAAAGCGACAGTCGCGCGGCGCCCATCGGTGGTGACATCGCGGCGCAAGGTTGTGATTTCATAGCCCATTCGGTCTAAAATAGCCGTAACAGTTCCATGCGCCAAACCGGTCGGGACAACCTTAATGCCTTGGGCAATCAAAAGCTCCATCACACGGTCGGGCGGCAAAGTCGTCGCCAAATCTCTATCCCTCACCGGACGACCTAAAACGACATCTCGTACGGCACCGCCGACAAGCCGCGCTTCCCCGCCCCCCCCAGCGATCACCTCGAAAAGCCGCCGCACCGAAGGTGTAAGCAGAGTTTCTTTTTGTTCAGGCCTTAGCATCTGCCCTCACGACACAAGAATCCGATGCCGCACGAGCGCGAGCATCGGAAGATCATCCGGATAATTACCATAGCCGAAACTTTCCTCAAAAGGGCCATGCGCAGCAAGCCATGCCGCGACTCGCTCCGCCTTGCGCGCGCGAACGCAATTACCCTTGACCATTTCCCCTGTTATCACTCCGTTCTCAACGCCAATTTCTGTGCAAATCAGCGCATCATACGGAATATCGCGTAAAAGAGAGGGCAGATACAGATCAAGCCCACCCGAGGCGATCACGATCACCGCGCCCTTTTCCTTATGTTCTTTCAGCGCTTGAAGAGTCGCGTGGATCCTTTTCTGCTTCCCCGCCATAAGCCGTGCCGTTGTGCGCAGCCTTTCCTCTTTCTTTCCGACCAATAAACGGTGCAGCAAATGAGCTTTGATAAAGGTCCGAAAGTCTGTGTTGGAAGGACGTCCGACGGCTTTTTTGAGGATATAGCGCAGGAGCGCTTCGCCCAAAATCAGGTAAGAAGCGAATCGTCCGGCGACCAGAAAAAGGTAAAGCCAGAAGCTGTCTTTTTCGACCAGCGTGTCATCAAAATCAAAAATAGCAACGGAGGCGGGCATGAAGACTTCTTTATCAGGAGGAGGCGTGCCCTTTCTGTCTATACTCGGTTTCCTTGGAAAGCGGAAGGATGCTCCCCCGTGCAAAACACGGACGCAGCGAAGCTGATGCGCCTTTTGCGCGGACAAAACGTGAGGGGGACCGAAGGTGCCCGAGTATATCTGGATCCATGCCCTAAGGAAACCAGAAAACGCCCGCTGTCAGCTCTGTCCGGAGAACGGAAAGCTACCCACCGTTTTCGACCTGAGAGAGATAGGACTTCACCTCGCCATCCAGACTACCGGACTGGGTTTGAAGCGAAATGGCCGATTCCAGCACCTGATTAGCGACCCCTTGCTGAATCGCAATGATTTTGGCGATTTCCTTGACGTTTTCTGTCACTGCTTGAGAGCCTTCGGCCTCTTTTTGCATATTATCTACAATTTCGGCTGTCGCGGTATTTTGAGCTTCCGCTTCGCTTGAAATGCTATGCGACATCTCGTTAATGCGGCGGATCACGTCAAAAATGCTTTCCAAGCTGACGGTCGCGTCGGATCCTGCTTGCTGAAGCGCTGCAATATGGCCGGCAATTTCCTCGGTCGCTTGGGTTGTTTGATTAGCCAGCATCTTAACTTCATGGGCCACCACAGCAAATCCCTTGCCGGCTTCGCCTGCCCGCGCGGCCTCAATCGTGGCGTTGAGCGCCAAAAGATTGGTCTGCTCGGCGATTCGGCTGATCAATTCCGTGACATCCCCGATTCGTCCTGTGGCCGAGGCAAGGAGTTTCATCTTCGCATGGGCGTCTTTGGCGTCTTCGGTAGCCTTGTGAATAACCACAAGAGATTCCCCCGCTCGCGCCGCCACGCCCTGAACGGAAACAGAAATTTTTCCTGAAGCCTCAGCGACATACAGCGCATTCGCCGAAGCCTGTTCTGCCGCCGCCGCAACAGAAGAAGCCTGAGCCGAGGCGCGCGCGCAATCCCCCACCATGCGGTTGGCCATATGAGTCAAGGTTTCCGAGGCCTGTCCTAATTGGTTAAGCGCCGTGCGGACGCTCAGGCGAAACGCATCGCCCAAGGCCCGAAGATGGTTGGCGCGGGCGCTTTTTTCTTCCGCTTCTTGGGCGTCGATTTGATGCCTCTCTTCGCGCTCTTTCATGACAAGAAAGACTTTCTGCAAAACCTCATACAGCGTGCCGATTTCGTCGGCGCGGGAAACCGTCCGTACGCTGACTTGCATATCCCCCTCTGTCAGACGCTTCATCGCGCTGCAGGCCTCTTGCAAAGGCCCCACTGTAAGGCGCGTAATCCGCCCGATCAGCCAAACGGCCAAGGTAAAACCAAAGGCGACAAAACAAAAATGCATGACGAGGTTGGCGTAAAGGACGGTCCGGCGTTTTTCCAAACGCGCCGTCAGCTGCGCCACAAGCTTTTGATTGGCGATGCCCAAAGAAGTCGTGAGGTGATCGACCCCCACGCGTGTTTGCGCTACATCTTGTTTGAAACAGCCAAGAGTGATCTGATCCACAGCCGCCCCAAGAATCTTCGCTGTCTCCTCCAGTTCCGCTTGTCCACTATGGTCATCCGTTTCAGCAAAAACCTTTTGGATGTCTTTCTGAATCGATGAATTCAGAGACAAAAGAGTCTGGCGCGACAGCTCGAAAGAAAATTTATTATCCTCGGACTTGTCGGCCCCATAATCCGTCAAATCACTCATCAACTGATTAGAAATTGTGGCAAGGGCGGGGACATCCTCGACCAATAGATGCCCCAGAAAGAATGTATCCATTTGGGGATCGAAGGTCAGACCCGAGCCAACAGAGGCCTGATCAACCATTTCTTTAAGATTTTCAAGAGTCGCTTTCAGGCCTTTGCCCTGACGTATTTTATCGAGAACAGGCGCAGGATCTTTGGCCTTGATATGATCCCCCAAACTCGCATAACGGGCGGCCAAATCCTCCACGGCCCCCATCTGAGCCTCTTGCGCGTGCGGAGAAATCAGAAGGGTCAGAAGGAGCTTATTTCCGGCGTCAATATACGCCACGCCCTGCCCTTCCTTTTGGGCGACGTGAATCGATTTTGCCGATTCTAGATACAGAAAAACGCATAACAGAAGCGTCGGCAAGGCCAGTAAAATAAAAATAGCGGCGAGTTTCCGTGACAAAGGAAGGTCGGCAAGTCTCATGTCGAGCCTGTAAGGAAGGAAAGATTAAGAAAACCCTAAAGGGAGGCGAGATTCGCACAAACAACTTCAGGTAGCATAGCATCCCGCCAGAAAGGAGAACAGAAAAAGAAACGGGGCCATTCAGTTAAACGGCAGAAGGCGGCACAAAAACGAGCACCGTTTCGCAAGCCATTCTTTTTGCACAGGAAAATAGCTCAAAAAGAGGCAGGAGTCAGAATGACAAAGACCTTTGTCAGGGGTGACTTGACTCCCCATCTTTAAGGGGCGGGAGCTTGAACAATCGCACAGATTTTGGGATTCCGGGCGCCGTTCGGGCCTTTACAATAACCGCCCATCTTTGCCAACTTTTCTTCGGATGCTCCCTGTCCCTGTGTAAGTCCGCAGAGCCGATTATTTACGCCCATGCAGGCTCCATCAATTTTAGCCAGCGTAAGTGTTGCCGGGGAAATGGGAGGGGGAGGAACGGGATGGGTGGAAGCAGGTGGTTGAGGTGTTGCTGCTCGAGCTTGGCCCGCCATAATATCCCTAAGCGCGATATTGCATCCCTCTGGAGGCAGCGATGATTCTACGGATACAGAAGAGCCACCCGGCTGGGTTACATTGATTTTACAAGTGGGCGTTGAGGGTGCGGGGGATGAGATTATGGGTGTTTCGTCTAACCCAAGTTTTTTTCTTACGTAACCCGAGTTACGGGTTTTCAAGGGATAGAAACGCGGATTTGTTTGGAGGGCAACGGGTTGAGCTGATAGGCTATCACGGCGGCGGTTAGGTGTGTAAAGGCGTTAAAGACGGATCGGTGTTTGGGGAGCCT
>CAIJXG010000096.1 GCA_903824505.1 uncultured Pseudomonadota bacterium | reverse complement strand
GGCCTCGATTACCTGCGCCGATTGTTCTCAAATTCAAGCCTCCCCAAAATAATAACCACACTCGCCCGTTTAATATTACCCGGAACGAGCGTTAACATATTGGTATTGCTGAATGTTAAAAAATGAGTCCGGTACTATGGGCTGCGACATATCCTCTTGAAGTCGTCGACGCCAATCGTTGGGTGAAGAATGCTGAAAACGCCCAGCTTCACGGCGACCAACTGGCCGCGGCGTTAAGGGATAAACCATGGGATCCCAGCGTCAAATCCTTGGTCAATTTTCCCCAAGTTCTGACGATGATGGATTCTCAGCTGTCTTGGACAGAGCAACTTGGTGATGCGTTTCTCGGGCAGCAGGCCGCCGTTATGGATTCGGTGCAGCGCTTGCGTCAGGCAGCTCAGACGGCGGGACATCTGACATCAACCCCACAAGAGACTGTTTCAAATCAAGATAACACGATTGTCATCGCGCCTGTTGATCCTCAGGTGATCTATGTGCCTTCTTATAATCCAACGCTTGTCTATGGCGCTTGGCCCTATCCCAACTATGCCCCCTATTATTTTCCACCGCCCGATGGTCTTTTTTATGCGGGACTGATTGGTTTCGGAGTCGGCGTAGCCGTCCTTGATGGATTTTTGGGGGGGAATCATTGGGACTGGCACAACCATCGCCTTAACATTGATGATCATCGTTTCGAAGGGATGAACAGAGGTCATTCATCAGGTGATGGAGGCATATGGGCCCATGATCCTTCGCACCGTCACGGTGTCCCCTATAACAGTGCCGTCACCCGCGCGCGTTTCCAAGGTGCCTCTGCTCAGGCACGTCAGAATTTTCGGGGGTATGCCCCACAAACGCAACATACGGTTCGGCAAAACCCTATGCAAAGATCAAACAACTTTACGCGGCAAACGGGCGGTTCACAGCGGATGCAAACGCCGACGGCCCGTGTTCAGCACTCTTTCCAGTCCAGCCCACAACAGCGGCGTGCGTCTCCGGCTTTTGAGTCCTTCTCGCACGGTTCAGATGTGCGTACGCAGTCTCAGCGCGGCACTTACAGTCGGTCAACGATGCCTGCGGCTTCGGCGGCACACGCGGCCCCTTCTTTTGGAGGCGGAGGGATGCGCGGCAGTGGAGGCGGAGGGGCATCCCCACAGCATGGGGGCGGGGGATCACAGGGCGGCGGCGGACACAACACAAACGGGGGACACCGATAATGGATCGTTTCAACAGGACGCCAGAAAAGACCAAATGGTTCAAAAAAACCTCTCAGTCGGGCGCACTTAGTCTTCTTGTCTTTCTCTTGGCTGGATGCGTCCCTGATGCACCGCCTTCAGCCTATATAGACCCTGTTTCGCACACAGCGCCGCCGCCGGATGGGCAACTTGTTTTTACAACCCCGGAACAGGCGGTGGATGCCCTCGTGACCGCGACGCGCGCAGATCGAAGGGATAATCTCTTGAAGATCTTGGGGCCTGATGCGCACCGAATCATTTATTCCGGGGACAAGGTTGCTGACGAACAAGGCCGCACCCGGTTTGTTAATGCCTATGACCGAGCGCATGAAATCAGAAGCGATGATTCTGACCATGACACGCTGGTGGTCGGCAACGAAGAATGGCCGCTTCCCATTCCGCTGGTGCACGCCAAAAATGGGTGGTGGTTTGACACGACTACGGGGAAAGAAGAAATCCTTAATCGTCGCATTGGCCGGAATGAATTAAATGTCTTGGAGGTATGCCGCGTCTATGTCGATGCACAGGAAGAATTCTCTGCCCTACATGCACACGGCAAACATCAATCTGAGTATGCCCAACATTTTCAAAGTCATCCCGGCCAACATGACGGGCTTTATTGGTCCGCAGCAGATGGGGAACAAATCAGTCCGCTAGGCCCCTTTCTGGCAAGCGCAGCAGAGGAGGGGTATTCCAGCAAGCTCTTAAGCAAGCGCGCCCCTTATCACGGCTATGATTACAGGATCTTAAAGAGCCAAGGGGCGCAGGCATCAGGGGGCGTGAAAGACTATATCGTCGATGGGCATATGACACGTGGCTTTGCGCTTATCGCTTTTCCGGATCGTTATGGCGATAGCGGCGTGATGAGCTTCATCGTCAACCAAGACGGGATCATTTATGAAAAAAACCTAGGTTTCGATACGGCTGAAATTGCCAGAACCATCAGGGAATTTGATCCGGACGAGAGCTGGACAATTGTTCGCCAGTTACCGTGACGTAATCCCCGCGCACGCAACCTTACCCCCAAAAAAGGAAAAAGAATGCCCCAAGCCACACCTCTCCCTCATTTGAAACATTCCAACGACGCCGTATCCCAAAGTTTGCAGAGTGTTCTAGCGAACACTTATGGATTATATTTGGCGACGCATAATTATCACTGGAATGTCGAAGGCAAGAATTTCGTCTCTCTGCATGCCTTGTTTGAAAAACAATATAATGAGCTTTTCCTCGCGGTTGATACGATCGCCGAACGCATCCGCGCCTTGGGAGATTATGCCTTGCCGTTTGAGGGAGACAAAATCGTTCAAATTTCCCGAATGATGTCGAATGCTTTAAACAAGGAAACCGCTGCCGATGATCGTGCAGATCGGATGCTGAAAAACCTCGTCGAGCTTAATGAGTTCGTTATCAAAAGCTGCGAAGCGAGCAAAAAGATCGCACAGAATGTCCGCGATGATGAAAGCGAAAACTTAATGGTCGAACGCATTACGGCGCATCAAAAAGCCTTGTGGATGCTTGGAAGCGTTTTAAAGTCGTGACATGAAAAAAATATCCCCTCTCTTTTTGCTAACGCTTCTTTTTGTCGGAGGCTGCTCGATCATGGGAACCCAAACCCCCGAACCTGCTTGGCGCAGTGTCAGTAAAGCCGAGGATATCGAGGTGCGCGATTATGATCCCATGATCGTCGCCGAGGTAACCGTTGAGGGCGAACGCTATACCGCCATCAAAGCAGGATTCCGCATTCTGGCGGGATATATCTTTGGCGGAAACACAGCCCAAGCAAAAATTTCTATGACAGCGCCCGTGACGCAGGAAGCGGCAGAAGAAAATAGCCAAAAGATTCCGATGACAGCTCCCGTGATACAGGAAGCCTCAGAAAATCAAAATGAATGGAAGGTTCAGTTCGTGATGCCAGCTGAGTTTACGCGGGCCTCTTTACCAAAACCAAAGGACGATCAGATCCGATTTTTGGAAATCCCGTCCTATCGCGCAGCCGTTATCAGATTCTCTGGATTTAATACGGATGATAATTTAAGCCGCCATTTGCAAAAGCTTACGGCTTGGCTCGAAAAAAACAATATCCATCCAAGGGGACTGCCCGTTTACGCTTTTTATAATCCGCCTTGGACATTGCCGTTTCTAAGACGCAATGAGATTATCATCAAAATTCAGAAAGATCGTACTCTTCCATTTCCTTCTGACTCTTCAGGCAGAACAAAGGATGGGCCTCAGTGACGGATGCCCAACAAGACGTCGCAATGGATCATGACTATGAGCGCACCTTCGAGCGTTACCTCGACATATGCAATCAATCCATCGAAAAGAACAAAGACAAGTTTCCCTATATGGAAATATGGCGGGCGCGATGGAAAAATTTAGGCGGGGATCATAGTCTTCACTGCGCCGTTTATGATGATCGGCCAAAGATCATCTATAAGCTTCAGCTCACCGAAGACATGAAGATTCGGATTATTGAAAAGACCCGGGTCGCTCCGGAAGACGCTTGGCCTTTCACGTACAGCTATTTGAAACATGTGGTCGATCATCCACAGGACTATATCAACCATCCGGCTAATCTGGATTGGGGATGGCTCAATACGATCTTTTAATATACTCGGGCCCCTTCGGTCCCCGAACGTTTTGTCCGCGCAAAAGGCGCATCAGCTTCGCCCTCGCGCGTGTTTTGCACGGAATCGAATACTCGGCTTTCCAAGGAAACCGAGTATAGATCACATATCAGCGGATATGTATTCCGTTCCCATCGGGCCGTAGACGTATCTTGCCAAAAGGGGCACAGATTCAACGATAACGCACGAGCCATCGACGTGAATTTTTGTTTTTTGTCTTAAAAGGTTCAGCGCTCGCGAAAAGGTCGCCCCCTTCATCCCCAGCGTGTCGGCGATCAATGTTTTGTCGTAGGGTAACGTGAATGTAATGTTCTTTTGATTGCTGCCGGGCGGACAGAGTTGCAACAGAAAACAACCGATGCGCTGGGGTGCGCTGAGCATCGTGTTGAAGGCCAATGCGCTCACATGATGCCGATGCTGGCGCGACATGGTGGAGAGCATATTCAGAGCCAGTGTGGCGTTCTTACGTAACCCGAGTTACGGGTTTTCAAGGGATAGAAACGCGGATTTGTTTGGAGGGCAACGGGTTGAGCTGATAGGCTATCACGGCGGCGGTTAGGTGTGTAAAGGCGTTAAAGACGGATCGGTGTTTGGGGAGCCT
>CAIJXG010000095.1 GCA_903824505.1 uncultured Pseudomonadota bacterium | reverse complement strand
CGGGCTGAGGTGAAATCTGCTACGCAGTATCTCGGCTAACGCATCGTCTTGTTTCGGCATCGGAGACTCCATTACAGGTGAAGAATCCGACAGTATGAATCACCTCAATGCGTTAGCCAACCCCAGTAGGGTACTATGATCCTGAACACAAAAACTGCCTGTTCGGGCGCTTCCGTCGAAAGTATAGCAATGTACCGAATCAAAGGCTTGACTGCCGATGGCCAGTTTTTGGGTTTTTTCCAAAGAATCCGCCCAAATCTGCATGGCTGAGCCTGTATCAACCAGAAAATAAAGGGTTCCGGTAGCGTTTCGGGCAGCCAAATTTTGCCACGCTTCTGTCGTTTCATCACTGGCTTGATTTAATTGGGACATCGCTTATTCCTTCGCTTCGATATTGACGGTGCGCTGGCTTTAGGATTTTTTAATCCGCAGCCTGCCAAGTATAGCAAACAAAATGCCCTTTTGAAGCTTTTTATTACTTTCACCAGTGATTGATGACTGTTTGAGACCCTGCTTGACAGGGCTTGGGCAAGGGTCTTGATAGAAGTGGTTTCGCTTTCAGGGATTTTCCGATGTCACGCGCTTTTGTGTTTCCAGGTCAAGGCAGTCAATCTATCGGTATGGGGCAGGCTTTGGCCGATGCCTTTACCGAAGCGCGTGAGGTTTTTGAAGAGGTGGATTCGGTTCTGGGACAACATCTTGCGCGGCTGATGTTTTCTGGTGATCCGGATGTGCTGCAGCTCACGGAAAACGCCCAGCCCGCGCTGATGGCGGTTAGCCTTGCCGTGATCAGGGTCTTGGATCAACAGGGAAATTTTCGTTTGCCGGAAGCAGCCGCCTTCGTTGCGGGGCACAGTCTGGGGGAATATACAGCTCTTTGCGCCGCTGGAAGTCTGTCCTTAAGCGACACGGCGCGGCTTTTGAAAAAGCGAGGACAGGCGATGCAGCAAGCCGTCCCTGTGGGGCTTGGCACTATGGCCGCTTTGATCGGCGTTGATTTGCACGCGGCGCAAGACATTGCGGCGGCAGCAGCCTTGACGGAGGTTTGCGCCGCAGCGAATGACAACGCGCCGGGCCAAGTCGTCCTAAGCGGCCACAGCGCCGCCATTGACCGCGCCATCGCCTTGGCGGCAGAGCGCGGTTTTAGGCGCAGCGTTAAATTGCCTGTCAGCGCGCCCTTTCATTGTTCCTTGATGCAACCCGCCGCAGAGATCATGCGGGAAGCGTTAGAGGCGGTTGAGATTAAACCGCCTCTGGTGCCTTTGGTCGCGAATGTCACGGCTGAAGCCGTCAGCGATCCGGCCCAAATCCGATCCCTTTTGGTCGAACAGGTGACAGGCTCGGTGCGCTGGAGAGAATCCGTTTTGTATATGAAGGCTCACGGTGTAGATCGGCTGCTGGAATGCGGCGCGGGCGCTGTTTTGACAGGCATGACCAAACGCATCGATAAGGATATCGTGGCCACTGCGCTCTCCACCCCCCAAGACATCGAAACTTTTTTGGGAAGCCAACCATGACAACCTCCTTTATCTCTATCACCGTGACGACCGGCTCTTTGGAAGAGGCGCAGAAAATCGCTCATGCGCTGGTCGAAGAGCATCTTGCCGCTTGTGTCACGATCCAATCGGGCATCGAGTCCGTCTATCGTTGGCATGGGCAGATCGAGGAAGCTCAAGAATGGCTTTTGAACGTTAAAACCATGATGAGCCATTTTGAAAATGTCCGTCGCAAGATCGAAAGTTTGCATTCCTACGCTTGCCCCGTGATCCTCGCGACGCCCGTTGTCGCGGGCAACCCGATTGGATTGTCTTGGATGATCGATCCGAACGCCTAACCCCTTTGATCCTTCCTTTCCTTTTTGGAGCCCTGTATGCCAACTCTTTTCGATCCATTGACTCTGGGCGCGTTGCGTCTGCCCAATCGCATGGTTATGGCCCCGCTCACCCGCTGTCGGGCCAGCGAGGGGCGCGTGCCGAATGACTTGATGCGCGATTATTATGTTCAACGGGCCTCGGCGGGTCTTATTTTGACCGAAGCGACCTCGGTGACCCCCATGGGGGTGGGCTATCCCGATACGCCGGGCATTTGGTCACCTGAGCAGATCGACGGATGGAAACGGATTACAGACGCGGTGCATCAGGCAGGCGGCCACATGGTCATGCAGCTTTGGCATGTCGGGCGCATTTCCCATCCTTTTTATCTGAATGGAGCGCTGCCTGTTGCGCCCAGCGCCATTGCCGCTGAGGGGCATGTCCGTTTATTGAGTCGTGAGGAGCCTTATCCCGTTCCACGCGCTTTAGAGACGCACGAGATTCCCGAGATTGTCGCAGCCTTCCAGCGCGGGGCCCTTAACGCGCAAACGGCCGGATTTGACGGAGTCGAAATTCACGCCGCGAACGGCTATCTTTTGGATCAGTTTCTTCAAGATCATTCAAACACCCGCACGGATTCCTATGGGGGGCCGATTGAAAACCGTGCGCGTTTATTGCTTCAGGTTGTGGATTCGGTTGCCGAAGTTTGGGGCGCGGATCATGTGGGCGTGCATCTCGCGCCGCGCGGAGATGCGCAATCCATGGGCGATTCGACCCCCCGCGAGACTTTTGGGTTTATCGCCCGTGCCTTGCGGAAAAAGGGGATCGCGTTTTTATGCCTCAGGGCGCATGCGGATACCGACGGAATCGGCGCGTATCTGAAACAGGAATTTAGCGGCCCCATCATCGCGAATGAGGGGTATACGCAGGAGACGGCGACAGAGCTTTTGGCCTCTGGCGAGGCTGATGCCGTGGCCTTTGGCAAGCTGTTCATTTCTAATCCGGACTTGCCGGAACGATTCCGCCGCGCCGCGCCTCTGAATGTTGCGGATCCTGCGACTTTCTATGGGCAGGGGCCGAAGGGCTATACGGATTACCCGGCTTTTTCATGAAAAAATTGACGACTGGAAACGGCTGCCGTCCTGCGCTATCTCTTCACGTTATGGAGACGCCCTTTCCCGAACGCGGCAGTGAGCTTTGGCTTGGCAAGCCCGCGCCACGTTATACGAGCTACCCGCCCGCGCCTTTTTTCACGAGTGACGTTGGGGCGAACGCTTACGCAAACGCGCTGCGACAAACCGCGCCGGACGCGCCTGTTTCGCTGTACGTCCATATCCCTTTTTGCAACAGCCTGTGCCTTTATTGCGGTTGCAACACGATTATTACGAACCGAGCTGAACGGATCAATCCCTATTTGTCGGCTTTAGCGCAAGAGATGGCGCATGTCGGTGGGCTTCTCGGGACACGGCGCGTCAGTCATCTGCATTTTGGCGGTGGCACACCCAATGCCTTGACTGATAACCAAATGCGCACGATTTTTGAGGGGATCCGCACGCATTTCGATCTTTCCTCTGTGGGCGAGATTGCGATGGAGCTTGATCCGCGTCATGTGACGCCGGAGCAAGCGCGGACTTTGGTGGCGTGCGGCGTCTCTCGCGTCAGTCTTGGGGCGCAAGATTTTAATCTGGAGGTGCAGCGCACCATCAACCGTGTGCAGCCTTATGAATTGGTCGCGCAAGTATGCGATTGGTTGCGCGAGGCAGGGCTGACGCGCATCAATCTGGATCTTATGTATGGGCTGCCCAAGCAAACGCCCGAAACAATCGCGGATACGGCACGGCGCGTTAGTGCTCTTGCGCCCGATAGGGTCGCGCTTTTCTCCTACGCCCATGTCCCATCGCTGAAAAAACACCAAAAGGCTCTGGAAGCGCAAGGGTTGCCCGATTTAACAACGCGCCTTGCGATGGAGCAAACCGCACGGCAGATTCTGACAGAAAGCGGGTATGCCGAGATCGGCATTGATCATTTTGCCAAGCCCTCTGATCCTCTTGCGAAGGCGTGGAAAAATGGCCAGTGGCACCGGAACTTTCAGGGGTATACGGAAGATTCGGCTGAGACTTTGATAGGTCTTGGCGTCTCGGCCATCAGTCAGACTCCGGACGGGTATTTTCAAGGCGAGCATGAAACGGGGCCGTATCTGGAGGCGGTCACCGCAAACCGCTTGCCGATCCGGCGCGGCTATCTTCTGACAGCCGAAGATCGTTTGCGCCGCGCAATCATTGAAGCTCTGATGTGTGTTTTGGCGTGTGATCTTGACGCGTTATGCGCCGCGCATGGGTTTGATGTCGAAACGCTTGCGGAGGATCTTGCGCGGCTCCGCCCCTATGAAGAAGCGGGGCTTGTCACACGCGAAGGCTTTGTTATCCGACTCGCGACCGAACGCCGCATGGCGGTCCGCGCTGTGTGCAAAGAATTCGACCCCCATTCACGCGGATCAAATCTCCTGTCGTCAAGAACAGCTTAAGCTTCCTGCAAAACGTTCGGGTTCCTTCGGTGCCCGAGTATACTATGAACCTAAACCATCTCCTCAGGCCGGATGAGGCGATCGAATTCTTCGGCGGTCAGAAGTCCCAACGCAATGGCCGATTCTTTCAGCGTTAGCCCTTCGTGATGGGCTTTTTTGGCGATTTTGGCCGCGTTGTCATAGCCCACATGGGGGTTCAGCGCGGTGACAAGCATCAAAGAGTCGCCGACCAGTTTTTTGATCCGATCTATGTTTGCCGTGATGCCGACCACGCAATTATCCGTGAAGCTGCGTGCCGCGTCGCTAAGTAAACGAATAGACTGAAGGACATTATAAATAATGACGGGCTTAAAGACATTGAGTTCAAAATGCCCGTTCGATCCCGCAATCGTCACGGCAACATGATTGCCCATGACTTGGGCGGCAACCATTGTCATTGCCTCGGACTGAGTTGGATTCACCTTGCCGGGCATGATCGAAGAACCGGGCTCGTTCTCCGGCAAAGAAATTTCTCCAATGCCGCAACGCGGCCCCGATCCCAGCAATCTTATGTCATTCGCGATTTTCATGAAGCTCACGGCCAGCGTGTTCAGCATGCCCGAGGCCTCGACTAGCGCGTCATGGGCTGCCAGAGCTTCAAATTTATTTGCGGCCGAAACGAAGGGTTTTCCGGTTTGCGCGGCGACTTGCGCGGCAAACATGACAGCGAAATCCTTATGCGCGTTCAGCCCCGTGCCAACCGCCGTACCCCCTTGAGCCAAGGGGTAAAGACGCGTCAGAGATTCCCTCGCCCGTTGGATCCCGAGTCGCATTTGTTCCGCATAGCCTGAAAATTCCTGTCCCAAAGTTAACGGCACCGCATCTTGCAAATGGGTGCGGCCGATTTTAACGATGCTCTTGAAAGAATCGGCTTTGGCGGCGAGCGCGGCGTGGAAATGCTCTAAAGCCGGAATCAGCGCATCCGAAATTTGCAGCACGGCGGCGATATGCATAGCTGTAGGGAAACTGTCATTCGAGCTTTGCCCCATATTGACGTGATCGTTCGGATGCACGGGCTTTTTGCTGCCCTTTTCGCCCCGCAGAAGTTCAATCGCGCGGTTCGAAATGACTTCATTCGCATTCATATTGGTTTGCGTGCCCGATCCCGTTTGCCAGACCACCAAGGGAAACTCGCCGTCCATTTTTCCTTCCGCAACTTCGCGGGCCGCTGTTGCAATAGCCTGACCAAGCGCAGAATCCAAAACGCCGAGTTTGATATTCACTTCCGCCGCCGCGCCTTTCAAAATCCCTAAGGCGCGGATGAGGGGCACGGGCATTGTCTCGCCGCCGATTTTAAAATTCTGGAGGCTCCGCGCCGTTTGGGCTCCCCAGTAATGGTCGGCAGGCACGTCAATCGCGCCAAAGGAATCGGTTTCGCGGCGAAAGGCTGGAGTTGGCATGACGGATCCTGAATCAAAAAGAGGAGGGCGTTACTTGATGGTGGGGAGCTGATCTTGATGGGTGAGCGCATCGGTGACGGCTTTGGCTTTTGGAGGGGCCATTTTCGCCATAATAGGCCCTGTATGGGCGGGTTTCATGCGCTGGATAACGCCGACTAATGTGGGCATATCGAGCGCTTCAAAAATGCGGGCGGCCTCTTCAGGCTTCATGGTTTCGTAAATTTTGACGAGATTATCGAATTGCGCCTGTTGGGCCTCGTTACCTTGGCCCACAAGGGTTTGAAGCTGTTGGCGGAGCGTTTCAAGCTCTGCGGCTTTTTTATCGATGCGTTGTTCGGTGATTTTCATCATCGCTTCGCGCGTGTCCAGATCATGGGCGCGTTTGTCAAGTTCTTCGCGTCGTCCTGCCACTTGCTTAAGAATATCTTGTTCTGCTGCGGAAGAATCCGGTGGGGGAGGGGGCAAGAGAGGGGGGGGCGGCGTTGCGGCGGCCTCGGCGGGGGGGGGATCTGCTTGTTTGGACGGGGACGGCTTTGCCGCTTCAGCTGCAGGCTCGGCTGTCGCTTCTTTCGCCTGAGCCGCATGAAACGAGAAACGCCCCATTTCCGCATCGCCCCAGATTGTCACAACCCGCAGCCCCATCATAAGGACTCCCAGCACAACCCCCACGGGCAGGATGAAGCGAGAAAGAGGAAGACGGTTGGGCATTTGGGTTCTCTTGCGTCCTATCCCAATTTTTGCAGGACATGCAAAAGTTCTTTTTCGGCGCGGGAGGCTGCGGCCGCTTCTACAACAAACGCGGGTTTACCCCCGACGGAGGACGGCATCCCGTTTTTCCGCGCCTCTGGCTCGCGCATGGGGACCCCTTTTCGGATTTGGGTTATCTCTTGAAGCGCGCTAGATGCCGTCACGCTCAGCCGTTCAGCAACGCTGTCGGCGCTTTCGACGATGAAATGAAGCTCATCGCGCACGCGATGGGCCTTTTCGATCAGTTTTTCCAGATCGTCGCCGCTGTCGCGCGCCGCGCTCCGTAAGGCTTTAATGCCCGCCTCCGCCCGAATCACAGCGGTGTTGAAGTCGCGCACAAAACGCTCCATCTCCCCCCGACCTGTCCGTAGATCCCGCAATTGCGCGATCAGCCGCGTGGCCTGCACAACGCCCGCGCCGACAATCAGGATAAGCGCAACATCAAGAAACAAGTTAAGCCATGTCATCGCGTTGCTTCCCCTCATCTTTTTTAAGAGCCACCTGATCCACACGGACGGCGACGCGCCCATTTAATGATCCCATTTGTCCTTGAAAAAGCGTTACATCGCCCGCGCGTAAAGACACGCTATCGGACGAACGCACATTCAACATCAACCGCGAGCCCGGCTTCCAGCTCATGACCTCGCGCAGGGGGACGTTAACCTTGTCCAGCACCGCGCGCATTTTCATGTTGGTGACCAACAGCTCGTTTCCTAAATGCGTTTCCCAGATGCTGTCGCGGCCGAATTTTTCACCCATGAACATCTGGAGCAGAAGTTCACGAATCGGCTCCAACGTCGCATAGGGTATCACGATTTCGATTCGACCGCCTCTGTCTTCCATATCGATTCGCAATTTTGCGAGGATGGCCGCGTTGGCAGGTCGCGCAATGGTCGCAAAACGCGGGTTGATCTCGAGGCGATCAAATCGGAAAGTTACGGGCGAGAGCGGGTCGAACGCCGCCGACATATCGGCCAGAACAACCCGCACCAAACGCTCGATAAGGTTGCGCTCGATGGTGGTATAGGGGCGGCCTTCGATTCGCATTTGCGCGGTGCCCCGCCGCCCCCCCAAAAGCACATCCACGATTGAATAGATCATGGAACTATCAATCATCATGAGGCCGGAATTGTCCCACTCCTCAGCCTTGAAGACGCAAAGCATGGCGGGCAGGAGGGTCGCGTTCAGATAATCCCCGAATCGCACGGCCGTGATTTGATCGAGCGTGACTTCGACATTGTCTGAAGTAAAATTGCGCAGCGAGGTCGTCATCATCCGCACAAGCCGGTCGAACACGACCTCCAGCATCGGCAGGCGTTCGTAATTCACCATCGCGCTGTTGATCAGCGCCATGATGCCGGAATTATCGGCCTCGCCCGAGGCATCGTCGCCGAAGCCAAGCAGACTGTCGATCTCGTTCTGGCTTAACACGCGTGCCGCGCCACCGCCGCCGCCGCTCTCTTCGGCGCCCCATTCGGCGGCCAGCTTGTCTTCTTCCTCGCTCATTGGCTCGCCTTCTATTGGACCAGCATTTCTTGAAACAACACGTCGCGCACGCGCACCGGCTGGGCAGCTTCCGTTACGCGCATCAGAAGCTCTTGCCGTAGGCGATACATGCCGGCCGAGCCGCGCAGATCCTCGACCCGCAGCTCGCGGAGGTAGAGTTGGAAGTTATCAATGATTCGCGGCTTTATGGATTCGATCAAGGGGAGGTCTTTTTCGTCCACCAGCTCTAAACTGACTTTTACCTTGAGATAATGGGGGTGTTTTCCTTCGCCGCCGAGATTCACAACCATATCGCCCAGCGCGTAGAAAGCTGGTTTTCCAGAGGCTTCCTTGACGGCTTCCGCTTTTTCCCCTTCCGCCTTTTTGCCCTTCATCACCATGAAGGCGCCCGCGCCACCGCCAACCAAAATCAGCAGCGCAAGGATCCCGCCGATCAGAAGTATTTTCTTCTTTTTACGCGCTTTTCGGGCAGCCGCTGCTTCAGCCTCGCTTTCGGGCGTGGCCTCTTGGCTTCCTTCCTCTGCGGCAGGCTTTTTCTTCGATTCGTCGGACATGCGGACTCCCTCGCTTGTTTATGGGTAACAAGGAAAGATCAGGTTGGGAAGATGAATGTTGAGCCGCACAGGGTGATTTAGTGAAAAAGGGCTAGGAGAGGATCTTTATGGTACGGAATAGGCGATGGCTTGGGGTGAAGAGACTCCGATCAAAGACCCAACGCGCATTGAAAAACAAACAACACTGTCGCTGCAAGAGATGGTTGAGAAACTGCCAAAGGCAAGCCAAGGAGAATCTAAGTGATCAAATTATGTGTTAAGTCCCACGATTTTATGGTTAGGGTCTGAGCGAAACAGTTCTGGGTTTGTTTGGTAGATTTGGATCATTTTTTCATAAGGCGAGAGATATTTCAAGGCCCGAAGTGGACGCTGGAAATTATAGATCAAGAGGAACGCCATCAAGTGCTGTTTCAATTGATCGACAGTGTCGTAATGATAGGTTTTTGTCGTGTGTTTTTTGATTGTTTTGTTAAAGACTTCGACCTGGCCGTTTGTCCATGGATGCCGGAATTTCGTTAGCTTGTG
>CAIJXG010000094.1 GCA_903824505.1 uncultured Pseudomonadota bacterium | reverse complement strand
CGGGCTGAGGTGAAATCTGCTACGCAGTATCTCGGCTAACGCATCGTCTTGTTTCGGCATCGGAGACTCCATTACAGGTGAAGAATCCGACAGTATGAATCACCTCAATGCGTTAGCCAACCCCAGTAGGGTACTATGATCGATCGCAGTAAAGATCAGCTGTTCTGCCGCATCAAAGAGCTTCCTATTGATTTGTTGTTGATCCGTGACGACGACATTCCCGGCTTTGTTGGCAATGGCATCTGCGATCTCGGCATCGTCGGAGAAAACGTTTTTGCCGAAACAAAGGCGGCCCAGAATAGTCAGCTGGCGGCGACTCTTTTGGAAAGACTTGGTTTTTCGCAATGTCGTCTCTCTATTGCTGTTCCGGAGAACGGCACAATACGGACCGTTGCGGATCTTGCCGGTAAAACCCTTGCAACTTCCTATCCTCATTTGCTTCAAGATTTTCTGAAAGTCCACAATATCAAAGCTAAACCGCTCATTATGACGGGGTCGGTCGAAGTCGCGCCGCGCCTTAAAATCGCCGATGCCATTTGCGATATTGTCGCGTCTGGCGTGACTCTTGCCGCCAATAATTTGCGGGAGCTCACAACGGTGTTAAAAAGTGAGGCTCTGTTGATCCGTTCTTCGCAGCATTTTTCCGCCGAGAAAGAGGCCATCATTCACCGCCTTCTGTCGCGCATGCGCGGCGCGCTTATGGCCGAGGACAGCAAATACATCATGATGAATGCGCCGCGAAGCGCTGTGAGCGCCATCACGCAGCTTCTGCCCGGATGCGACTCTCCGACCCTTATGGATTTAAAAAAGGAAGACATGGTCGCGATCCATGCCGTCTGTAAGGAGGCCGTCTTCTGGGAAACGATAGAGAAACTGCAAAGCGCAGGAGCCAGCGCTATTCTGGTTATGCCTATAGAAAAGATGACGGCGTAAGGGAAACAAAGATGTCCATACGCCTGATGAAGCTGAATGAATTGTCGCCCGCCGAGCGCGCCAAGTTGCAACGCCGTTCCGAAGTCGATATCAGCCACGCTCTGGCAACCGTGCAGCCGATGATCGCGGCGATCCGAACGGAAGGCAATGCGGCCTTACTTCGTTATGTGCGCGAATTTGATAACCCAAATATGACGCACGAAAATATAGAAGTCACGCCAGAGGAAATAGCCACAGCCAAAGCGCGATTAAGCCCCAAGATCATTTTCGCCATTCGTCACGCGTTTACGAATATCCGCAAAGTTCATGCCGATCAATTGCGCGAACCGATCACGATGACCGAGGTCGAGCCAGGCGTGATGGCGGGTGAGAAAACAACACCCATTCCGCGCATGGGGCTTTATGTGCCGCGCGGCAAGGGCGCGTTTCCTTCGGTTATGTTAATGTTAGCGACGCCTGCAAGTGTGGCTGGCGTGCCTGAAATTATCGTCTGCACACCGCCGACTGCCGATGGATTGGTGGATGATGCCAGTCTTGTCGCCGCTGATATGTGCGGCGTGCATCGCATTTTCAAAATCGGCGGGGCGCAGGCTATCGCGGCGATGGCACTTGGAACGACGTGCGTGCCCAAGGTCGATAAATTGATGGGACCTTGTAATGTTTACGGGTCGGCGGCGAAACGCTTGCTGACTTCCGAAGTGAATGTGGGAATGATGGCGGGGCCCAGCGAGTCTATTATTCTGGCAGATGCCGATGCCGATGAGGAATTGGCGGCTTATGATTTATTGGTTGAAGCGGAGCATGGGCCGGAATCCGCCGCGCTTTTGGTCACGCATGATGCGGCCTTGGCGACCAAGGTTCAGGCGTTGCTGCCGCAATTGATTGCCGCGCTTCCGGAACAAAGACGTCAATTTTGTCTAACGGGGTTAAATTCTTACGGCGGCATTTTGTTGACAAGTGGGATGGCGGAATCACTATCGTTTGTGAATGAATATGCGCCAGAACATTTGCTGCTTTTGGTGCGCGATCTATGCTGGTCCCCGAAAATGAAACAGGTGGTAAGAGAGAGTCCTTTCCCGTAAGAGCAGCAAACGGAAGGGAAACAAGATGTCAAAGACACGCAAGAAGCACGACGCGAAGTTTAAGGCGAGGGTGGCGATAGAGGCGGT
>CAIJXG010000093.1 GCA_903824505.1 uncultured Pseudomonadota bacterium | reverse complement strand
CGGGCTGAGGTGAAATCTGCTACGCAGTATCTCGGCTAACGCATCGTCTTGTTTCGGCATCGGAGACTCCATTACAGGTGAAGAATCCGACAGTATGAATCACCTCAATGCGTTAGCCAACCCCAGTAGGGTACTATGCTTGGGCTGTTCAATTTCGTGTTCTCCAAGCTGTTAGGCTTGCTGTCACAGAGCCGGATCTTTGGATTATAGGAATGGACCATCTGCCAACCAATCGAAGTTATATATTAGAAGAATTGGCTGATTACTTTCGCTTTTCTCGTTCCCGTGGCGATTTTCTTCACGCCCCTCTTCTTTTTGCAGATGGGAATAAGAAATTAAGCAAAAGCTTGGGAGATGCCGTTTATATAGATCCGTATGTTTTGATTGAGGCTCTAAGGGATAATACGAATTTAGGGTTGGATGTGCGTCATGCGCCTGTTTCAAAAGATATCATAAGCCTCGGTCCATATAATCTTCCTCCCTATATGACAGAAAATAAACAAGACCGCCTTGCTGCGCTTGCGGCCGAAGCGGCTGTTTATGCAAGCTCAGGTCAAGCACAACAGTTTCAAAGGGCTAACGATTCTGGACGTGTAACTAATTGTTTGGTTGGAAGGATAATGGGATTCCCTCATCTGTAAGTCCTCTTGTAGGTTCGGCGGCGGCATAGATTCCTTTGGGAACATCGTTTCTGCCTATCCTCCTGTGTCCGACGGGGGGGGGCTTAATAACTGTTGCCGCGCTTTCTGTCGTTTTGGGGAATTGCTCGCCAGAAGACAGAAGGCGGAAATCTCTTTCTCTCGTGTGTTCTTGGGCCTACTCTGCCTCTCCTCGGACATTCTTTCGGAAGGCATAGCGTGCGTGATCGGTTGTTTTTGCCTGTTGGAGGCACGGGAGGGGGGTCTGTTGCAACGCCCTTTGATGTTCCTTTGTGGAAAGAGGTTTTGCGTTACGCGCGGACCTCTGAAAATCTTCCGCGTGTTGGTTTGTTGGCCACGCCGTCTCGTTTAACGGGACAGATTGACCCGCAAGAACTTTTGCTCAACCATAAGTCTCTAGAGGACGGGCTTGGCTGTTCTTTTATACTTTTGGATGATGCCTCTTTTGGTCAAGGAAAAGAAGATGTCGATATTCTCTGCATCACGTGCGGAAACACACAAGCGGCGCGGGATGAATGGAGGCGCACGGGCTGTGAAGAAAAGATTCGTCATAGCTACGAACGAGGGATTCCCGTCACAGGCTATAGCGCAGGATTCATCCTTTTTTATGAGTGGGCCAGTACGGATTCAGTCCCGGGGCCTGAAGGGGCGACCTATGGCGTGATGCCCTGTATGGGGATCCTTCAAGGTGGCGCGGTTCCTCACGCGGATACACAGCCTGCTCGCCTTTCAGATTTTCAAAAGGTTTTGACGGAAAAAGAGATTTCGCCAGTTTTGGCTCTAGGCGAAGAGGTTCTCGCCGTTTATAGGAATGAGAGAGTCGAGCGTGTCTTGTCCTCGAAACCAAACCCTGTTGCGGGATGGCTTGAAAAAGACAAATTTACACCCATTCCAACGATCTTTCTGTAATCGCCCATGCCCTTCTCTCCCTTTGAAATTCTTGTCGCTTTCCGTTACCTCCGTGCGCGGCGGCAGGAGGGGTTTATTTCGGTCATCAGCTGGTTTTCGCTGATCGGGATCGCGCTGGGCGTGGCGACCTTGATTGTTGTGATGTCGGTGATGAACGGGTTTCGGCATGATTTGTTTCAGCGGGTGATTGGCCTCAACGGGCATATGAATATCTATGCGATGCAAGGGGGGCTTGAGGATTATCCGGCCGTTTTGGATGCCGTTAGAAAAGTTCCGGCCGTGATCGACGCTGCGCCGACGATTGAAGGACAGGCGCTGATTACGCATGAGGGTGCTGCTTCCGGAGCCTATGTGCGCGGGGTTCCCCTTCAGTCTTTGCGTGCACGCCCTGCTATTGCGGGGCACGTGATTGAAGGCGCGCTTGCGGATTTTGAGGGGACGAAAATCGCGATTGGCACCCGTATGGCTCAACGGCTTCAGCTGCATGTGGGGGATACGCTGACTCTGATCTCTCCCGTCAGTAAAAGCACGATTTTCGGGGCGGCTCCGCGGCTCCGCGGTTATACAATCGCCGCAATTTTCGATGTCGGCATGTTTGACTATGACAATGCTTTTATTTTTATGCCGTTAGAAGCCGCCCAGACCTTCTTTGCGATGGGGCACAGTGTGACGGCGATTGAGCTTTTCACGCAAGATCCCGAACATTTACGGCAAGTGCGGTTGGATCTGACGGAAAGCCTTGCCCATGTATCGCAGCCGCTGCGGCTTTTGGACTGGCAGCAGAATAATTCCAGCTTTTTTACCGCGCTGCAGGTCGAACGGAATGTCATGTTTTTGATTCTGACTCTGATCGTTCTGGTGGCGGCCTTTAACATTATTTCCAGCCTGATTATGCTGGTCAAAGATAAGGGCCGAGACATTGCCATTCTGCGCACGATGGGCGCGACTCGCGGCATGGTGATGCGGATTTTCTTCTTGAACGGCGCAGCCATCGGGCTTGTTGGAACGGGCAGCGGTCTCGCGCTGGGGCTGTTTGTCGCGCATCATATCGAACAGGTGCGGCAAGTGGTGCAGACCTTGACTCGCACGGATCCTTTCGCAGCGGATGTGTATTTTCTGACCCGCATGCCCTCGGTCGTTGATCCCCATGATGTCGTGCATATTGTCTTGATGGCGTTGATTTTGTCTTTCCTTGCGACGCTTTATCCCGCGTGGCGCGCGGCGCGGCTCGATCCCGTGGAGGCCTTGCGTTATGAGTGAGCCTGTTTTGTCTTTGCGTCATTTGCGGCGCAGCTTTACCCAAGGCGGCGATACGTTGCATGTGTTGCGCGATTGCTCGCTGGAGATTGGCGCGGGAGAAAGTGTGGCCATGATCGGGCCGTCCGGCTCGGGCAAATCGACGCTTTTGCACAGCGCCGGGCTTTTGGAAAAACCAGATGCAGGAGAAGTTTGGATCGGCGGGCAAGAGGCGTCGCGGCTGAAGGATTCCGGACGCACCGCGCTGCGTCGCCGTTTCATTGGCTTTGTCTATCAGTTTCATCATTTATTACCGGAATTTTCCGCGCTGGAAAATATCGTTTTGCCTCAAATGATCGCAGGGGTTTCGCGCAAGCAAGCCGAAAACCGCGCCCGAGAGCTTTTGGAGCTGATTGGCCTGTCGAACCGCGCTGCTAACAGGCCCGGGCAGCTTTCGGGCGGTGAGCAGCAACGCGTGGCCATTGCGCGGGCCTTGGCGAATAAACCGCGGCTTTTGATCGCGGACGAGCCGACCGGAAACCTCGACCCAACCACGGCGGATCATGTTTTTCAGATGCTGCAGGAGCTTGTCAAAGCGCAAGGGTTGGCTCTGTTGATGGCGACCCATAACCATGAGTTAGCACGACGCGCCGAACGTGTGGTGGAGATGAAGGAGGGGGCGTTAACGACTATCTGACGCGGCTTTACCGTCTATCCCCGGATCGTTTGCCAAAATCCTTTGGTCTTTTGGCCGCAGAGTCGTCCCGCTGATTGGGCTTTGGGCCAGAGAGACTCCCACAGCGAGGAGAGGACGCTCTCTTTGGCCGGATCATAGACTTCGATATTCGCCATCATGCCTTTATCCTCATGCTCTAAAACGTGGCAGTGATAGACAAAGCGTCCGACAATCACGGGGTCTGTGAAGGGGATGATAATTTTGATCGCGCCTTTTTCGGGTACGCGCACCGTATCGATATAGCCGTCAAAGGGTTGAGGCTCTCCGTTAATCTCGACAAGCTGATAATGCATTTGGTGAATATGAAAAATATGACGATCATTCGTGTCGTTTTTGATCGTCCATGCCTCGGTGCTGCCCAAGGGCACACGCGTATCTAAACGGTTGTGGTCGAAGATTTGGTTGTTGATCGAGAAAGTATCGGCGTCAGGATCCTCCGTAAACGTTAACAAGCGTTCTTTATCGATTTTCGCCTGTCGTAGATCCATTTGAGCGGGGAAGGTCGACAGAGGGCCAACTTGAAGCCCTGTTTTATCCTGCACCACAAGCTGGGCCAGCACGCGGTCAGGTTTCTGGTCGCTGCCGGTTCCTATGGGGGATCGTTCGGAAATCAGATCAAAGATTCCCGCTTGATCTCCGGCATCAACCAAGATCTCAAAACGATTTGCGGGGCCGATATCCAGATGATCCGTTACTGTTTCGCTCTTTGCGGCAACGCCATCGCGGCCAATGATCCGAAATTTGTGCCCCTGAAGCGCCAGATGAAACCAAGAATCCGCGCTGTGATTCCCGATATGCCAAAGTTGCGTTTCGCCTTTGCCCATCGACACAGTTGAAAACAGCTGTCCGTTAATGGTTTGCGCCGTTTTATGCAGGTTTTTAAGGGCAGGGTCGTCTGTATGGGCCACTTCATATTGTTTCAGGGTCAGAATTTTTTCCGGCACATGGCGTAGGGCCATGAATTGAGCGGCAAATCCGTCGATCAGTAAAGCGCCGCTGAGGCCTCTGTTCACCTGTTGGTCTGTCAGGCCATGGGGGTGCGTGTGATACCAAAAAAGCCCGGGCGGCTGATGGGGAGAAATTTTGACCTCATAATCAAGAGTGCCTCCGGGTGGCGCGAGAATCAGCACATTGTCTCCATGTCCAAGCGGTGACGTGTGCAGCCCATGAAAATGGAGATTTGTTGGCTCGGGCAGATGATTTATAAGATGAATCCGCAATGTGTCTCCCGGATGGGCACGCAAGAGGGGGCCTGCATAGTCCCCATTAAAAACCATTCCCTTAAAAGAAACATCGCCCAGATCGACTGTTTGTTCTTTAGCCTCAAGCGTGACTGTCAGCACGCCGTTCACGCTTTGATTTTCTGTGAGTGCGGGCAAAGGGGTTTCTGCGGCGGCAGCAGGAACATCAAGGAAGGCCAGAAGAAGGAAAAAGAAGAGATGGGTCAAGGCGTGGAAGGGGGGCATGCCTAACTCCCTGAAAAACTCGGATAGGTTGTATATTTATTTATTATTCACTTTTTTGAAAGTGTTTTGTCTTTCGCTCCTGCTTTTACTTTAATACGAATCCCTGT
Organism: uncultured Pseudomonadota bacterium; assembly: GCA_903824505.1. GTDB lineage: Bacteria > Pseudomonadota > Alphaproteobacteria > UBA9219 > UBA9219 > CAIXLI01. The sequence goes on along the minus strand of CAIJXG010000093.1, from coordinate 6,646 downwards.
TAGAGTCCTCACGGATCCTAAAAATAGGGATCACATTTCTTTTTTCGAGGCTTTCCATGTCTGTTCCCGTCCTCGTTCCGCCTATGGGCGAATCCGTCTCCGAAGCGACCGTTGCCAAGTGGCTGAAGAAAGTTGGCGATGTGGTGCGCGTTGATGAGCCTTTGGTGGAGCTTGAAACCGATAAAGTCACGTTGGAGGTCAACGCCACAACGGCTGGTGTCATCAGCGAAATCAAGGTTAATCAAGGGGGCAATGTGGGCGTTGGGGCTATCTTGGGCCTTATTCAAGAAGGCTCGGCTTCCGTTTCCGCCCCCAGCGTTTCTGTTGCCACAACCGCCCCCACTCAGGCTCCTGTGCCAGCCGCGAACGCGTCTATTCCGCCCGCCATCATGCCGTCCGCACGGAAGCAAGCGGAAGACAGAGGGATTAACCCCCAAGATATCCAAGGCTCGGGCAAAGGTGGGCGCGTGATGAAGGAAGACGTCATCGCCTATGCGGCGCGCGCTTCTGCGCCACGACCGACGGCGCCGCGAGAAGAGCGCGTGAAGATGACGCGGCTGCGTCAACGCATTGCCGAAAGGCTGAAGGAAGCTCAGAACACGGCGGCTATGCTGACCACCTTCAACGAAGTGGATATGAGCCGCGTAATGGCGTTGCGCAACGCGCATAAGGATGTGTTTGAGAAGAAAAATGGGGTTAAGCTTGGCTTTATGTCTTTTTTCGTTAAGGCCTGTCTTCAAGCGTTGAAAGAAATTCCGGCCGTGAACGCCGCGATTGATGGCGATGATCTGGTGTATAAAAACCATTATGATATCGGCGTTGCCGTCGGCACGGCGAACGGGCTGGTTGTCCCTGTCGTGCGCGATGTAGATGCTTTGTCTTTCGCTGAGATTGAGAAAACCATTGGGGATCTTGGGAAGCGTGCGCGCGACGGCAAATTGTCGATGGAAGACCTCTCGGGGGGTACTTTCACGATCACCAATGGGGGGATCTATGGCTCTCTGATGTCCACGCCGATTTTGAATCCGCCTCAATCTGGTATTTTGGGCATGCATGCCATTAAGGAGCGGCCTGTTGTCGTCGGGGGTAAGATCGAGATCCGCCCCATGATGTATTTAGCTCTGAGCTACGATCACAGGGTTATCGACGGGCGCGAGGCCGTAACTTTCCTGATTCGTGTTAAAGAATGTATTGAAGATCCGGAACGACTTCTTCTGGGCGTCTAGATGTCTCTAGCGACGCTTGTGAAGCTTCGCAAAACGGAATTGGATGCACAGCGCAGCCGTTTAGCGCAAGCGCTAGAGCATCTGGATCAGATCGAGATATCCCTGACTCGGCTTGAGCACAAAAAGGCTGCGGAGCGCGAGATCCCGCGCGATGAAGCCTCGCACGCCACCTATGGCGCTTTTCTTCAAAAAACTATTCAAGAGGAACGGGCCTTGGCTCACGATCGCGTAGCCGCAGTTCAGGCCGTACGGACCGCTCAAGATCGTCTTTTGGAGCTTTTTGAAGAACAAAAACGCTATGAAATCGCTGAAACCCAACGGATTGAGGCGGAAAAGCGAGAGACCAATCGCCGTGAGACGATAGATTTAGACGAAATTGGAAGCATCGCCCATCAACGGAAACAACGGGAATAGGTTTAAAACTGTTATCATGCCCATGACTCTTGTGCCGCGCAGACGCGCGGCGATGGATTCCCGCTTTCGCGGGAATGACGAGCGGAGGCGCTTGTATAAAAAAACATCAATCGTTCGGCGGTATAAGACGCTTGCCGTGATCCTTTGCGCCCCTTAAGAAGAGAGGGATCTTTTCTGTTTCCTCCCGGCTGTGTTCATCGACAATGACTGAGTTAGCGCCTTCGGGCACAGCCAGCGGCAAAAACCGTGGCACTGAGAATTTTCCGGTCGGCTCGTGGTTGATCCGGTCTGATTTACGCGCGCATGTGCATGCGTTTTATAACTTTGCACGGGCGGCGGATGATATCAGCGATCATCCGCTTTTAGATGGGGCGGACAAAATCGCGCGATTGGATAAATTTGCGGCGACTTTGACCGATCCTTCCTCTGTGGTTGTTCCCGAAGCGGCCCGTTTGCGGGAGAGTTTGCGCCAGACGGGCGTTTCAGCCCAGCACAGCCTTGATCTTCTGACGGCTTTTAAACGGGATGCCACGCAGCGGCGTTATCGCGACTGGGCGGATTTGATCGACTACTGCATGTATTCCGCCGCGCCTGTCGGGCGGCATGTGCTGGCGCTGCATGAGGTGGGGGCCGAGGCATGGCCTGCTAATGACGCCTTATGCAACGCGCTACAAATCATCAATCATATTCAGGACTGCGCGGATGATTACCGCGAATTGGATCGAGTCTATATCCCACAAGATATGTTGGCAGCGCATAAGGGCCAGATTGGGGATTTGTCGGGGGATCGCGCAACCGAGGGGCTGCGGGCAACGTTAATGGCCATGCTGGACCAGATGGAGCCGATGGTAACGGAAGCCGCAAAGCTTCCCGCCTTTATTCCGGATTTTCGCCTGAAGGCTGAAACCTCTATTATTTGCGTTCTTGCGGAACGGCTTGTCGCGCTTTTGCGGGAGCGGGATCCTTTATGCGAGAATGTGAAATTGACCAAAAGAGAAAAAATCGCTGCGCTTTTAACTGGCCTGAGGCGCGCATGGCTGTAACCGCGCTTTCTTACAAAGAGGCGTTGAAAGAGGTAAAGGCGCAGGTCGCGGCGTCGAAAACCTCTTTCCATGCCGGAATGGCCGCGCTGCCGGAAGAGAGGCGCAATGGTATGTATGCGCTCTATGGTTTTTGTCGTGTGGTCGATGATCTTGCGGATGACAGCCCCTCGCCAGAGATTGCCGCGCAGGGGCTTGCCGTTTGGCGGCAAAAAATCAGCGCCTTGTTCCAAGGAAAGCCTAGCGATGCGGTCACGATTGCCCTGCATCCGGCGGTTGAGGCTTTTAGTTTAATCGAAAAGGATTTTCAGGACATTATCGACGGGATGGTGATGGACTCGAGGGCGATCGTCGCGCCGGACCGCGTCACGCTTGATCTTTATTGCGACCGTGTGGCCAGCGCTGTAGGGCGAGTCTCTGTGCGGATCTTTGGCGATTCTAGCGATCCTGCCATGCAGGTGGCTCATCATCTGGGGCGTGCCTTGCAACTGACTAATATCCTTCGTGATTTGGCCGAAGATGCGGTGCGGGGGCGACTTTATCTGCCCGCCGATTTGTTAGATAAATACGGCATTGCAACACGCGATCCCCAAGAAGCGCTGCGCCATGCTTTTATGCCGGATCTGTGCCGCGAGGTGGCCTCGGCCGCGCGGGATCATTATGCTCAGGCGGATCTTTTGATGGGGCAATGCTCCCCACACGCCATGCGTCCGGCGCGGATTATGCGCCTTTATTACGGCGCGATTTTCGACAAAGTGCTGCGAGAAGGATGGAGGGACTTATCCAAGCGAGTCCGCCTGTCAAAAATGGAAAAAGCGGGGTTGATGATCCGGATTTTTTGGGAAGGGTTATGAAGGATGTTTACTGCCGCATGGAAAATGGACGTTCCGTCACGTGTGACCCTTGCGGGGGCGCCAGAGGGGCATGACGCGCGGCTCTTGGGTGAAATCGCGCAACGCGCGGCCCCCGTTCCCGTTGTTGCGGTCGCCTTGGACGACACGCGTGCGGCGTTGCTGGGGGATCTTTTGGCTTTTTTTGCGCCAACGATTGAGATTGTTTCTTTTCCGAGCTGGGATTGTTTGCCCTATGACCGCGTCTCGCCCCATGCGGAAATCGCGGCACAACGGATTGCCGCGCTGACTTTTTTGCGTGCGGGACGTTTCAAAAAACCGTGCGTGATTTTGACAACCGTCAATGCGCTTGCTCAACGGACTTTACCGCCCGAGATTCTCGATCAGGTGAGCCTTGAGGTTGCTGTCGGCGAAGCCTTGTCAGTCGAAAAACTACGCGGCTTTCTGACGCGCAACGGCTATAGCCCGACAGGAACGGTGCGCGAGGCGGGAGAATTTGCCGTTCGAGGGGGAATTGTGGATTTGTTCCCGCCAGCCTCGACCGCGCCGCTGCGTCTGGATTTCTTTGGCGATGATCTAGAATCCATTCGGGTTTTCGATCCGGTCACTCAAACTACGACCGATACGGTGGATCACTTTCATCTGGGCCCCGTGTCGGAAATCGTCCCGACCGAAGCGGCGATTGCCCATTTTCGCGCCCAATACCGCGCTTTGTTCGGGGCGGTGACCGAAGCCGATGCGCTGTATGAGTCCGTCACGGAAGGCCGTAAATTTCCGGGCGCGGAGCATTGGCTAGGGCTGTTTTACCCCCGCTTACCCAGTCTTTTGGATTATGTCCCGACGGCGGCCGTTATTCTGGATCCTCAGGCCGAAGAAGCCATAACCGCCCGGCTGCAGCAGGTGGATGATTTCTATCAGGCGCGGCGCTCGCTGTATGAGGCGTTCAAACGCACGAAGAAAAAAGACGGAAGCGCCCCCTATAAACCGGCCCCCATCGAAAGCCTCTATCTTTCCCGTGCCGAGCTGGATGAAGCCCTCCAGCGCCGCGCCGTGGGCGTTTTATCGCCTTTTGCAGCGGTGGAGTGAGGTTTCAGAGAATCACTTCTCGACCTTGCTTTCGTCGATCAGCATGACGTCCGAGCCGTAATATTTCCAGTCAGCCAGTTCAGGTTTTCCGTTCGTGACGCGTGAGGTCCCCACCCAGATTCCTTGGGTGCTGAAATGATCGGCTTTGCGCATTTTGATCGTTCCGATAGGCGTTTCGGCACTCACTCCTTCCAGCGCGGTCACGATATCTTCTGCGCCGAGGCTTGGCGTTTTGCGCAGCGCGGCAAAGACAAGCTGATAGGAATCATAACCGTTCAGGGACATCCAGCCGGGTTTCTGACCATATTTGGCTTCATAAGCGTGGACAAAGGCGCGATGGGCGGGCGTGTCAATCGTGTCGCGCGGATAGCCCGTCATGATCCATCCTTGGGGACATTCCGCACCGATCACATCCAGATATTCCGGCATGCCTGTTTCCAGACTGACGATGATTTTACCCTTGTCAAAATCCCGATTTTTGCCCGCGCGGATCAGCTGGGTGATATCGGCGCCAAATCCGGCGTTCATCACGGCATCCGGCTGCTGCCTGTCGATCGCGCCAATAGTCGCGGCTGCATCCAGCTTACCAACGGGAAACCAAAAGGTACGGGCCCATTGCGTATTGGGCTTGTATTGTTTCAAAGCTGCCGAGAAAATTTCAGACGCCTGATGCCCATACACATAATTGGGCGCGAGGCTCGACCACTTCGTTACATCCGGATGTTTCTCAAGCACATAAAGCGCAGGCGCACGGGCTGTTGTGAACAGAGAATTCAGCCCAAAGGCGTAGCGGCTTTCCCGCTTATTCTCATATTCAGGATTGCCAAACCACCGCATGACAGGGATCTTGTTTTTATTCGCAAATTCACCCAACGCGCCGCACACATTGCCAAACATACAGCCGCTCAGAAGGTTGATTTTCTCATTCAAAAACAATTCTTCCGCAACGCGCATAGCTTCTTCGGGTTTACCCAAATCGTCGCGGTCGATGACCTCGATCTTTCGGCCGTTGATCCCGCCCGAGGCGTTGACTTCCTCAACCGCCAGCTTCCAGCCCTTGCGGTAGTTTTCGGTATAAAGAGGCAAGGCGGTATAGCTGTTGATCTCGCCAATCCGGATGGGCGCGAGATCGGCTGCGTGCGCCGAGGCAGCACCCACAGATATCAGCAAAGCAAGAGCGAGGAGAATTTTTGTCATGGGGTTGGTCCCTTGATGGATGTAGGCTCTGCGGGAAATGTGTGGTTAGGCACGCCCGCACGATAAAAGTTAATCAGGCGCGGCTTGTTGTCAACGACATCCGTATATCCATACCAATAGCCAAGATCCACGCGTTGCGTTTGGGCGTCTAGGGTGACTTGTCCCACGGGCGTATCAACGGAAAGGCCGCGCGCCGCCGCCGCGATTTCCTCGGGCTTCAGAGTAGGCGGCGCTTTTGCCAGCGCGGCCAGCACAAGCTTGGTATTGATATAGCTGATCAGCCCCGACAGCCCGGGCTTCATGTGATAGGCGGCATCAAACTTTTGAAGAAAGGCGGTGTGCGCGGGGGATTTCAGCTCCTCCTGCGGATAGCCAACCACAAACCATCCTTTGGGTGTTTGACTCCCAAGGACATCCAGCGTTTCCGGCGGCATATAGGTGTTGATCTGCACCGTTTGATCCAGAAAACCAAGTTTCTTCGCCGCAATCAGATATTTCTCAAGATCCTTGCCATAGACGGCCGTGATCACGCCGTCCACCTCCAGCATCTGAAACTTGCGAATGATAGACATAAAATCCGCCTGACCATCGATATAAATCTCTTTGTCTACAAGGGTTGCGCCCGGATTAAGCGTTGGGAAAAGGGCCTCAACGGTGTTCTTTGTAATGATCCCATAGCCAATATTCGGCACTAAGAGCGCACGAGGAAATAACCGCGTCTGTTTAAGCGGCGAGGGACGGAGAGATGGTGTAGTTCCATTCGCCGTGGAAGTCATGCTTTTTGATGTTGACGGCACGGAGTTCTTGGTTCGAGATTTTGATGCCTTTTTCG
>CAIJXG010000092.1 GCA_903824505.1 uncultured Pseudomonadota bacterium | reverse complement strand
TAGTAGCATCCATCTTCGCCGTTGTCGTAATGGCTCCGAGTGTAGGAATACCAACAGTCAACGAAGGCAGCGTCGATCCGGCACCGCAGCTATTATTGTTGCAATAGGACCTAACCGCTATGACGTATTGGCCAAGTGAGCTAGCAATTTTTGTGCTATTCGCGCTGGCGTAAACCCCGCTCGCTGCGGTCCAGACCGCACCGAGAATCAATCCAATGATCCCAAGGACGATCGCGATTTCTGTTAAGGTAAAACCCTTTTGGGCTGAACGGCAACGAGGGGATCTCGTTGTGGATTGAAAGGAACTCATGGAGATTCTCCGTGTATGAGGGTTAAAGACAAGAGGAAGCCTATCGGAAAAAGATTAATGATGTGTTAACGCGGTGTCTATGGGGCATTTGACCCTATAAAATCCCTTAAAAACGCGTAAAGCCATGAAAACAGGCGTTCTTCTGCCCCTCTCGGCACCCTTCACCGCCCCTTTACGCAACACGGGCGTTACGGGGCTATGCAACCCCTTCAAATTATTTTGCTCCCCCCTAAACTTTTATATTCACCGTATGCCCGTTTGGGGGGCTTTCTGGGCTTTCCTCTTTTGCTTTTTCGTTTCGCTGGGGCTTTCTTCTGACCCTATCGCCCTTGGCGGGGGGTTCAACCGCTGTCGCGCTGATCGGGGCGGCCGCCTGAACATTCACGACCGCCCGCGCCGCCACATCCTGCGGCAGCAGACTTGTTGCAAGCGGCAAAGGAACAGAGGCAATTTGCATAACACAGCTCCCTGCCACCTTCATGCCACATCTGCGCCCAAAAAGAAAGAGGCTCCCGACTCTCTTAAAAAGGGCCTTTCGGCCCTGTGCCCAAGCGTGCTAGAGTCCCTTTGTCAGACGGTCGGGTGATCGCCTGTTCCTGCTTTTTTGGGAATGGGAGGAAAGTCCGGGCTTCAGGGGAAAAGGGTGCCGGATAACGTCCGGTTGAGGCGACTCAAAGGAAAGTGCCACAGAAAACAAACTACCGGCCTTACAGCCGGAAAAGGTGAAAAGGTGCGGTAAGAGCGCACCGCGTCTTTGGTAACAAAGACGGCAGGGAAAACCCCACCCGAAGCAAGACCGAATAGGAGCCGCATAGCGCATCCCAAGCCCACGGGCGCAAGAGGCGCGGCGCTTTCCCCGCGCGCGGCTCGGGTAGGTTGCTCGAGGCGTTCGGCAACGAACGTCCCAGATGAATGATCGCCCGTCGGGTCAGACCCCGACGACAGAACCCGGCTTATAGACCGTCTGACTTTTCGCTTCCTGTCCGACAGGACGATTCACTGAAACGATGAAAATACGGACGTGAGAGACCCCGCGTCAAACCCCGCAGAGGGGAGGAGAATCCTGCGGTTCTTCCTGCCATCCCTTAACACTTTGTAGAATAACAGGAAAACACATAAGGATCCAAGAAAACAGAGGGTGCAATCATTTTGGTCCATTGTAAGTTGAGCTCGTTCCATTCAGCATAGTACTGCCACCTTGTGGGGTTTGTACATCGCTATAGCCTCCCCCTATACCTGTACTGTTAGCAGCAGCCGTGCTAGATCCGCTAGTACCACCCGTTGCGGTGACTCCTGCAACTGTTGCACCAGAAGAAGCTCCGCCAGCAGCGGTGCCGCAACCACCAGTTCCTCCAACTCCTGTGCCATAATTGCCTCCAGTGCAAACCACACCAGCTCCTGCGCCAGATCCGAAGGTTGTTTGCCCACCAGTTCCACCAGCACCGCCAGTCCCCCCCTGTCCAACACCTCCAGCCCCACCCCTCGCAGTGACCATGACCGGCCCCGTAGCACTAGAACCACCAGTTCCACCAGCAGCAGTAGTAGTGACCGCCCCCGTAGCACCACCAGTTCCACCAGCAGAAGTAGAATTGACTGACCCCGTAGTATTAGTAATAATTGTGCCGGGCGTCCCCGGTTTTGCCGCATTGATTAGATTCGCCTTTGCATTTGCTGCTGCGGTCGCCGCGTAGGTTTCTGCCTGGATCCGGGTGCTAGTAGCGTTCGCTGCATTAATTTGAAGCTGCTTGAGAGCTGCAACGCCAACAGCAAGAGCCCCCCCGCCTGCAGCAGCAGTTCCCCCTGCCTGAATATAAGCTATTCCAGCGGCCGCTGGGGCCATCCCAGGAACGCTGTCAACAGGCTGTCTTGCCAAAACATCTTCCAGTTTTACACATGTCCCATAAACTGTAGTCGCCCGCGAATGCAGAAATCCACCATTCTGATACTCAGCACACACAATAGGTTGAGCATTCGGGTCTGAAAAACTCTCGTCATCCATTTTCTCATATTCTTTTTGGGCAACAACATGAGCTTTATTATTGGTACCGGCAACAACTGGTTTGCCCCCAAATCTGGCTCCGGAATAGTCAGTTGTTAAAGAACAGCCAACGGTGGCGAAGGCTGAAGCAAGAGCAATCATACTAATACGAGCAAAGGATTTTGCTGCATCATTCGTAAATAAGGTCTTCATAGTCATTCTCCCTAAGGTTATGGGTTGATAGGATGTCATAGAATTTTCTAACTTGGTACAGGGCGAAGGCTGGCGCGTGAAGCACTTAGCAACTTGCGCGCATGTTGACTTGTAAGATCAAAATTTAGCCGCAAACCAATCAAGAAATCCTCTGTGGATAGTCCTTTTGTATCCGGTCCAGCCAGATTCTTAATGATCTCGTAAGCGCTAACCACATAATCCCCGCATTTCTTCTTGACGGCATCGATCGGAAGAAGATCCCCTTTGTTTGTCATACAGCCATGAAGAACTTTGGTCACATCCCTGCCATTGGTTCCAACAAGGAGCTGACTGCCCTGTTCCAATCTTACTGCCGTATTTAGAAGATCCGGAGTGTCTCCCTTCTGAGCTTCAGCGACTGCGGCAGCTGCGTCTGTGATAACGGCCTTGAACTGTTCTGCGCCTAGAGGAGGTTTAGGGGCCGCACCAAGATTCCATAAAGCAAATTGCTGTAAATAACGGGCTGGGGGGATCTCATTCAAAGAATCCGCACGCACCCGCCAATAGAACATCTTTGCCGATGATTCGTTCCAGATCGTTGATATTTGCTTTCTGTTAAAAGCAATAAAAGCGTCCCTGCCTGTTTGCTTAACGGCCTGATAAAAGGCGGTAGATCTTTCAATAAAAGTTTCCACATCCGTATAGTGGCCCGACCGATCTGAAAGCATGTTTTGCAACATCGCCGCTTCTTGAAGCCCATAGCTGGTTAGCTTGGTTACCTTATCGGCAACGATGGCCTCAGGAGACGACAGCGCATCAAGCGGGGCTGCGCCTGATGTTATAGGTTGATGAGCATCTGCTCCACCCATGATCTGCTGCTCATGAGGGACTTTTGTCTCAAGCCAAGCGTGATCACTGACAAGACGGCGACAAGCGGCAACGAGTTTGTGTCCCGCGCGGCTATGGATGTCTATACCAAGATTTGGATCGCCCAAAATCTGCTGGAAGGCTGCTTTATTGTGTTGAGCGGCGGCCTCGGTCAGGCGATTAAGCACTGCCTGCCTTTGGGTGGAATCTATGTTGCCTAAGATTTGATTCAAGCCCGTTTGGTTAATATCAAGTGCATCTTTCCATTTTCCCGCTTTGGCAAATGCCGCAGCTTGGTTATTGACAGCGACCGTGTCGTGCAAGATTTGGTGCGGGGAAAAAGAGGCCCCCGTCCCCAAGGAAGAGGGGTCAGCGTCCGAGGTAGGAGCTGTGGGTAGGTTTTCAGGAAGCCCAACATCGCTTGCTACAATCTCATCCCCTACCGCGTCTTCAATGCCAACAAGCGGAAGAAGATTAGAAAATTTAGTGTTTTGAACCTGATTTAAGAAAGCTAAGCCTCTCTCAACTATCATATCTTTGCAACGACAGCAGGTTTCGGCGGCGGCGGCGCAAAAAGGGGTCATATCCTGCGCCAGATGGGCAACAGGTTGGGCGAACTCGATCGCTTTTTCTTTACAGCAATCCAAATATTCAATGGCGGTGGCTCGGAAGGGCGCGAGGAGGGGGGATTGGGCCAATATCCCATCGGCGCGGATAAATTCGCCAAGGCTCGCGCCAAAGACGCCGCCGAGGGCGTGGACTCCGGCGTTTTTCCAAAAGGCTTGTCGAACCCAGCCTTCTTCGAGCGCCACGGGTTTTACAAAAGCTGTTGCAAGAACCGCCTTAACTCCACCTTCTTGATAGCTTTGCTTGACCCAATCTTTCCCATGTCCCTTATACCATTCTTTGGCAACGGAGGCCGCGCCACCGCCGACAACGCCCAGAACAGCACCGCTCGCCAAAACAACGGCGAAGGACAGGATAGACGGCAGCGCCAGCATCGCGGTTGAGGAGAGCCCCAGCCCGCCCACAGCGCCTTTCAACAGCGTGCTTGCGCCGTATTCTTGAAGCATATGTCCGATTGTATGCGCGCTATAGTCTAAGAGCTGGTTCACGCCCTGCTCTTTGGCCAGACTCCCAACCTGTTTCAACACATAGCGAGCCCCAAACCCCGCCACCGCCGAAATCGCCATCGTGTCTTTCGTCTTCCACGCACCCACGACAAGATTGACCACGAAAGAAGAACTGCGCGACGCAGATTCGTTAGGGCCTGAGGGACTTTCACCTCGCGCGGACGCGCCCTTATGGATCCCCGCTTTCGCGTGGATGACGGGCGGGAGGAGTTGTGTAGAAGAAAAACCTACATCGCTGAAATGAGGGTGTGAGTTCCGATTATTTTTTCCCCAACGCTCGCGCCCGACCTGCGGCCGATGGAGCGGCTTCTTTTTGGTCTTAGATTTTTGCGCCTTAGCATTCATTGGTTAAAAAAGCCTTAAGATTTGGAAGCGATGGAGGCACTCTCTCATAAAAAATTAGAAAATACAACCTATTTATTATTTTCAGTACTTTGTTGGGTGTGTTTTAGGATCAGCAAGGCTCCCTCTGTTCGAATTGCCTTGCCGCTTGGTCCGATTCTGCGCTACTCGATCTTGCTATGTCTGATTTGATTCTGACGCTGAACAGTGGTTCCTCCAGCCTGAAATCGGGGCTCTTCCTCGCGAGCGAGGGCACGTGCGTGGGACGGCTGAGCCTCTCGGGCATCGGCAGTGCGAAGACCTCCTGTTCCTTTACGGGGCCTTTGTTCGGGACAACGCCCCAAGCGCCTCTCCCTTCTTGCGCGACCTCTCATGAAGCGCTGCACGCGCTGCTCGACAGACTTGAATCGGCGCTCCCAACAGGCTCCCTGAAAGCCGTCGGTCACCGCGTGGTGCATGGCGGAGATTTCGCCCAAGCGCAGCTTGTGACGCCTCAGATTCTAGAAACATTAACCCGCCTTGCGCCGCTTGCGCCCTTGCATCAGCCTTTTAATCTGGAAGCGATCGCGCGGGTCGCCGCGCGGCATCCGACTCTTCCCCAAATTGCCTGTTTTGATACGTCTTTTCACGCGACAATTCCGGCTTTGCACCGACTCTGCCCTCTGCCCAAAGAATGGCGCGCGGCCGGAGTTCGCCGCTATGGGTTTCATGGCCTGTCTTACAGCTTTATCCGCAGCCGCCTGAGGCAGCTGATTCCGGATTTCGCGCACCAGCGGATCCTAATCGCCCATTTGGGCAGTGGCGCGAGCCTTTGCGCCCTGAAAAACGGCGAAAGTTTCGATACGTCCATGGGATTCTCGGCTCTTGACGGGCTGGTGATGGGCACGCGGACGGGCAGCCTTGATCCGGGCGTGATCCTCTATCTTCTGCAAGAAGGAAAGCTCAGCGCGGCCGATCTGCAAGATCTTTTGTATCATAAAAGCGGGCTGCTGGGGCTGTCTGGCCTCAGCGCGGATATGAAGATTCTTCTTGGCAGCGATGGGCCAGAGGCGCGGCAGGCGGTTGATTTCTTTTGCCTACGCGCCGCGCGCGAAGCCGGAGGGCTGATCAGCCTGATGGGCGGCCTTGATGCGCTGATTTTTACCGGAGGCATAGGGGAACACGCCGCCCCCATCCGCGCCCAAATTACCAAAGGGCTGAGCTGGACAGGGGCAGAGCTTCAGGCCGAAACGAACGAAACCCTGCCGTCGGACGGGGCTGTCCGCCTTTCTCCTCCCTCAAGCCGCGTGGCTTGTTGGCGGATTCCGACCGACGAAGAAAGTGTGATCGCGGAAGAAACACGGGCGCGGGCAAATGGTTTGATAGCAAAATCGTAAAGATTAATGCAGGCGAAGCTGCCGCGCTTACGAACGCGTGTTTAGCCGAAATACCTGATGGCGATCAGAATGCCGCCCAAGGCCATAATCATGCCCCCAAGACGGATCAGAAGGTCTTTAATGCCAGATTTGAGCCGCACTTCGCTTTCGCGCATTTCTGCACGCATAAGGGCAAAATCGGCCTTCATATCTGATTTAAAGATGGAAAGTTCTTCCTTGGTGGACAGATGATCGATGTCAACCTGACTGGTCCCGCGCAGCTCGTCCGCAAAAGCCTCGGCTTGCTCTTGCGGCACGCCATGCTCACGCAGCCGACGCGCTGCGGAAAGCGTATCAAACGTAATGGATACCATGCATATCTCCCTGTTGCGACTCGGATTGTACGCGAAATCACCCAAAAACGCGAGTCAAACGAATGGCCTCTTCACGGCGAAACCCGCATCCGCCTCTTGCCATCATGCAGGAGATTGCCTAAGAAAGAGGCTCGTTTTCTGGAGATCCCCCATGCCTTACGTCGTGACCGAAGCCTGTATCCGCTGCAAATATATGGATTGCGTGGAAGTTTGCCCCGTGGATTGTTTCTACGAAGGCGACACCATGCTGGTCATCAGCCCCGATGAATGCATCGATTGCGGCGTGTGTGAGCCGGAATGTCCAGCAGAGGCGATTATCTCTGACACGGATTCGAACGCCGAGAAATGGTTGGAGATGAACCGCACCTATGCCGGTCAATGGCCGAATATCACGCGCAAAAAAAGCGCGCCCCTCGATGCGGATCAGTGGAAAGGAACCCCTGACAAATTCGCCAAATTCTTCAGCGACAAACCGGGCGGATAGCGCCCCAAAATCATGTCTTGCATTACGCGGGCTTTCCGATTAGGACTGCCTCCTGTTTGGAATGGGCGATTAGCTCAGTTGGTAGAGCAGATGACTCTTAATCATCGGGTCCGGAGTTCGAGCCTCCGATCGCCCACCATTCTTTTTCAGCCTGTGATGAACATTTCTGACAGGGCGGTTCCGGCAAGCCACAAGACAGCCCGACCTTTTTAATCAACGCGTTTCATAGCAAGAACAAAGTTTCCTTCGGAGCAGAAAGGGTGCCCGCCCTCATGTCACATGCGCCCTTGTCCCACAAACTTGATTTTCTCGATAAGGGAACCGTGTTCACACTCCTAGTGGCAGCCCTTGGCTACTTTGTGGATGCGTTTGATTTAATCTTGTTTGGCGTTGTTCGGATTCCAAGCCTGAAGAGCATAGGTGTGGCTGACAGCGACACCCTATCCACGGGGCTTCTTCTGATCAATATGCAAATGGCAGGGCTTCTTGTCGGTGGCTTTCTATGGGGCGTATTAGGCGATAAATTCGGGCGTTTATCTGTCCTTCTTGGCTCCATCCTCCTTTACTCAATCGCGACTCTTGCCAACGCTTTTGTTGATAGCGTCCTATCTTACGTGGGGTTGCGCTTTCTTGCGGGCATCGGCCTTGCCGGAGAACTGGGGGTTGGCATAACCCTTGTTTCTGAACTTTTACCCCGCCAATATCGCGGCTTGGGAAGCGCTTTTATTGGCACTATAGGCATGCTAGGCGCTGTCATGGCAGGTTTTATAGGAGAATCCTTTGACTGGCGCATGGCGTATATGATCGGGGGATGCATGGGGTTTGCCCTTTTGTTTATGCGCGTTGGGCTTAAAGAGTCCGGTCTTTATCTGACGGTCGCGCAAAACACACATGTCCCGCGCGGTTCTTTTGTATCTCTCTTTTCTAATCTCTCTCTTTTGCGCCGATATATCGCGGTTATTTTTGTTCCCTTGCCGCTTTTAACGATGATATGGATTCTGGTCGCCTTTACGCCGGAATTCGCCCGTAATTTTGGAGCAAGCGTCCCGTTGCAAGCCGGAAAAGCCATTATTTTTTGCTATATCGGACTCACGATAGGCGATGCTCTAAGCGGCTTGCTGAGCCAGCTTTTAAAAAGTCGCCGCAAAGCCATTGCCTTTTTTCTTCTCTTATTAACAGCCGGTTGCGCCGCCCATCTGGTATGTCGGCCTGCTACGGCTCAATTATACTACGCTTCCTGTTTGTTGATGGGGCTTGCAGGCGGTTACTGGATCGTGGCTATCCAGCTTGCCGCGGAGCAATTTGGCACAAATATTCGAGCAACGGCCACAACAAGCGTGCCAACCGTTGCGCGCGCCTTGATTATCCCTGCAACAATGGGGTTCAAGGCTTTGTCGCCTCTTGTCGGGGTCGTATCGAGCTGGGCCATAATCATGCTTGTCGCGTTAGGTCTCTCCGTCCTTGGTTTGTTAAGCCTGAAGGAGAGTTTTCATCGTGATCTGGACTATGTGGAGTAGCCTTAGTTCTGTTTAATCCCAAGAAAGAATCAAAATTTTGTCAAAACAAAGGCAGGGACCTCTTTTCCAGTCTAGACAGCGGCCTTTTCCCAGCCTAGAGAGAGTAATTCGAGGGCAGCGTGATTTTCCAAAAATCCTGCGCCTACCCGCTAACAACAGAAGGCTTTCAAACAATGAGCGATATCGCAGAACGCGTGAAGAAGATCGTCGTGGACCATTTGGGCGTCGATGCTGCCAAGGTCACGGACAATGCCAGCTTCATTGATGATTTAGGGGCTGACAGTCTTGACACGGTCGAGCTTGTCATGGCCTTCGAGGAATCTTTCGAAGTCGAAATCCCGGACGATGCGGCCGAAAAGATCGCAACGGTCAAGGATGCCATTGACTTTATTTCGTCCAAAAAGGCAGCCTAAGAATCTTGGGGATTGAACGGGCTTGCGCCTTTTAAAGGGCGCAGCCGTTCCTTCTTAGTGAACAAAACAAACAGAAAAGGTGTGTCATGCGCCGTGTTGTCGTCACAGGCATGGGGATGGTCTCCCCCCTTGGGCTTGGGGTGGACATCAATTGGAAGCGGTTGATCGCTGGCCAGAGCGGGCTTTCTCGTATCACCCATTTTGATCCCTCGGACATGACCTGTCAGGTCGCGGGGCAAATTTCGCGCGGAACGGGGGAGGGGGAACTCAATCTCGACGCTTTTATCGAAGTCAAAGAACAAAAGAAAATGGATATCTTCATCCATTACGCGGTTGTCGCGGCGGCTGAAGCGATCAAAGACGGCGGCTATATTCCGCCAAACGAGGAAGCGCGGGAGCGCGTTGGAGTCATGATCGGCTCCGGCATCGGAGGCCTCAACGAAATCTACGAAACCTCGATCGTCTTGCACGAGAAAGGCCCGCGTCGAGTCTCGCCCTTCTTTATTCCGCGCAGCCTTATTAATCTGGCTTCGGGACAAGTGTCGATTCTTCACGGCTATCGGGGACCTAATCACGCGGTTGTCACGGCCTGCGCGACAGGGGCGCATGCGATTGGCGATGCCGCGCGGCTGATCGCGTGGGGCGATGCCGATATGATGGTCGCGGGAGGCGCCGAGGCTGCAATTTGCCGCGTCGGAATCGCCGGATTTTGCGCCCTGCGCGCGTTATCCACGAATTTTAACGACACACCGACCCGCGCCTCGCGCCCTTATGACAAAGACCGCGATGGATTCGTGATGGGCGAAGGCGCGGGCGTCGTGATTTTGGAAGAATATGAACACGCCAAAAAGCGCGGTGCAAAAATCTATGCTGAGCTTGCGGGCTATGGGCTGTCCGGTGATGCACACCATATGACCTCACCCGCCGAGGACGGCAATGGAGGCTATCGCGCGATGGAGATGGCCTTAAAACGCGCCGAAATGCCTGTCGAAGCCATCGATTATGTGAATGCCCACGGGACCTCAACCCCTATGGGCGACGAAATTGAAATCAAGGCCGTGCGGCGTTTGTTGGGGGGCCATGCGGCCTCTACCCTGATTTCATCAACCAAGTCGGCCACAGGGCATCTGCTGGGCGCGGCAGGCGCTGTTGAAGCAATTTATGCGATTAAAGCGATAACAGACGGCATCGCGCCACCAACGTTGAATTTGGACAACCCCTCGCCCGAGGTTGCGGATCTGGATCTCGTTCCTCATACCGCAAAAGAAAAGAAAATCTCGGTCGCGTTGTCGAATTCCTTCGGCTTCGGCGGCACGAATGCCAGCTTAATCTTCAAAGCGGTTTAAAAGAGCGGGCACCCCCTCTTCTCTTTTTTTGAAGAATCAAGATTGTCGCTACAGGGCGATTTAGTGAAAGAGCTCGTCATGTGTGGACGGCTTCTTCCGACGGCATCTGTGTGCCATAGGGAGAAGATCAACCCTAGAAAGGAAAAACCGTCCATGAAAGAAGTTATACTCGGGTTCCTCGGAAAGCCGAGCATTCGATTCCATGCAAAACAAGCGCTCAGCGAAGCCGATGCACCTTTTGCGCGGATGAAACTTGAGGGGTTCCGAATGGACACAAGTGTACGACAATTGGCTTGGATTTGGCAAAGATGTTTTTCAATGTTTTCACCCAAGAACCGCGATGGGATTTGGCGCGAGGGTGGTGGATGGTGGGGTGGGGTAAAAATTGGGCCTACGGCGTACGAGCTGAGGGAGTGGATACCTTTTACGAGTACCTTTTGGTCTTTTTCTGAAAACGCCGTCTTGGATTTTGACGCAAGGAACAAAGCTCCGCCGTAGGGGGGGCAGGGTCTCAGTTTGTCCGGTTTGATCAGGACGTTTTGTTGATTAGCCCTCCTTCCTGCTGGAGTTTGGCGCACGGGGCGCGGATGCGGGTAAAAAGATCAAGCAGGTCGGCGCTGACTTTCAAGATCGAAGGACGGACGTCCGTCACCATCCCCGTTTTACGGGGACAAGCCTTTCCGGGCGTTTGGTAGAGTTTCCAAAGGATTGAGCGGTTTTGAGCTTGACGCCAGAGAAATCCCGGATGTGCCCCCTCGAACTTGACTTTTCGCCTTTTGGCTTCAGCTTTTTCTTCGGTCTCGCCGTCTGCGCCGGCAACGACCAAAGCATGAAAGCCAAGATGAAGATTGTAAGCCAAAACGCCGATAGAAAAGAAAACGGTGTTGGCTTCGAATGCCCCTGAAGGCATGTGTTCCATGCCACACACTTTCGGCCTTTATGCCAAAAAAGGTTGAAATGGGCCCTATCGTTTGAGGATCCTTATGGTTAACGCGCATTTAATTATGGCAACTTTGCCCTTCAATCACCCTGCTTATAAGGAAAGGGCTATCGGCAAGAACCGAAATTTATTGACGAAAGCGGCGTAACCCTCTACCCCTGCGCCTTGTTCAGAAAAACAGAAAGTGCCAAACCATGAAACTTCGTAATATCGCCATCATCGCCCATGTTGACCACGGCAAGACGACCTTGGTTGATCAGATGCTGAAACAGTCCGGCACCTTCCGCGAAAACCAACAGGTTGCGGAACGCGCGATGGACAGCAATGATTTGGAGCGGGAGCGCGGCATTACGATTTTGGCCAAATGTACCTCGATCATGCGCGAGGATATGCGGATCAATATTGTCGACACACCCGGCCACGCCGATTTCGGCGGTGAGGTAGAGCGGATTCTATCCATGGTGGACGGCGTCGTGTTGTTGGTAGATGCGGCGGAAGGGCCTCTGCCCCAAACAAAGTTCGTTGTTTCTAAAGCCTTGGCCATCGGCCTGCATCCGATGGTTATTATCAATAAGATCGACCGTTCTGACGCGCGGCCGCATCAGGTGCATGATGAAGTGTTTGATCTTTTCGCTGCGCTGGATGCGACTGAGGAACAGCTGGACTTCCCAACGCTTTTTGCCTCTGGCCGCAATGGCTGGGCAATCGAGAAAATCGGGGAGGAGCCGAAGGATCTCGCGCCGCTTTTTGACCTTATCCTACGCCATGTGCCTGCTCCAAAGGTTGATTCTTCGACCTCTTTCAGCATGTTGGCAACAATTCTGGAAGCTAACCCCTATTTGGGGCGGTTGCTCACGGGCCGCATCCAGACGGGCACCGTGAAGATGAATATGCCCCTTAAGGGCCTTACGCGCGACGGCCAAGTGATCGAACAAGGGCGCGTAACAAAAATTCTTGCCTTCCGCGGGTTGGAGCGCGTGCCTGTGGAAGAAGCCTCGGCCGGAGACATTGTCGCGATTGCAGGCCTCAGTAAGACAACGGTTGCCGATACGCTGTGCGAGATTTCGGTAACGACACCGATTCTGGCGCGGCCCATTGATCCGCCGACGATTGCTATGACATTTTCGGTGAATGATTCACCGCTCGCGGGCACGGAAGGGGACAAAGTCACCAGCCGCGTCATTCGCGACCGTTTGATGCGCGAAATCGAAAGTAATGTTGCCATTCGCGTGACGGAATCTCAAAGCAATGACTCGTTTGAAGTCGCGGGACGCGGCGAATTGCAGCTAGGCATTCTGATTGAAACCATGCGCCGCGAAGGGTTTGAGCTGTCCATCAGCCGCCCGCGCGTGTTGTTCCAGACAGTGGATGGCCAGCGTCAAGAGCCGATCGAAGAAGTCGTCATTGATGTCGATGAGCCTTATTCGGGCACCGTCGTCAATAAAATGTCCGAACGCAAGGCCGAGCTGACCGATATGCGGCCTTCGGGCGGCGGCAAAGTGCGGCTAACCTTTTTCGCGCCTTCGCGCGGTTTGATCGGCTATTACAGCGAGTTCCTCAGCGATACGCGCGGAACGGGGCTGATGAACCGGCTCTTCCACGGCTATGCGCCCTATAAGGGCCCGATTGCCGCGCGGCGTACGGGGGTTATCCTCTCGAACGGCGCGGGCGAGGCGGTGGCCTATGCCATGTGGAAGCTAGAGGATCGCGGCCCCATGATGATCTCGCCCGGCACCAAGGTCTATGAAGGCATGATCGTGGGTGAACATTCCAAGAGCAACGATCTGGATGTCAATGTGTTGCAAGGCAAACAGCTGACCAATATCCGTGCCTCGGGCAAGGACGAAGCCGTTCGCCTCACCCCGCCCATGAGCATGACGTTGGAAAAAGCCATCGCCTATATCGCGGATGACGAGCTGGTCGAAGTTACTCCCAAATGTATTCGCCTGCGCAAGCGCTATCTGGATCCGAATATGCGCAAAAGGATGTCGAAGCAGGTTGAAGGGTAGGGTGTTGTGACCTAGCCAACAGCCGCCAACACAAAGCAATCTTTGGACTCTGACTCAGAGTCTCAGCTTCATGCAAAATATATGCAAAGGGCAATTGAGTTGGCACGAACGGCTCCATGGGCACCCTTCGGCGCTGTTATTGTGGATCGCCAGACAGGGCACATTGTTTGCGAGGCATCCAATAAAGAAGATGGAAACCCTCTTCTATTAATCAGTACATAAGAAGCCGACATCAAGCAGCATATCTGAGAGAGAGTTTTTGGTAGAAAGCGCGGATTTTTTCGGGACGTTTTTGGAGACTAAGCATGGGTGAGACGACTTTGGTTTTGAAATCGTCTTTGCTGGTGATGACCATGCGGCCGACCGTATCCGCTTTCAAATGTTTCTAGACCAACTCATCAGGGTTTCTATCAGGCGAATAGGGCGGCAGATAAAAAATCTGCACCTTGCCTTTCAGCGTGGCGACAAAAGCTTTCTTTTTTTTCTTCAAAGACTCGCAGAGGTTAAAATTTAGGACCCTTGGTATAAGCAACAGCCGCACCTTGTGTCGCGCGAGCATGGTTTTATTGGGATGATTTCTGAGCCTTAATATTTTTGGCCTGTTTTGGCCGTTTGATGGCGGATGAGCAAAAGGTTGCCACAGCCCGCAACGGGGCCGTCATGCGCCAACTGACCGTCGCTTGAATTTTCTCTAAGGATTCTTCCAAGGAGCGCCCCATTTGCTGTTCGTATGCCAAAGTATGGCGAACTGTTTGTACCTCGCTTTGGATGAGGGACAGGGCCCCATTCAATTTTTCTTCACGCCGCATGGATTCTTGTTCAAGATGAATTTTTTCAGCCTGTGTGGTAGCGATTTGCTGGAGCAGCTCCTGTTCCCGCAGGGCTTTCTCACGCTCGAGCTTGAGTAGATCGCCCTGCAAGGTCGAGAGGCTTTGGCGGAGGGCGGTTTCCTGCTCAGCCTGTTGCTGTTCATGAGCCCGAAGCTG